>JASFER010000230.1:0-10283 GCA_050124755.1 Desulfobacteraceae bacterium
CTATCCATAGGAGATGCACAACATATAGGGTATCTTAAAGCCCGCTAAGCGGATTGATCCATTTCAACTTGGGAAAACGCGCAAAATCAGCGTCCGTGGAAGCAACCGTGCAGCCGTGTTCCAGGGCAAGGGCCGCAATATGCGCATCGGTAACCAGGTTGGCGACGGCTTGGCCGCTGTTGAGCATCTGCTGGAATGTGGTCCAATGCTGCACCATTGGATCTAACTTACAGTCATTGCGGGCAGATTCGCATTATGGACTTATTATGGCTTTTTGGGATGAATGCTTGACATACATTATAATGATCATTAGAATGATAACAAAAGAAAGGATGGGGTATGAAAGAGGCAGTAAAAACAGAAAGAATAACCATATTAGGATCTCCTGATTTTAAGGCTTTTTTAAATAGAGAGGCTAAAAAAGAAGGGGTGAGTTTATCGCAGCTTGTGCGGCAACGATGCGAGAACAAACCTTCGAGCAAAGACGAGGAATTGTTGACAGTGCTTGTGAAAGAGCTTAGTGCAGCAACTACCAGGGCTAAATTATCTTTGGAAAAAGGTCTGGCTGATGCGGAAAAGGTGCTATTAGAATTAAGGGGGAAAGCTTGAGCACATTAAAAGATGTCATGTCGGCAATGAAAGAAGTCATGTTGTTAACCGATAAGGTTGACCGCGCAGGAAAAGTTCTCTCCGAAATGGCAAGTGAACTACGAGATCACGACCGGCGATTGGTTCGGTTGGAAACTATAGTTGAAATTGCGAAAAACCAACAACGTATAACTGAACAATAAGATCACCCATCCATTCTTCCCGCCTCTTTTCCAAATTTCTGAGATAGTCTGCAATCATGGGCGGATCGGGGCAAGGTTTGAAACAGCTGCTAAGCCAAATCCGTTGACGGTTTAACGGCAATATCATCCACAGCATTTTTCCAGGCATCAAAACCGGATTGTCTGAGGGTATTCACCGCACGATCCACAAAGCCTTCCGCTTGAATGCACCGCCATATCCGCGCATTGATTTGTAAGTATTCACCGGGTGACATACCATCACTTAGAAAATCAAAAAAGCCATGCGAATTTCTTCGGCAGATGCCGTTTCGCATCAGCAACTGATCCTGCCGTTTGCTGAATTCAGGCCAGAAGGATTGATCCTTTCTGATGGTACCCGCCAAATCTGCCAACAGCCGGGCTTCCGGGTCATTTTCATGGATGCAAAAAAAAGGCATAAAGACAATATGGCCCACGTTGTCCAGGCCAAAGGCAAATTCATCGAGAATGAGGCCCGCTTTATTTTTCCGATAAACCGCATATCGGGTCTGCACGCCGAGACCATTGGTTCCGGCAATAAACAAACCGCCGTCTGCCAAGAGTTCACAGGCCTTATCAAGCAGTTGCTTTCTATAGGCTGGCTCATAATAAATGAGCACATTCATGCACCGGATCACGCGGACAGGCGGAAGCTCGAGTTCAGCGAAATCGGATTTGACGAAGGCAAGATTGTCTGTCTCGAAATCGCGAATGTGGTTGCTGATGAGCTTGTTCCCGGATTTTTCGACTGTTTCGCTGTCCGTTCCCTCCGGATATTTCATCATGGGAAACAGTTCTTCAAAAACAGCGGTGAACCGATTCCGGGCAGCGGCCGGATCCGCATACAAGGCCCTGCCGCTGGCGTTCATCAAGGCCTGGAAATATAGAAAACGGCCTTTTTTATCAAAGCAGGCGTAATGACCGTCGCTGTCATATAAAACGTAATCGGCAAAAGAACGGTCAACGCCGTATATCTGCCAGTTTTCGAATTTGCCCGCCGTATCGGCGGATGTGGCCGGTGGGAATCCACATCCCACATCGACAAAGAGTTGCGGTCCGTTCACCGAGCAGACTTCATCGTTGGCAATATAGTCGTCCAGCTTCTTATGGCGACCCGGCAGCGTCAACGGCGGGATTCGCCCTCCCCACGCACCGGGCAGGATGCTTGGCACCGTTGCCGATATCCAATGCATGAGATGGGGGCTGAACTCGGTCACGGAATACCCGGAACGCCGCATGAGGGACAACATGCGGACCACAAAATGCCGGGCCTCGTCGGACAGGTTCTCCATGGAAAAGGCTGCCGCCATCCCACCAGGCAAACGATTTCCAAGATATTGTTCGACCAGGTCATCAAACGCCATATCGGTTGTTGCATGCATGGGATGCCTCCCTTTCATTCAACGTATACAATTGAATCCGGGATGCGGCTCCTTTTTGTCAGGCCGCCTATTTGCTTTTTGGACCAAACTGCTGTTTCAATCCCTCCAATATCGCCGTACTGCCCTGTTTGATAATGAGCACAACGCGTTCGTCATCCCATACGCCGGGCTGATGGGTGCTCACCTGGACGGCTAATCCGTGTGCCAGCAACCAGCGGGTAAGCTGCACCTGATAGATCTGCTCATCGGTAAGCCCTTTAAACGGCTGATAACCGGATAGGGATTTTGTGAGGGTATCCCAGATGACCTCGCCGTGTGCCTTGAAGTATTTGATGTGATCTTCGTCATTCAGACTTCTGAACAGGCATTTTTCGTTTTGGGCGAACAGGACATACCCGATTCCGTGGTCATGCCACGGATCGCCGGTCCGCTCCGGGACCATATACTGATAAAGCAGGTCCACCCCCTTTTTGGACACCTCTTCTTCCAATTCGACCATGGAATTGAAAAAGGAGTAGATCGGTCTGGCAGAAGACCCCAGTTCCTGTGCCAGGGAACGGGTGGTCAGCGCTTTCCAGCCATTTTCGCGGACGAGTTTGAAAGCGGCTTCAATGATTTGTTCCTTTGTGAATTTGAATTTAGGAGGCATTCCGAACTTCCGGATTGATAGGTTTCATATGTTATGCATCGATTGATGCTTAATATGTTTGAGCCTTCTCCGTCAAGGAAAAAAATATTGAACCTTTTGTTCTTTTCCAGAGACTCAAATATATGCGATGATGCTCAAAACCAACGGATGCTGAAAAAGGAGCTGCTATGAATCTGTTGAGGTGTTTTGCATGTGTAACTGTTGCCGCTGCCATCCTGCTGTTTGCCAATGCTTCTTTTTCCGAAGCAACGGCCAAAACGCTGCTCAGGAAAAAGGCGAACCCGACATCCCTCGCGCCGGCGGTCATGGGTAAACCCGACCTGGAATTGAAACCGTTAAAATGGTCGCGCCCGCCCAAACAGGGCGATGTTGTCGGCCGTTCCGCCATATTGCACATTCAGGTTGTCAACAGGGGCCAAGCCCCCTCCCGGGCCGGCAAAATACAAATACGGTGTACCTCCAGGTCCGGCGGTAAAAGTCCGTCTTCAATGCATGGGACACTCGATCTATCCCCCCTCAATCCCGGAAAATCGCTTGCCTTGTCATGGCCGTCCATGTCGGCGGAAAAATGGCCGGTCGGTACGTTCAAGATCAGCGTGCATGCCGACAGCCTGAATGCCGTCCAAGAATCCAATGAACACAACAATAAAAAACAGCTCATCTTCACTGTTCAGCCCAGGCTGAAGTTGAAGCCGGCCGAAAAAGTTCAACTTCAAAAGACCCAATCAAAAACCGCAGGCAAATTTGTATTGATGGACTATGATATTCTCTCCGTGAAATCGGATCCCACCCACCCGCACACCCAGGAATACATCACTGTCATCGTCAAGGTAAAAAATAAAACCCCGAAACCGGTCACACTTCCGTTTTATTTCAAATGCAAGCCCCTGGATGGGGGCACATGCCCGGACGCACAACCGGGCCGGGAGATCATTGTACCCTATAACACTGTTTCGTTTAATGCCAATCAAACCCGTGAAATCAAAATGTTCCACAACGGCAATGACCACTTTCCAAAAGGGCGCTATCTTCTGGCGGCGGCAAAAGACAATGGCTTTAAAACCTCTTTGGTCTTTACCGTAATGACCGTTCAGGCGCCCGAGGATGTTCCGGTCAGGATAAACAAACTCAAGATCCGCGGAACCGAAATACCGCCGTCCGGCGAGCCCCTGAATATGACCACCCAGCCTCAGCCCATGGGGTTCGAAATCATGGGTGGCGGATTCAACCCGCAAAGCAAAGTCTATTATCAAAACACCAAAACCGGGGGCAACATCTGGTCGGTTGACGATCCGCAAATATCGGCCCATCGCATCACGGGGAAATTACCGGTTTCCGCATCCAATGTCGCCGGTTCCTATGCGCTCTGGGTAAAAAACACCAATGGCGATCAAACCGCCAAATATCGTTTTAATCTTCTCGCGCCCGGCAGCCCGCCGCAAATTTATGAATGGGCGCCGAAAACCATAACGTCATGGCAGCACTGGACCGATGTCGGCAACGGCAGATGGGCGGCCGATGTGACCTTTAAAGGAAAAAATCTTTCGGCGCCATTTTCCGACCACTGGCTTGAGTCCAACTCCGTATCGGATCATTTGAACCTGAAAGCTTACAAGGGAAGCGGTTTTTATAAAATCCTTTTCACAACGGGAACGGACTATCCTCCCCAGGACGGAGAAATAAAAATCTGGATATACAACAAACACCCGGATCCCTCCATCGATACGAAGGACAACGGGCAGTGGTTTATCGTAAAAGTCCGCAACGAGCCCGTTGTCATCGATCCGCCCACCATCCTGCAGCCTGAAGCAAACCAGACCATTGCGCTCAAGGATATCACGGTGGCCCTCAAGGATCCCGCCGCAATACGGGTCATGGATTATGAATTGGAGTGGAAGAAAAAAGCCGGCAATTTCTTAGTGCCGGCCGCCATCATGGACGGGCTGCATAAATCGGCAGACAAGAACACCGGGACCATGACCATCCCCATCGACAAATTCGACCATGAAGGAGTCTATCGCTTTCGGGCCAGGGTAAAGAGATCCAGCAAGGTGGTTGTCAAGCCGGATCCGCAGTGGAGCGGCTGGCGCCAGTTCAAGGTCCTTCGCAAACTCACCATCGGCGGATTGCACTAATGCGCCGGGCGTCCCAGCGTGCATGCGTCAACCTCATGGCTTTTGCCGTCACAGCCGGACTTGGAAACTTTGTCTTTTGCACTCATAGACCACCCGCAAATTCCAGGACGTTTATGGGTAAGAAGTCAATTCAAGCGATTATTCTTAGTGTACACTATTCAATAACAAGTTATTTCAGCCTTTGGGGAACGCGTTGAACTTCTTCAACATCGTAATCCTGTGAGGCCAGGAATCGGAGTATATCTTGATATTTTTCATCGCTGATGGAGCGCGACCGGGACATGATCCATACATAATCACGTTTGGTTCGGCCGATCACTGTGGTAGTATAGTCGGCATCAAGATAAATGATTCGGTATTCCGCCTTGAAGGGCCATATAAACTGCATTCCCCACACGGCATTTGAGGACTTGTCACGAATGAAGCCCCGTGGAGAATATTTCTTTTGGGGGCCATCAAAGTCGCCTTTGTTAAAAGTAAACGTCGTTTTAATGGTGCCGTCGTCCTCGAGACGATAGCTCTCCACGGCATTATAAGCGTCTTTTTCAATGAACGTCGGAATATTCGCAATGACGAACCAGTTTCCCATGAACCGGTCAATATCAACGTGGGGCACCGTCTGTATTGGCGTCATGGTCTGGCAACCGGTTAATAGCAACCCGCAAATGACAAGGCGTATCGTTTGATAAAAATGAACCTTCATCTTGATAACCTTTTCGATAGAAGTAAAATTTACTCCGAATACAACGCTCAAAACCGATGACCTCGGCTGCCATAGCCGCTTTAACCAGGTTAGCAACCTGACGCATGGGCTGATTCAAAGACAAAAGCCGCTTCAGCGCCTACGCAAGTTATCGTTTAAGCGGAACTGAAATTACGCTAATGGCCGAGGCGGGTCTGTCAAGTCCGTTTTTACAGGTTTCGCTAATATCACCTTCTGAACCGGTCGGGACAGAGCCCGACCCTACCCGGGAACCCTAATAACGCCAGGAACCGGAGCGATTAGCGTAGGGCCGGCCTCCGTGCCGGCCGGGTATAAAATCCGATCGCTCTACATATTGTTTTGCGGTTCAATGGTCTTATTGTTAAAACCCGGCCACGAAATTTTTGGCTCTTAAAAGTTATATACTGGAGCGTGCGACATGATTCGGCTTGGACTATGTTGTGTTTTTGTAAAAGCGCCTATCAAATTTCGGCGAACGACGGCATCCTATGCGGCCAGGCTTGCGCCGAAGGAACAGCGCCGCCGTTTGGCGGATTTATGCATGCACAACGCCCATGCGCTATCCCGGGCGCTATCTTACTGCCGCGATCATAACATCGGCGCTTTCCGGATCAACAGCCAAATTCTGCCCTTGATTACCCATCCCCAGCAGGGGTACGCGATACAGGATCTGCCCGGGTACAAACGAATTGTCGATGCCTACCGCCAGTGCGGTGAGTTTGCCCGGAGACATGATATTCGCACCAGCCTGCACCCGGATCAATTTGTGGTCATCGCTTCACCCCGTCCGGATGTGCGCCAAAAATCTCTGGAAGAATTGATATATCAAGCCATGGTGGCCGAGTGGGTGGGTGCCGATGTGATCAACATTCACGCCGGTGGGGCTTATGGTGACAAATCGAAAAGCTTGCGACGTCTATCGTCGGCCATTAAAGGATTGCCGGCAGCGATTACTTCCCGCCTTACCATTGAAAACGATGACCGCACCTTCAGCCCGGCGGACCTGCTGCCTGTGTGCAACGACACCGGGATTCCAATGACGTACGATGTCCACCACCATCGCTGCCTGCCCGACGCGCTGAGCATTGGAGAGGCCACCCGCGCCGCCCTGAAAACCTGGTCGAGAGAACCCCTTTTCCACCTGTCGTCACCCCTTGATCGTTTTGCAAAGGATACGGATCGGAGGCACGCAGACTACATCGACCTGAATGATTTTCCAAAAGCCTGGCAGAGCCTTGACATTACAGTAGACGTGGAGGCTAAAGCCAAAGAGATGGCTGTCGAAAAACTGGGAAAAGAGTTGGCGAATGTCATTGATTATTAAAGTCAACCGTCATCTACCACCGCACAGAGACAAAGCACCCCTTCCGAAAGGCCCGATGATGCACCTGATGAGGTCTGTATGAGGTGCTTTCATCGTTTTTGGGCTGCTCCATGGCTTATCAGCTCTGGCACCATGGATGAATGGGGCAAATTAAACCGCTCAAAGCTGATGGTAGGAATGGCCTACCACTATGCACTGATTCTTACCGGGTTGAAATCAGAAGGAATTATGATCAATGTACCTGCATTGAGTTTTTCCAGGTCCGTTTTAAGGAGATGTGCAAATGAAGAGATCATTCAGACATGCAGCCATCGTTGCCATGACAATTGGTGCGGCACTCCTTATCTCCTGCCGGCCGGCGTCGGCCAGCAAATCCGCTGATACAGGTTTCCGATCCACATTCCGGGCGATGAATACCACTTTGGAACTGTCAGGCGTCGGTGAACTCAAATATCTGGGGTTTGTCAAGCTTTACGATGGAGCGCTTTATTTGCCTGCGGGGACCGATAACCGTCAGGTGCTTGAGAATATTCCCAAACGTTTGGAAGTTCGCTATGTTCGATCATTCAAGGCGAAAGACTTTGGCCCCGCCACCATTGCAGGCATCAAGAGGAATGTGAGCCCGGAAACCTATTCCCGACTCGCGTCCAGAATCGCATATCACAATGGATTGTACGAAGATATTGCACCTGGCGACCGGGTCTCGCTCACCTACATACCGGCCGTCGGCACCCAATTGGAGATCAACGGCACGACCAAGGGCACCATCCAGGGGGCCGATTTTGCCCAAGCGCTTTTCTCCATGTGGTTGGGCGAAAAGCCTTTTGACAAAAGCTTCAAAAAAGCACTGCTGGGAGAGAAATGATGGAGAGAAGCAATGGTATATTGCCATTCAATTTGAAGCTGGCCTATTCCCTGCCGGCGTTTGCCCTGGCAGTGGTGGGCATTCCGGTTTATGTCTACATCCCGAAATTCTATACCGACATCGTGGGCATCGACATTGCCGTTGTCGGATACCTGCTTTTCGGTGTCAGGATTTTTGATGCCGTCACCGATCCGGTCATCGGTTGGTGGTCGGATCGCAGCAACTGCTTAATGGGCCGGCGGCGGCCCTATATTTTATTCGGATCGCTGCTGCTGGCCCTGTCCATGTTCTTTTTGTTCACGCCGCCCCAGGGCGCCGCACCGTTCATGCAAACCGCGTGGTTTGCCGTATGGATTTATCTGCTGTTTTTGTTTTGGACCCTGACAGCGGTGCCATATGAATCCCTGGGGCCCGAGCTCACCCGCGACTACAACGACAGAACTTCGCTGTTTGCCATGCGCGACGGATTTCTCATCGCCGGGACCCTTGTGGCCGCAGCCGCTCCTGCGATTGTAAAAGGTATTTGGGATTTGGACGGCAGCCCTGAAGGGGAACGCAAGACCTTTGCATACATGGTGCTGATCTACGCACCGCTGCTCATCGGCGCCTGTGGATGGTGCGTTTACCGGCTGAAAGAGCGGGCCTTAAATGCCGGTTCCGTGCGGCTGAAAGTGTGGCGGAGTTTAAAAATGATTCGGCACAACAGACCCTTTATGATTCTCCTGACGGCGTTTGCCATCAGCGCATTGGGCAGCAATTTGCCGGCTGCGCTGATCCTTTACTATGTGCAGTATGTGTTGGGGGCTTCAAATGCGGATCTTTTTCTGGCGGCCTATTTTGTGACCGGCATCGTTTTTCTGCCGCTTTGGATCCGCATTGCCGCATCCATAGGCAAAAAGCCCGCCTGGCTGATCTCCATGTTCATCAACACCATGGCGTTTCTGGGGGTTTATTTTCTGCAAGCCGGTGATGAGTGGATCTATGGAATGCTCGTGGTGGCGTCAGGCATCGGCTTCGGTGCCACCCTGGCCCTTCCGTCATCCCTGCAAGCCGACGTGATCGATTACGACGAGATGGTTTCGGGCAAACGCCGGGAAGGCCAATATGTGGGCATGTGGTCCGTGGCCAAGAAACTCTCGGCTGCGGTGGGTGTGGGCACGGGGCTGGCCGTGTTGGGGATGGCGGGCTACGTGCCCAATGTGGAGCAAAGCGAAACCGTCAAAGGGGTCATTCGCAGTTTCTATGCCTTGATTCCGTCCATCTGCAACCTGGTGGCCATTGTCATCGCCCTGTTCTACCCGTTGAGCGGCAGAATTCACCGCAACATCATCGATGCCATCGATGCCTTGAAAATCGGCAAAAGCGTTGTCAACCCCCTTGAACCATCCCAGGTGATCTGCAGGGCAAAGACGATGTGCACGACTTGACAGGGTAAGCGGTACGCGTGTGCACCGCTCGATTTTTAACTGAACTGTGGGAAAAGGAAATTCAAATGTCTTTATCCATATTTTTAATCAACCTGCTGGCCGTCGTTGTCATGATGTTTTCAGGCTGGCTCTTCAGCGTCCAGAGGCAAAATGTGACCATCGTGGACTCCCTCTGGGGAATAGGATTTGTGCTGATTGCCTGGCTGACGTTGTTTCAGTTGGACGGCATGGGGATGCGCTCCCTGCTCATCGCGGTCCTGACCACCTTATGGGGTGTTCGCCTGACGCTGTATCTGACCTGGCGCAATCACGGAAAAGGCGAAGACCCCAGGTATGCCCAGTGGCGCAAAGCCAGTGGTGAGCGTTTTTGGCTCACCAGTCTGTTCAAGGTGTTTTTGCTGCAGGCGATTTTTCTTTGGGCCATTGCCCTGGTGATCCAGGCCGGGCAGGCCGGGTCCGGGCCCGACCGCCTGGGGTGGTTGGATCTCTTCGGCACCTTGATCTGGCTCACCGGTTTTGTGTTCGAGGCTGTGGGCGACTTGCAGTTGGCCCGTTTCAAGGCCGATCCTGCAAATCGTGGCCAGGTCATGGACCGGGGCTTGTGGCGCTACACACGCCATCCCAACTATTTTGGTGAGAGCCTGATATGGTGGGGCCTTTTCGTTATCGCCCTATCTGACCCGGGCAATTGGTGGACGTTCGTCAGCCCGGTGATCATCACCGCCGTCCTGTTGAAAATGACGGGTATTCCGCTGACGGAAAAATTAATCGTTGAAAAAAGGCCGGGCTATCGAGATTATATAAGCAAGACCCCCTCCTTTTTTCCATGGGTTCCGAAAAATCGAAATCATACGGAGAAGTATCATGAAAACACTGATCCGATTGGCTGACCAGGGCAAGCTTCCCGATCCATTGATTCGACTGGGCATCAAGTTCCTCGATTTCCAGCGTCTCGCCGTTGAGCAAAA
>JASFER010000231.1:0-10219 GCA_050124755.1 Desulfobacteraceae bacterium
ATTAAGTATCATTTTTTTTAGACAGTTACTAGAAGCCATCTCAAAAAAGTCTTTTGGCCTAATCCGGGTGTTGGTGCCGGCTTTCGAATCCTCAACATACTGCAGTATGCCTGCGGTTCGAAACCCGGCCCCGCCTACATCTTGGACTAAAATCCGTTTTTTGAGATGGCTTCTAATCATACCGTCACCTCAATTCCCTGCTGATCCAGATTACTTTTCCAATAACTCTTACACTGTCAATTTCTTCTCCCGTCAAGAAAATGGGAGCATACGCTTTATTGTCACTGAGAAGGACCAGCTTGCGGGGGTGCTTTTCGATGCGCTTAACCATGATGGTATCCTCTATACCCACCGCATAGATGGCACCGGCTAAGATGTTTCTCTGGGATTGATCAATCAACACCGTGTCGCCGTCTTTAATTTCCGGTGTCATGCTGTTGCCGAAAACATCCATGAGCACCATCTGGTTGGCTTGTCCTTTGGCCTGCAGCCAACTCTTTTGGAATGAAAAATGACCGCTGATTTGGGATGAAACGTCGAAGGAACCGGCCCCCGCACACAATCTGGCTTCAACTTTTGCAATAGCATGAAATGCATTGTCGTCATTGAGTTCCGGCCTTAAGTATTTGGGATCCAATCCCTTTTCAAGCCAGTCCGGGTTTAAGCCGTACCGCCTGAACAATTGAAGCAACCAGGACGCAGGAATTGCATCTTTCTTGCGGGCCTGGGTGATGGACGAGCGATTGAGCCCCAATATTTGAGCCAGCTCAGCCAAGCTATTGATCCCGGCTGCCTCGGCCACACGTTCATAAAAGTTTGCAAAAATATTGCCCATAATCAACAAAAATTAATTATAATAGATGTACAGTTAATTTTATGTACCATATAGTTAATAAAAAGCAACAAAAAATCTATAAATATTTAAAAAAGTATCGATCTGTGCACCATCAATCCATGGATAGACTGGTTTGTAACACCTTTAAGTACTTTAAATATTATGGATTTCAATTTTTTTGGTGAATCGAAGGGTTTATTAGCGCATCGTGTAGAAACGATCACGATTCATGTTGTGGTGCTGGCAAGTTGAATGTTGGATTGGTTGTTTACAAGCCGGGTGCTTTGCACCCGGCTTAACTTGGACCGATGGGTGTTTAGCAAGAACAGCTGGACCCTTGCCAAATAAAATTTGGTTCAGTAGAAAAGGGCGCTTGCCGATTAAATTGTCAAATTCTTGATCACCGGGCATGATTCCATGGGTCGAAAAATGGCTTTTCCCCCCGGCGTTCTTTCATGGGGTCAATCATCGTGTTGAAGGCCGACCTTTGTTTGTGCTCATCACACCCGTTAGGGCACATCAGAGAACCGTCCTTTTTCCTGAATAATACTTTTTTACATTGAGGGCATCTTTCCATAGTTTCACCTTCGCTTCTAATCCGCATATTAACAAAAACGATCCAATTACACCAGTATTTATAAGCAAAAAGCAGGCCACCACAATATATAGTATTTATGGTTTTAATATAATACTATATATAGTCATTGTGGGTAATAAAGTACCTATTCAGATTTGTTTCAGCTTGCAAGAGTGAAAAAGTTTACCCATTTGGCATCTACTACGGGCCGTGAGCACGAAACCACTGCGCCCATGGCTTCGGTCAGTTCCTGTGCAATCTCGATATCCCGCCGGGAGCAATAAATAAAGACGTCAGTCATGGATGATTTCCCAGCGTACGCGGATGTGGTGCAAACACCGTAGCACAGCAATCCTTCTATTGCTGCTTTTCGATGGTGACCCTCCCGCCGGCCTTTTCAAGCGTGGCTTCAAGACGTCGGGCCTCTTTGATGGAAACGCCCTTTTTTACCATGTAGGGCGCATTTTCAATGGCTTCCTTGGACGCTTTGAATCCGAGTCCGGTGACCGCACGAAAGGCCCTGATCAACTCATTTTTTTTATTTCCGACGCCGGTCAGCACTACGTTGTAGCCTTTGTCCCCTACACGCTTGTCATGCTGGAGGCTGCATTCGGCACTCCAGACACCCCGAAAATTATGGGCGAACCGGCCGGTCATCTGCACTTCCCCACGGTCGGAGCTGCTCACCGTTCCCTTGAATTTTTGTCCGCTGTTCTTCGATAGTGCTCTCCAAAACGCAATATCATCTCCTTTCCATGTTCCGGAAATGTTATGGCGCTGAGCCCTGCGAGTAATCGACATCATGCCTTTGATGTTATCGCCGTGACGTGTAAATTTCATCTTGCCGGTATCGCCCTGGTGGAGGTCCACTTTGCAGAACCATGTGTCGGTTTGTTTTTCCTTCCCGTGATCGTCAATCTCCGCCACGCCGGAGGGTGGTTGAGTGATTCCGGCATTTGGCTTGTTGTGGGTCACAAAAGGAGGCCTGTGCAGTACGGCAATCGGTTGGGTTAGCCGAATTCGAACGGCCTTTTTTCCCTGAGCTGTGATTTTGTAGTAAACATAGACGCGCTTATCGACCAGGGAATCCAGCGGTACCGGGCTGTCAACGGTTGTTGGTGTGGCAGAAAAGTAAACCGGTCGATGGGAAAACGGGCTGCGCAGCTTGATGCGGCCTTCGCCGACTGAAACGACATCGCCGGTGAAGGTGCGTTCCGCTTTCATGGTCCATTGCTGAAAGTCTTTCCACTGTTTTTGCGAGTTTTTCACTTTTATCGGAACTTCAGCTTCGAGCATATCGGTTTTAGCGTCTCCATAGCGGGTACCCTTGGAAAGGAAAGCCTCTCCTTCGCGGAGGCTGTCCGGGTTGGCCGGGACAGTTGTATCGCAGCGCCCGGGGGTCTTCTCTCCGCTCACCGTGTAGCTTTGCCCGTAGCCGAAGATAACAATTCGGATACAATTATAGCCCGGTTTATCCGAGGGCCACTGGTATTCGACCATGGCCATGCCATCAGGACCGGTCTCC
This sequence comes from Desulfobacteraceae bacterium, assembly GCA_050124755.1. GTDB lineage: Bacteria > Desulfobacterota > Desulfobacteria > Desulfobacterales > Desulfosarcinaceae > JARRKU01. Next base: position 2,938 of record JASFER010000231.1, read on the forward strand.
ACCACGGTGCCGCCCGTCAGAGCATCGCCTTCGTTGGCGCCTTCGGGTCGGACGATGGTCCCGGAAACAAACGCCAGTTCCGCCGACCAGGCAGTGTCTGCCGTCACGACGGCGAGGAATAGAAAAAGAAAAATTAGTTGGCCGTGTCGATGCATCGTTCCCTTAGCCTCCTGTAATAAAGTTTATTTTTCTTCCAGTGCGGGTTGTCTTGTTTGCCGGGCAGGGCATCGAAATAGCGCATAATATGTTCGATGCTTTTTTCGCTGTTGCCCAGGCAGTGGTGCGCGATCGACTGCAACAGGTCAATGTCGGACGTGTTGCCGGAACGTGCGGCCCGTTGGAGTTGCTCGAGCGCCGGTTCATAGTCGCCTCGGCCGATATGAATGCGTGCCCACGTAATCTCGGCGGGCACCGGTGTGAAGGTAATGACCTCCGCGGCGCGCTGGTAAAGCTGTGTTGCCGACTTCAAGTCCTCTTCCGCGCGGGCGTATTGGTTCAAACGCTCCTCCCCTTGAAGATCGGTTTCCGCCAGCATGATGCGTCCATAAGAACGGTTTTGATAGACTGTCGCCAGGTAATGAGCCGCCAGTCCATCGCCGGTGTCGATGGGCTGTGCCGTATCAATCAGGCGGGTTAGCTGTTCAACGCCGTCACGATATCGACCGGCGTTCAGCAACGCACGGCCGAGGTTCAGCTCCGCATCCGCGCAGCCCTCAAACAGGAATCCGAATCTCTTACAAATCGTCTGCACCCACCCGAGTTTATCAATGGCTGCATCATCCTGGGCTTTATCCAAGAAGGTAACGCTCAGATTGTTCAGACTTTCCACCTTCTTGGAGAGACCGAACCAACTCACAACCAAGAGGGTCACCAGGGCGAGAACCGCCGCAGCGCTCAGACGCAGGCGTCGTTTTCCGGTCGCACGCCGACTTTCGGCAATGTAGGCTCGATGCAAAGGCGTCGCACCCGACTCCCGTCCATCGCTCTGGGAAAGCCAGCTCTCGGCAGCACGCAAATCGCTTCCCCGCAAAAGCAGCGCGTTGTTTTGATCTTTTTGTTTCCATTCCCGGGCGCGACTGAGCAGTCGCGCCTGTTCCCGCAACCAGGCCCAGTCGGCTCGCACCGCAGACATCAGCTCCGCCTCGGCCGTTTCGGCATCATCGCCGTCACGGAAGAACACCCATTGCCGCCTGGCAATTTCAGGGTTCAGCCCATCGGTATTGACTTCCCGATAGCACAACGGAACGATCCGCTTCTGACCTGCAATTGCGCGTTCAAGTTCCATCCCACAGAATCGTGATGCAATGCTGTCCGGCGACATGACAAACACAAATACTACGGCGGCATCGATCGCCTTGGCGACCTCGGGCCAGAATTCCTCACCGGCATAGAGGCCTTCGATGTCCACCCAGGCACCAAGCCCCGCATTTTCAAGCAAAGTGCGCAGTTTCCCCACGAAAGCCAGATCACGCCGTGAGTATGATATGAAGATCTCCGACATTCAAAATCAATAAAAGATAGGAATTTGTTTTTTACATCCAGAGTATGTCAAAATGATCGTTGTGTGTCAATCTGTTTGTTAATACAACATGTTGTGCAGGGTTCAATTGGACTGGCTGCTGATAGCCCATTGTTCTCTGGCCCTGAAGATCCACCTTTCGTGGTGGCCATTTGTGATAAGGCAGGAAAGCGCAACGGCCATGATCAATGTCCGATCACGGCCGTTTAATTCTTAAAAAGGGTTACTCTTTATTCAGCCTTCCACAGTCGAAACAATGTGAATAATTATCCGGGTAATAGTCTTGAAATGCATTCATCAATGGGCTCTCATGTATTGATACGGATTAACGCTATTTCTTCTTGCCGATCAGGTAACTGGCAATGGTGTTTTTCTGAATTTCTTTGGTTCCCTCGTACAGCTCGGTAATTTTGGCATCCCGGGCGAAGCGTTCGACTTCGTACTCCAGCATGTAGCCGTATCCGCCAAAAAGCTGGATGGCCTCATCGCACACCTCCACCGCCGTGCGGGCGGCCGCCATTTTGGCCATGGAGGTCAGTTTGGGATCCATCCTGCCCTGGTCGAAGTTCCATGCGGCTTTGTAGACCAACAGTCTGGCCATTTCGATTTTGGTGGCCATATCGGCCAGTTTATGCTGGGTCGCTTGAAACTGGCTGATCGGTTTGCCGAACTGCTTTCGCGATTTGACATAGGCCAGGGCCCGGTCAAAAGCGCCTTGGGCGGTGCCCAATGCCTGGGCGGCAATGGGAATGCGGCTCTCATCAAAAAAATGAAGCATATGGTAAAATCCTTTGTTTTCATCACCGATCAGATTTTCCACAGGAACGCGCACATCTTTAAAATTGACTTCGGCGGTGTCCATCATGCGAATGCCCATCTTCATACCCACATCCGATGTGCTGACGCCTTCGCGGTCAGCTTCCACCAGGATGAGGCTGATACCCCGGTGCGTCGGTTCCACTTCGGCGTCTGTCTGGCACAATACGCAATAAAATCCGGTGCGCGGGCCGCCGTTGGTAATGAAGATCTTGCTGCCGTTGATGACCCACGCATCGCCTTCTTTTACGGCCGTGGTGTTCAACGACGTGATGTCAGAGCCGTGGTCCGGTTCGGTAAATGCACCGCACGAAAGCACCTTTCCTTCGGCTACTTTGGGCAGCCATTGGGATCTTTGCTCTTCGGTGCCGAAGTGCAAAATGATTTCAGAAGCAAAATCCGCCAGAATCAGACAGGCCCCCACCGTTCACTTAAATTCGTGTGATCTGTCGATGATATGGAAAAGTTTGGTATTTTAAATGTTAAAGCTCGAAATTATCATCCAGAGAAAATTGCATCTAAATATAGTCAAGTAACCTACATAAAGCTAAAAGAATAGGGAAGATATAACCGGGCTCTGCACCTGATGCGGGCCACAGAGCGGCCCTTACAGGTGAGAGCCGCCGTTCGGCTTCTAAATTCCTTCCAATTGACATTATATGCACAATGTGCCATATTTATGCATATAAATATAGGAGGCTGGACCATGAGAACAACCCTTGATTTGCCTGAAGAATTGTTAAATGAAGCTATGAAAGCAGCCCATGTAAATACCAAAACAAAGGTTATCATTACAGCTTTAGAGGAATTGATCAGGAAATCAAAAATTTCTCAGTTAAAACAATACAAAGGGAAAATTGATTTAGACATTGATTTAGGTACTATTCGGGGCCGCCAATGCCGGTATTAGTTGACACCTCAATATGGGTAGATTACTTAAGATCCGGGAATTTTTCAGAAAAGCTTGATTATTTTATAGATGAGAATCTTATCGTAACGAATGATCTTATCCTTGCCGAGCTTGTGCCATTTCTAAAGGTTCGCAACCAAAAAAAGCTAATTTCCTTATTACGAAATATCAGGCGGTTCGACCTGTTTATAGATTGGAATCAAATAATTGATTACCAATACAAATGCTTGAAAAATGGAATTAATGCTGTTGGCATCCCAGATCTAATAATAGCCCAAAATGCGATACAAAATGATTGCGAAATTTTTACTCAGGACAATCATTTTTTTCTAATGAGGGATATCCTGAGCCTTAATATACTGAAGTAAAATAGAAGTGTGCCGAACCTGTCGCTGGACACTGGCCGGAGCTATGCTGCCGATTCGCCCCGGCAGGTCAGCTCATCGTTATGATCGCTGCTAATGAGTATAATGTTAAATAAAAAGCAAATATTTATTCCATTATTGATTGCAATTACAGTATTCTTAACTAGTTATCTAATATTCTGGGATAAGTCTGTGATAGACTGGGGAAGATATTTTGTTATTCACATAGTAGTAATAAACACAATTTGGAGTATTTTTGGAGTGATTTTTCGCCTTCCTTTTTATAAGCAATATTCTGAAAACAATAATAAAAACAAAATTAAAAATGATATTCTTAGAATTTTAACAATGATTGTAATGATAGCAATGACATTATTAGTTTTCCATCAAGTATGTCTTTTCGTACTTACTCGGACGGGAAGTAGTGGGAAAAGAATTAATGGACCTTATTGACCAAAAAGAATCTGCTTACAGAGGCTTGTGTTTGGCACAGGGAGACCGGTTCATTCTATCCCCAGGCTCGCTGGATTTGCTAACATATCTGTGCGATCTTAAAATTCCTCATACTATTGCTACGGCATCAGAACGCACAAATCTCGATTTCTTTGTGGCCCATCTTTCTTTGTCACGATGGTTCGATATACATGACATCGTTTATGACGACGGGGTCTTATCTGGAAAACCTGCCCCAGACATCTATCTTCAAGCCACTCAGAACCTTGGTTTAAAACCTGTTGACTGTATTGTCGTTGAAGATGCTTTTTCCGGTATTCAAGCTGCACATGCTGCGGGTATCGGTTACATTATTGCCATTGGGCCTCGGTCATCCCATGATAAGCTTCTATCCCTTGACGGCGTTGATGAAGCAGCGGAGAACTTAGGTCAAGTTCGTAGGGAGGAGTTGTTTGCAGAGTAGAACAATGGGCACCGAACCAAGCGTTCCACCGGATCGCATACGCTCCCAGTGAACTTGTCGTTCGCACCAAGATAGCCACCAGGTACCAAACAAATAGGCCAACTTGTGGTAGCTCTTGCCATATACTTAATAATGACTAAGTGTAAAGCACCACAATATATTGTGGTCAGGAGAAATTCCGGGAAAGTTGTGTTTACCACTGTTTGTAACAAAACGGAATTGGCAATTTTCTTTGGCAAAATCAGTTGGATCCGTAATTTTCCAAGGAAAATTGCGGAAACAATTCTTGGAAATATGCCAAATATTCGTCATGATTTCAGCCTTGGTTTGACGACTTTATTTGGAAACGGACAGGGTAGAATTCGATTTTGAGAGATTGAGATGGATTTTGTATCGCGGCCTTGGATGGCTCCGACCGTCCTGAGGAAGGGGAGCGCTGTAAGCGCGGCCTCTTCCCTCGCGGACGGACAAAAGGAAATGCAACATGTTCAGTTCCCCATGCGCTCGCGACCTTGCCACTCTTTCTCCCGAAGTTTGAATTTCTGGATCTTGCCGGTGGCGGTTTTGGGCAACTGAGCAAACTCTACAGCCTTGGGTGCTTTGAAACGGGCCAGATTTTCTTTGCAAAAATCGATAATACTTTGGGCTGACGGTTGGGTACCGTTTTTGGGAACCACGAACGCCTTGGGGACCTCGCCCCACTTCTCATCCGGAACAGGGATCACCGCAACTTCCAGCACTTCGGGATGCCGGAAGATCACATTTTCAATCTCCACCGTGGAGATATTCTCGCCGCCGCTGATAATGATGTCCTTTTTACGGTCCATGATCTGGACATATCCGTCGGGATGCATCACCGCCAGATCGCCGCTGTGAAACCAGCCTCCGGCAAAGGCTTTCTCCGTTGCCTCGGGATCCTTGCAGTAGCACAGCATGACATTGTTTCCGCGCATGACGACTTCTCCGATGGTCTGTCCATCCCTTGGTACCGGCTGCATGGATACAGGATCCATCACATCCATATACTGTGTGGTGACGAAGGGGACTCCCTGTCGGGATTTGAGTCCGGCGCTTTCCTCAATCGGCCGTTCATCTTGGTCCAGTATCGGCTGGACCGTGCCGGCAAATGCATTGTCCACAAACACGGCTTTGGCATCGGAATGATTGATGATGTAGGCCACTTCATTGGCCGACAGGCGGATATTGATACTGACCAGAGCGGTGCCGGTCATGGGAACTGCATAATCAACCATTGACGCATTCATGATCTTTTCTCCTTTTCCAAGCGTTGGCTTCAATGAACGTTCGCCTGCCGCCCTCCCCAAAGGTTCTTTTGTATTCTAGTCCGGTCCGGATTCACCATCGCGCTGCACTTTGACAGGAGGCAGAATATTGATTGAATTTATTTGGTGAATCACATTTATTATCCGCCGCATCGTTCTTCAATCGGGGGACATCTGAAATTGGACTGGCCTTAAACCTCAGTCGAGCTATGTTCTGAACCTATCGTTGGCCAGTGGCAAAGGATTCGGATGCTTTTGGTCGCGCTTTATGAGCATCCTTGGAAGGGGATTGTATTGCATCATTATAACCTGGTTCTCAGGGCCAGGTCAGGGGAAGCGGCTTATACCAAGCGTATCTATAGAACCGGCCGGCACAGAGGCCGGCTCTACGCTATAATCGACATCGTTGGCCGGATCAATGGTCTTCGTAGGGCCGGGCTCTGTCCCGGCCTGGCGTGTAACTCAATGCAAAGCAAAGTTTGACCGCCTTGCTCTTGCTACAGAGTTTTTAAGCAATATTCCCTTCCAGGGATTAATCCAAAGCCGGGTCCTTCGGACCCGGATGCTTTACTTTTTTCAGACATGAAATTGAACAATAACAGCTGCGCCCATACATCCAGAAATAAAGCTGCCTTTATAAGTGTAGCATCTATCCATATGGGACTATTTATAAGAAAAAGTGCCATGGTGAGAACTAAGGCACCAGCGTTAAACGAAAGTAGTCGGAAACAGCAAAATGTTTCTGGTTGGGGGCAAAGTGTTATTCCCCCACTTAGAGATACAAATTTATTTGACAATACACATCCAAAAATATCTTTGTATGTCGAAGCATTGAAACTATGAATCGGCATTCTCTGCGAAGTGAAACATTCTTATCTTGCAGCTATATTTTAAATTCCAGCACAAATTGTCAAAGAGCTTGGCATTTAGTGTTAGACATGGCGCTGTCGTTTATTTGTCAAGGGAACGCAGTCCCCATCATTACGATGCCATTTGGTTGAGGCCTTTCTCAATTAATGTGGACCTGAGAAGGGGATTATTTGCAAATAATATAGATCTCCCCTTTTAGCACTTTGCGAAGGGCCTGAACCACCTGGGTGATGGCTTCCTGCTTCATGACGTAGCCACGGGCACCGGCCTGAAGCGCTCTCTCGGCGTAAAGGGACTCATCTTATTTTTTCGGTCCTCCTTTGTCGCCTAGAACCAATCGTGGGCAAACGCCACTGCTTGCGAGACATTTTTTTGGGCCGTACCGGGTGCCGGCTCTATGACCAGAGGGCGTTGCGGGTCAACCAAACCTTTCAGGCATTCAAATTAGACCTCACCCTTTAAAGCCGCCTTCCGGTAAAATTGCAGCAATCGCCCATAGCGTGCCAACACATCGAAACCGATAGTGTGTTGGAGTTTGCGCAAGCAAACGGGGCAGAGCGACAACGGCCTGGCGTCGCTCTCGGCCAAATGATTGGAGCCGTT
>JASFER010000232.1:0-10194 GCA_050124755.1 Desulfobacteraceae bacterium
TCCGCCAAACAGAGAGGTGACGATCACTACCTCCGCTTTGAACGCTTTTGCAAACTGAATACTCAGGTCAAGGGCCTTGCGGGCAGGTCCTGATCCATCGTAACCGACTAAGATTTTCATGCTTATTACCCTCACTCAATGGTTTGATGGAATTGGGCAGCTGTGCCCGATCATGCAAGGCACAGCTGTTTTAAACCCGGTTGCCTGTCAGCGTTTATTCCAGGGAGGTGCCAGCCTCAGCTTCCATTTGGACAATTCAAAGGGATAGACCATTTGTTGTTTGCCGTCCCACCATTGGGCAGCGGTGCTGGTGAAGATAGCCACGCCGTTCTCTGCGTAGTCGACCGGGCCCATGACCGTTTCGAATTTGCCGTCCAGAACCGCTTGACGCACTTTGGCGCCGTCCAGGGTTCCGGCCTTTTCAATGGCCTGCCAGAGAATCTGGCACAAGGCATAGGTGGCACCGACTGACACTGAATATTTGTCGAAATCCTTGTAATAGCGTTCGCTTAACGATTTGGTGCCCGCGTACGGAAAGTCCTCGGACCAGAACCCGTCACACAGAATGTACTGGCCGTCCTTGCCAAGGGCTTTGTAAAATTCGCCGGCCCAGGTCCCCTTCCAGCCATGCATGTAGGAGACGCTGAAGTTGGCCTCTTTCATCTGCCGGATAAACGTGATGCAGTCCGAATCCGATGTAAAAATTAAAATGGCATCCACACCGGCGTTCTTGGCTTTGATGATCTGGGCCGAATAGTCTTTGGAACCCACTGCCAGCGCTTCGTCCAGCGCGAATTTATATCCGTATTTTTCGGCAATGGAACGGAACAGTCCGGCGAAGGCACGTCCGTCAAAGGTGTCTTCCATAAGCAGGGCCGGGTTTTTGGGCCGTTTTTCGGCCGGGAGCTTGTCCCAAAGCTGGTAGGGAACCGCACAGGCCTGCTCAAGATCGAAGAAGAACAGGGTCGACCACTGAAATTTCTTTTCAAGCCAGGGGGGCACCAGGCAGATGGACGTATGGTAGTAGCGTTTATACTTCTCCGCGGTGATGCATCCCGGAATGACGCCGAAGGGGGCTGCAAACCCACCCAGCAGCATATCGACCCGGTCCACCTTGATGAGACGCTCGACGGCTTTACCGGCTTTGCCGGCATTGGATTCGTCGTCGGCCACGATCAATTTGACCGGCAGTTTTTTATTATATTCCTTGACAAATATGCCGCCCTTGGCATTGATGTCGGCCACGGCCTGTTCGTAGGACCACTTCTGCTCGCGACCTGCGCCGGCCAGAATGCCGGTCATGGGCAGGTTGGCGCCGATGAGGATTTCACTGCGATCTTTTGCTGCGGCCGGTTGAATCCAGACAAGTCCGACAACCAACACGAAAAAAAACCCTGCTGTCATAAATTTAGCGATTACTCTTTTCATTCGACCTCCTTAACCCTTGTTTGGAAGTTATACTACCATCAGGCATTTGACTTCACGGCATGGCGCCGTTTGATGATGGCCATCACCCCACTGGGCAGCCAGATGGCCAGAATAATAATAAATGCCCCTGAAAACAGGGGGTGTATTCTGGGCAGGTAAATGCTTGTGATCTGGAAAAGTCCCGCCAACAGGAAAGACCCCAGGATCGGTCCCGCCAGGGTTCCGACCCCCCCGGCGATGGTCATCAGCAGCGGCATCAAGGCCCATTGCAGGCCGAACACATCGTCCGGCATCACCTGGAACGTGTAATAGGCGTAAACACTGCCGGCAATGCCTGTCATGGCGGCGCCGATGGCAAAGATCAGAATTTTATAGCGCAACATGGCGATACCGCAGGCGCTGGCAGCCTGCTCATCATCCCGGATGCACACCAGGGCAAGGCCGATGCGCGAACGGATCACCAACCATGCAACCACAGTGCTGGCCACGGCCAGACCCAGTCCCAGGTAGTAATAGGGCATCATCGAGGTATATGCCGATGAAGGCAGCAGGAGCCCGGTGGCGCCGCCGGTGATATCACCGCCCTGGGTAATGATCACCCGTAAAATTTCACCCAGCCCGAGGGTCCCCAGGGCAAAGTAGTCGCCCCTGAGCTTGGACATGAGCGGAAAGCCGATCAGAACCGCCAGGATAGCGGCGCCAACAGCGGAAAGCAAAAATGCGACGGGGTCCAGAAATCCCACCCAACCGGCCATCCAGGCGATTCCGGTGATATAGGCGCCCACCCCCAAAAAAGAGTGCTGGCCAAGCGATACCTGGCCACCGTAGCCGGCCACCAGGTTCCACCCTTGGGCAATGGTGACATACAAAAACGCCTGAAAGAGAAAGCTGATGGTGTAGGAGAACTCCACATCCACGGTAAACGGAAACACGATGAAAACGATCAACAGGATGCCGTAAAAAGCCTTCATCCACCTTGACTGCGCGTTTATCACAATATTCTCCCTTACGCCTGTCGCGTACCTTTGGCAAAAAGCCCTTGGGGCCGAACCATCAAGACCAATAAAAATGCCGAAAAGGAAATCGCATCGGCCCACACACCTGTGAACAGATAGGCTCCCACGGACTCCAGCACCCCCAGCAGGATGCCTCCCACCATGGCGCCGCCCAGAGAACCGATGCCTCCCAGCGCCACAGCGATGAGGGCTTTCAGGCTGAACACAAATCCGAAGGTGGGATTGAACGAGTAAGACGAGGCCGTGGCCGTCCCGGCCAACCCGGCCAGGGCAATGCCCACCCCGAAGGTGATGGCCTTGACCTTGTGCGGATCAATGCCCATCAGGGCCGCTGCGGCTTTGTTTTCGGTGGCCGCCCGAACGGCTTTGCCGGTCAGGGTCAAGCGCAGCCACAGGCTGACGGCAGTGGTCGCCAGAAGCGACAGGATCAGAACCGCCAGTTTGGTAAAGGATATCTGCAGACTTCCGAGAGCGAGACCCAGTCCGGTATAGGAGGTGTTGATGGCGCGGGTGTCCGGTGTCCAGAGCACCGACATCAGATTCTCCAAAAGAATCATCAACCCGAACGCAACCAGCAGGGGGGCGTTTTTACCGGAATCACTGACTTTGCGAAACAGCAGGGCATATAAGACAAACCCCAGCAGCAGAAAGACCGGCAAGACAAGGCTCAACGCCACAAATGGATCCATATGCGCGGTTGTGAACAAGAAATAGGTAAAGTAGGCGGCGAGAATCATCACGGCGCCCTGGGCGATGAAAATGATTTCCATGGAACCAAAAATCAAAGAAAGCCCGATGGCCGCAACGCCGTACATGGATCCGAATAGAATTCCGTTGATCAATAGTTGTAAGGTAACACCTATCATTTTTTTATTCCGTTCCAATTCCCAGGAAGGCCCTGCAGACCCCCTCGTCTTTAAGGAGTTCCGCACCGGTTCCGGAAAGGGAAATACTTCCGGTTTTGATCACGTATCCCATCTGGGCCAGTTCAAGGCTTTGTTGAATATTCTGTTCCACCAGTAAAATGGTCACACCCTGGGAGTGCAGGGTTTCAAAAACGTCGAACATGACATCCACCATCAGCGGAGCAAGGCCCAAACTGGGCTCGTCCAGCATAAGCAGCTTCGGTTGACTCATCAGCGCTCTGCCGATGGCAAGCATTTGCTGCTGTCCGCCGGAAAGCACCATGGCCGGTTCCTGCAGGCGGGGTTTAAGATCCGGGAACAAGGTCAGCACCCGCTCGACGGAATCGGCTTTGCTTTTGCGGGCGCGCGGGGTATACGCGCCCAATTCGAGATTTTCAAAGACCGTCATTTTGCCGAAAAGCCAGCGTCCCTCAGGCACCAGGGAAATTCCCAGTTCCACGATCTCTTTGGGGCGCATCCCCGCCAGGGATTGGTCCATGAAGGTCACACTGCCGCTGCGCGGTTTAAGCAACCCGGCGACAGCGGACAGCGTTGTGCTTTTGCCGGCACCGTTGGCGCCGACCAGCGCCACGAGACGGCCTTCGGCCACCTCCAGAGAAATGTCCTTCAACGCCTGGGCATCACCGTAAAAAACGCTGAGATTCTTGATTTCAAGCACCTAACACTCCCTTTTGCCTTTTCCCAAATAGGCCTCGATCACCGCTTCGTTGCGGGTGATTTCTTCCGGCGTGCCTTCGGCAATCTTCTCGCCGAAGTCGATGACAATGAGACGTTCGCACAGGCTGAAAATAGCCTCGATCTTGTGTTCCACCCATAATATGGCCGTTCCGGTGGCTTCACGGATCTTGCGGATCACCGTAATCATCTCCCGGGTCTCGGTGTCATTCAGTCCGGCGAGAGGTTCATCCAGCAGCAGCAGTCGGGGGCCTGCCGCTACGGCACGCGCCACTTCCACCCTGCGGCGGTCACAAAATGTCAAATGCGTCGCCAGCATATTCATGCGGTGTTCCAGGCCAACCAGTTCGAGACATGCCTCCGGCGCAGCCACTTTGGCGTTGCCTCCTTTTTTACGGCCGAAAATGGCGCCGGCACGAACGTTCTCGATAGCCGTCAAGCTGGGAAAGATCTTCACCAGCTGGAAGGTCCGCGCGATTCCCAGATGGGCGATCTTATGGGGCGGCATTCCCTTCAGATCGCGTTGGGCAAATTGGATCGATCCGGAACTGAGTGGATAAAATCCTGTAATTAAATTGAACAGGGTTGATTTACCGGCGCCGTTCGGTCCTATGAGCCCGACAATTTCTCCTGAAGTAATTTCGGCATTGATCATCTTCAGGACTTGCAAACCTCCGAAGGATTTAGCGACATCTTTTAATTGCAGCATACGCATCAGCCTCAATCTTGGGCCATAGGGTTATCTTTCGAGCACCATTATGAAGCGCCGCCGAAGTCCAACGTTCCGTCAAGGTCTGCATCGCTGACGCTGAAGACCGTGTTGTGGGGCGCCAGCGGCTCTTCCCGGAAAAACTTGGGCAAGCGATCGTCCGCGGCCCCCAATCCGGCCTTGCGGTTGAATTCCCGTTCCATCTCAAGCACCTTGATACCCTGGGCCGGAATGGCCTCGGGGCCGAACTCGGTGCCGAACTTGGCATTCATGGCTTTTAGGAAGGCGCCGCCGGCCTCGGGCTCCAACAGGCAGAAACTTGCCAAAATACACAAACCGGTGCAGTCCACCGAGGCCATGGCGATCTGGGTATTGCGCGAAGCTTCCGCCTGTCCTTCGGGCTTAAGCGGGTCCAGATTGCCGGCCAGGTATTCTCCGATCACATTGCCGGCGGTGTGATCGGCCCCCATGGGCGAGGTGGCGTAGGTCACACCGGTTCCTTGGTGGGCCCGGGGATCATAAGCGGCAATGCTTTGCCCCTTGACGGTGGCAACCCGGTGATGGTTGAAATGTTTGCCGACCGCATCAGGACCGTTTCCCAACAGTTTTCCCATCTCGGTTCCCTTGCCGATTTCTGTAACCATGGCCAGTGCGGCGGCCCTGTCCCCAAACGGTTTGTAACCGGCATCCATGGCTACCGCCACAGCCACACCCACGTTCATGGTATCCACACCGATTTCGTCGCACAGACGGTCCAGCCGGGCAATGGCGTCCAAGTCATCGATGCCCGTCATACCGCCCAGGGACCAGATCGATTCGTACTCCAACGAAGAGGTCATATACTTGCCCTGCGGGTCCACATAAACGTTGGAGCAATGCACCACGCAGCCGGCGCATCCCATGTGCTTGGGATTGCCGCCTCGCTCGGTAATGGTCTGGGCAAGGGTTTCGCCACTGATTTTCTCCCAGCCGTCAAAGACACCTTTGGTCGCGTTGTAGCAGGGAAATGCCCCCATGCTGTTGACAATCGCCACCAGCCCGGCGGTTCCCAGCCCGGGCAGCAACTGGCCGCTGAAGGGATGCGCCCTTACCGCCTTGGCAAATTTGCTGGACGCCTCTTTGAACGATTCGGGATCGGCGATGGGCACCTGGTTTTTGGTGCGGGCCACAAGGATCGCTTTGAGCCCTTTTGCGCCCATGACGGCGCCCAGTCCGCCCCGGCCGGCCGCCCGGCAGGGCCTCTGGTCGATGTCGGTACTTTGAATGGAAGCGCTTTTGAGCTGTTGTTCACCGGCCGGCCCGATGCAAAGAATCGCGTTGTCGGCGCCAAACTCGTCGAAAAGTGCTTCGGCCAGGGGATAGGTATAGGCGCCTTTATGGTTCGCGGCATCCATGAGGCGGGCCTTGCCGTCGGCATCGATCTGCAGCGCCCAGAGTTCTCCGGCCCGGGCCTGACCCTCCACGATCAGCGCCGTAATTCCCAATCGTCCAATGGCATCGGCTGCCGTTCCACCGGCATTGCTTTCCTTGATGGTGTGGGTCAGCGGACTTTTAGCACCAATGGAAACACGGCTGGTGTTGACCAGTTTCGTGCCGCTGAGCAAGCCGGGTGCAACGATCAGCTTGTTTTCCGGCCCCAAGGGGTCGCACTTCGGCGGTACTTCGGCATTGATGATGGCGGCTGTCAAACCGCGGCCGCCCAAACCCAGGTATGCTTCGGGTACACTTTGTTCGGTAATTTCTTTGGTGCTCATATCGATACGAATGAATTTCATGCCATCCTCCATCTATGATTAGATTACGGCCTTGCGGCGCAAACAAGGACGCGGAGCCACCGGTGAAAAGAGCCGGTGCACCATACACCCTGTCCAAACACCGGTTTGGTAGGAGATTTGTTCCAACGAAAAAAAGAAGAAAAAACTGAGCGGATCGAGATTGGGCCGCTTGATGATGAACTGAACCAGCCCAACGATCACATGGCCGACCAGGATAAGCGTACCGATCCATCCTCCCCCAAAAACCGACAGCATGAAAGCAACCAGAAGATAATAGCGTGATCCGAAAGCAGCCATGTGGTACAGCACGCTCGCATACTGACGGCATCTGGCTTGCAACACGGTTGGATAAGACAACTGCAGCCCCATCTGCGCCGCCCGGCGTCGACTCTGCACGCTATCGGTCAGCAGCAGAACCAGGGCCAACGGCGCCAGGACCGGATGAAGCAGCGCGGCGGCGGCCATGAGCAACCAGAATAGCGTCGGCTGCGGCCAGAGGGGAAACTTCTTGCGGCGGCGGCGGTGGCGGGACTGGAGCAGCGGTTCGGAGGTACCGTAATCGTACCGTCGGCGACAAAAGGACCACAAGCGATTGCGGTGACGGTGAAACACAAGGGCCGTCGGTCGGTAGACGATCACGCCGCCGCTGTCAACCAAACGCCAGCACAGATCCACATCTTCTCCGACAACCATCTCCTCGTTAAATCCGCCCATGCGGGTAAAAACAGTCCGCCGTACGGCAAGGTTGCAGGAGGGCAGATAGAAGAAAGCGCCACCACCATGCGAATCACGGCCGCGATGCCCCATATGCAAAGACGATTTCACCTTCTCGTAGCGGTCCAGGGGGCGTCTGTCCATGGCGGACGTCACCATGCCACCGCCGGCGGCAACCCGGGGATCATTAAAGATGGTGGTCAACTCTCGCAGCCATTGAACCGGCACGTGGCAGTCGGAGTCCAAAAAACAGAGGATGTCACCTGAAGCGTGGCGAGCGCCGCGATTGCGACTGTAGGATGCGCCGCGGTTGAGCGTGTTTCGAATCAGGTGGACAGGATATTGTGCGGCCACCTGGGGTGTCCGGTCGGCGGAGGCGTCATCCACCACAATGATTTCCAGTTTCTCCCGGGGGTAGTCAAGCTCCTCCAAAGAGTCCAGGCACCGTTTTAAATCCCGCGGCCGATTGCGGACCGGAATGATGACGCTCACCGCGGCAGGGGCGTCCCCTGACGGCGCCTGCACGCTTGTGAGGAACCCTTTGCGGGCCAGACCGTTCAAAAAGCGCTCCAGGGCAGCATCGCCGACACCGGATGGACGACGGTTCAATTGGTGTATGGCCCGCGGATGTCCATCATCCATTTGGTGGAAAAGAGGTTTCCAGGCAGCATCCAGCCTGGTGGCCTGCAATGGAAACCGGGAAACCAGGAAACAGTGAGTGCCGCTGTTTTGCAGCCTGACGCCTTTTCGCAGACAATAGGTTTGGTTCGCTTTCAACAGTACTTCTTCTCCTTCGATCCGGCAGGGCCTCAAAGGGCCTTGGCGGCCGACGGTCCTAAACATTGCATCAGACACTCGGGATCCGGCTGGTTCAGGTCTTGATGGATATGATAAGCCACTGCCGGGCACCCCCCCCGGCATGAATCAAAGCGAAAGCACCCATGACAGGAGTGGACCTCCAATTGACGGAAATTTTGCAGCACGCGGGAATGGTGCCAGATTTGATCCAGTCCCTGATCCCGAATATGACCGGCCTGAAATTCCGGTTCTTGTAAAAAGGCACAGGGATAGAACGCTCCGTCCGGAGCCAGGCAGCAGGTCATCTTGGCGGCCCCGCACAAGTCCAGGCCCAGACGGCGGCGACGTTCAGAGGTGAGGCTGAAGAAGGAATCGCCCGTCAGCACGGCCGGATCCTCCTGCAGCCAGTCGGCAAAATACTCCAGTTGCTCTATGGAGGGCGCCAGTTCTTCCCAGCTCTCTTTTGCACGGCCGGAAGGCCGGAAGCGGCTGACCCGCAGATTGGCGCCAAACTCGGCCGCCAGCGCTTTGAGCGCTTCCAACTGCGCAAAGCTGTATCGGGTCAGCACGGTATTGATGCTGAAATCAAGCCCGTACGCGGCCAGCAGCGACATACCCCGCAACGCCCGCCGATAGGTCCCCACCCCCCGAATGTTGTCATTTGTTTTGGCATCTACGCCGTCCAGGCTGACTTGAAGAAAAATACCCTCCAGCTCGGCCAGCCGCCGGCAAATCTGATCACTGAGGAGGGTGCCGTTGGTGCTGATACAGGCCACGATCCCCCTGGCATTGGCATATTCCAGAATCTCGAAAAAATCAGGCCGGGCAAACGGTTCGCCCCCGCCAACGTTGATCTGGAAGACCTTTGACGCGGCCAACTGGTCGATCACCGCAAAACATTCCATGGTGGAAAGTTCGTGAGGGTGGGCCGTGCCCGAGCTGGAAAGACAGTGGCGGCAGTGCAGGTTACACCGCAGCGTAATCTCCCAGGTCAAATTCACCGGCGCGGTGAGTCCATGGCGTGCAGCTTCAATCAGCAAGAAGCACCTCCTTTGTGACCAGGTCCGCCAAAACCCTGGAAAGGGCCTTGCAAATGGCCTGATCCGCGACATGGTTTTTTAAAAGCCAATTGCTCAAACCGCATCCCGATCCAAAATAGCCCGGCGATAGAACCTCACCACAGGAGAGAAAATAGAGGCGGGGGCCGCTGCGGTTGTAGAACAGTAATCCATCCTGCTCTTGCCGTACCTGCACACCTTCAGCCAGACGGTGGCCGGCTGTCCCCGCGGCTGAAATACAGCTGTTAGTAAACACCGCAGATACCATCGATGGAAACCTCTTCGATCTTAATATCGGCTGTATCCAGAATGCCGCGGCAGGGTGTTTCAGCCGTTGTCTGCGTGGATGACATCTTCTCCTGATTAGGATCCTGATCTTTAACTGGAGACTCTTTCTGCATTTTTTCTACTCCTTTGTAAGCGTTTTTATTCATGGTTTGTGGAACCGGATAAGCGGTTGCAATCGATTATTGGAACTCCGGATATTTTCCATAATGCGCTTCCTGTGCCAAAAGTTAAAAAACTAAAGATATCAAGGTGATAAAACAATATAGGCATGTACGCAACGACCGTGCTGTTACCGATGGTAACATTTGGATGGTATCCGAATCATAGGATCAGGCCGATGGGTTCAGGATGGGATCTGGATGACATTTTTTTTAATCTAAGCAGGTTAGGACATTATCATTGGAAACGGGAAAAAGGATCGACAAGTGGCAGCTATTAGGGGGGTGCCTGTCAACAAAATGGAATTTTATTATAATCTTAATATATTATTACATAATTAGAAGCGTTGCTACGGATACTGTAACTTTTGGTAAGCCCTGGTTAATGGCGTGTTACCAAAATACCCGGCTGATCGGGTGCCCCTGCGAATTTCATTGCTATTAACCTTATGATTGCCCAATGAAGAAGAATCATTCATTGTTTCTCCCCTCCGTACGCTTCGGGCCCCTGGTGGCCTGGTAGTTCAGGTCATATCAGGATTCAGTCCATAGCGTTGAATCCGCTCGTACAGTGATTTGCGCGAAATGCCCAGCGCTTTGGCGGTTAGTGAACGGTTCCCACCGAAATAGACCAAACTCTGTTCGATCA
>JASFER010000233.1:0-10184 GCA_050124755.1 Desulfobacteraceae bacterium
TTTTAAGATAACTGCAATTAAGAATAATGATAAGCCAATCTCTATTCAGGATATCGGATTTTATACCCGGCCGGCACGGAGGCCGGCCCTACGCGAATCACTCCGGTCCCTGGCGTTTTGAGGGTTCCCGGGTAGGGTCGGGCTCTGTCCCGACCGGTTCAGAAGACGGCTTTTTCAACCAACTTGGGCTTTGTGGATAATCTGAATTATTATTAATTCTGATGATGACTTACATCAGGGTGTCCGGCCGTTATTTGGGTGACCGTTTTAATGTCGTACTTGCGCATCTTTTTAATCAGGGCGGGATGGGATATCTTCAGCGTCCTGGCTGTTTTTCGAATAGTTTTGTCACGCTTCAAGGCTTTTATAATAATCTCCTGTTCCAGTTCCGCTACCTGTTCCTTGAGCGATAGGCCACGAGGAGCACTGTTGGAAGGAGAATAAAGCGGGCGGTGACCCATTTCGTGGCTGAAAAAAATACAATCGCTATCGATGACATCGCGTTCGCACAGTATGGCCGCCCGGTCGACCACATTCTTAAGCTCGCGAACATTGCCGGGCCAATCATGTTCCTTCAATTTTTGATAAGCTTCCGTGGTAAACTCCGTCATTCTCTTGCCCAGCCTGCTGGTTAATTGAAACAAAAAGTGCTCGACCAGAACCGGGATATCATCTATTCGCTGGTTCAACGGGGGAATATGGATGGGCAGGACGCTCACACGATAGTAAAGATCCTGCCGGAAGGCCTTCTCCTCCACAAGCCGTTCAAGATTTTTGTTCGTCGCCGTGATGATGCGCGCATTGATGGGGATCTCCTTGGAGCCGCCGATCCTGCGCACGGCCCCTTCCTGGATCAGCCTGAGCAGTTTGGCCTGGGACGGCATCGACATTTCGGCGATCTCGTCCAGGAACACGGTGCCGTCCTTGGCAATTTCAAAAAGACCGGGCTTGCCTTCTTTTTTTCCGCCGGTGAAGGCGCCACCCACATATCCAAACAACTCGCTTTCGAGCAAAGGATCCGGAAGGGCCGCACAATTGATGGGAACAAAGCTGCCGGGACGATTGCCTGCGGTGTGGATCGCCCGGGCAAAAAGTTCCTTGCCCGTGCCGCTGGTCCCCCGAATGGATACCGGCGCATCGGTTGAGGCGATTTTCTGGGCAAAGGCAATGGCCGCTTTAATCGCCGGATTGTTGCCGATGATATCGCTGAAGCTGATTTGGCTGGGTTCTGAAAAGGTCTGTGCCATCCGCTTGACCTCTTGCATGTCTGTGGAAATCTCCACTGCACCAATGACCATACCGGATGCGTCTCTGATGGGGCGGCAGGTCGAGATGTATTGATACCGTCGACGCGGGGTGATCAGGTTCTGTTTGACATTTTTCAGGCTGCTGCCGTCGAGGCACTTCAAAATGGCGTATTGGGGTAGGTCGATGCTTTTGATGCTTTTGCCGATAATATCATCGGGCCTGCACATGTAGACTCTGCTGGCAACCTTGTTGATCGTCGTAACCTTTCCCTCCCGATCGATGGAAACAACGCCATCGCTGATATTGTCCAGCACAACCCGGAAACGGTCCTCCCGCTCCTGCTGGGGCAATGTATCGATAAAATGGACCTCTTGAATATCCTCGATCCGGTTTAAGATTTCGATGACGTTGCGTGGGCCTCCAAGGTGGCCGGTGCCCTCCACCTCCATGTAAACATGCGCCTCATCGGACTTGCGCACCACTTCCATGGATACGATATTGATATTATTGACAGCGATAAGGTTGGAAATATCAGCGACAATTCCGATGCGATCCTTAAAACAGAGTTTGATCTTTTGATTCAAATGCGCCTCCTTCGGCCGGTACCTCCAAAGGTTTTCTGTTTATTTTTAATATCTTATCCATAAATCCCAAGTGAATTGTTACCTATGTTAGCATTCATGGCCGTTTCGTGGTCGTGCTCGCGCTCAGCGCAGCGGTGCTCCAAGATCGTAATCGAATCGCTCAGTTGTGATCGCAAAAGCGCATCGATTACGATTACGCGCACGAGCACGACAAAATGACCGTAGCTTGAGCTTTGTGGAGAACCAAATAATGCAATATATGCGCCTCATTCCATTCAATCAGTTTTATAATTATTTGAGAAATGAACGGGAATGCTTCTTTTTTCATCCCATCTTTGGCTATATTTCCGTATAAAGGCACTTATTTATGCCATTTGGCAAGTTTCCATGGACGTCGACCTGATAACAAGTTGGTCGGAACTGTTATTTTGACCCCGGGAGCACTATAAAAGCGGTACTATTTTTTCCAACGGTAATTTTTATTACCTTAGGCCAATTATAAACTTATTACAAGCATATAGGTTCAAACAACCTCATATTCCGGTAACTTATGATACCTTGAGGAGTTCGTGGAAGCCTATGCCCGCACATTCGACCAATGGCGGCGGCAATATGTGCAAATGCAGGACAAAGTGGATGCCCTGCTCATTGGTGACATCTCTGGTATTAAGAATTGGGACCATGAAGCGGCAAAGCGGATTACCCAAACCCTGACGAAGATTCCCACAGGATGTGTTAAAGGATCACTGGCGGACTATGCCATGTTCGGCTATAATAAATATGACTTTATCATCAACAGAAAGATCGCCAAAAACCTTGAGCGACCTCTTCCAAACAGCTATATTGCCAAGGCCACGAAAATTATCGAGTAACCTGCGGCTGGAACATTATTAGAGAGCAACCCCAATCTATATTACCGCACCTATTAAATAGTTCCTGAATCAAAACGCCCCCCCCCGTCAAGGGGGGAGGGCGTAAAGGGTTTTCGTTCAGCTATTAGATCAGCTCATCGATGGGCGTATAGGGCATATCAAATGCTTCGGCTACGCCCTGGTAGGTCAACTTACCGTTAATCACATTGGCACCCAAGCGTATCTCTTGGTTCTCTTGCATGGCCCGCCGCCAACCTTTGTCGGCGATCTCCACTGCATATGGCAAGGTTGCGTTGGTCAAGGCGAAGGTTGATGTTTTGGCTACCGCCCCCGGCATGTTGGCGACGCAGTAGTGAACCACACCGTCCACTGTATAGATGGGATCACTGTGGGTTGTGGCTTTTGAAGTTTCAAAGCAGCCGCCTTGGTCGATGGCTACATCCACGAGCACGGAACCTTTTTTCATGGTGGAGAGCATCTCGCGGGTAACCAGCTTGGGTGCTTTTGCACCGGCCACCAATACGGCGCCCACCACCACATCGGCTTGTTTGACGAGCTTACGAATCATGGCAGGGCTGGACATCAGCAAAATGCAATTGGGCGGCATGACATCGCTCAAGTAACGCAGTCTTTCCAGATTCTTGTCCAACAGATAAACTTTGGCGCCCAAACCACAGGCCATTTTGACTGCGTGGGTCCCAACAACACCGCCGCCGATGACCAAAACCGTGCCTGGATCCACACCCGGCACGCCGCCCAAAAGCACGCCATGTCCGCCCTGGGCCATCTCCAAATACTTGGCCCCTTGTTGGATGGCCATGCGTCCGGCCACTTCGCTCATGGGCGTCAATAGCGGCAAAGAGCCATCTTCCTTTTGAATGGTTTCGTAAGCAATGCTTATGGAATTACTTCTCACCAGCGCCTTCGTCTGCTCTAAATCCGCCGCAAGGTGCAGATAAGTAAAAACGATTTGCCCGTCGCGAATCAATTCATACTCGGACGCTTGCGGTTCCTTTACATGCATGATCATTTCGGCATGGTGATAAATCTCCGCTGCCTTATCCACAATCTGCGCTCCGGCTTTTGCATAGGCGTCATCACCCAGTCCGCTGCCGGCGCCGGCATCTTTTTCAACCATTACAGTATGGCCGTGCTGCCGCATCACCTCAACACCTGCAGGGGTCATAGCCACACGGTTTTCTTCCGATTTAATTTCCCTAAGAACGCCAACAATCATTTGATCTCTCCTTTGCTTTTTTCCACTATCAGTTTGCAAAGCCGAATAGTTTCGGCAAAAATAAAGACAAGTCCGGCCAGTAGGTTGTCAAAAGAACCACCGGCAGCATGCCGCCATACATCAATATCATGGCGGGTTTGATATAATTTTCGATTTTGCAATTTCCGATACGTCCAGCCAGGTATAGAATCGGCGCCGTCGGTGGTGTTACATTGCCCAGGCCGAGGTTAACCCCCATCATGGCTGCGAAATGCAACGGATGCACCCCCAGTTTTTCCATGACCGGATAAAGCAGCGAAGCTGCGATGACGGTCCCACTGATATCGTCCATGATCATACCGATACCCAGCAAGAAGATATTGACCATCAGCAAAATGACGTACTTGTTGGGTGATACTTCCATGATCCAATTGGCCATTTCCTGGGGTATCTGTTCCATGGTCATAATGCGGGTGTTGATCATGACGAAAAAAAACATAATGACCAGCACGCCTGTGGTGGTGGCGCCTTTTACAATGGCCTCCTGCAAACCCTTCAACCCCAGCGTCTTGTACACCAGCATACTGACGGGTACGACATAGAACACCGAGATACAGGCGGCCTCCGTTGGGGTGGTGATGCCACCGTAGATGGTACCCAGAATGATGATCGGCAGCAACAATGCCAGACTGGCCCGCATGGTGGATTGGGTGATTTGGTGGATCTGTGCTTTGAAGTTCAACCGCGGCATTACCTGAACCGGCATCTTGCGGGTAAAATAGAAATTAAAGGTACAAAAGATGGTAATGACGATGATGCCGGGCCCAATGGTAGCCAACCAACATCCGGGTATGGATTGGTAGGTCACCAAAGCGAACAGAATCATGGGCACACTGGGCGGGATCAACTGCCCCAAAATCGACGAGCACGCCACCAGGGCGGTGGTATACCCACGGGAATAGCCGTTTTCTTCCATTCGCGGAATCATGATGGTTCCGATGGCAGCTACGGCGGACGAGCAGGATCCGCCGATGGATCCGAACATGGCGCAGGCCACAACCGTCACCGCACCCAGTCCGCCTCTGATTCGGCCGGCAAAGGAGTTAACAAAGTCGATGAGTCTGCCGGCCAACCCGCCGGAACTCATCAAGCTGCCCACCAGGATGAAAAAGGGGATGGTCAGCAGCACCACTGATTTGATCTGGTAAAAAGCCGTTGGAATTAAGAGACGGGAATTCACATCAAATGAAGCCGCTAAATAAATCGCCATGGCACCGAAGGCCATGGCCACCGGAACACCGATGATCATCAACAAGATGAGAATGCATATACCAATTAAAAGCGTTACCATTTTTTCTCCTTACTCCGAGGCCCGCTTAGAACCAAAAGCTTGACGCAGAAGATCCAATGCTTCCCGAATAAAGTAATAAACCATTAATATGGCGCCGATTAATATTGCGATTTGAAATATGACGGTGGGCGTTTGAAGGGTCGGCGTCACTTCATGCTTGAGGATACTCCAGCGAACATAGCCATAACTCCAGGTCACCATGTATCCGGCCACCACCGCGCCGATAATGGTGGACAAGGCGCGAATGCTGTACAGTATAGGTTGATTCTTGATGACCAGATGGACCATTTCCGCCTTGATCTGGCTGCGGTCATAGGATCCATAGGCAGCGCCCATAAGATATAACCAAACAGCCGTGTGGCCGGTTATTTCATCCAATCCGGATATGGCGACTTCGAAGACATACCTGGAGATGACCTGAAGCAACATGGTGCACGACGCCATAATCGTAATCAAGATGATGATGGTCCGCATGGTGTAGTCGATAGCTTTGTCCGAGCGTTTTAGAGCGGTTGCATTTTTATTGTTGGCTGCCGGATAACCCCGCATCATTGCCGTTTCCGATGTAATCATGAACACTGCCCCCTTATCCTAATCTGAGTCAACGGCCACACCTAAAATGGTGGCTTGCATTTCCGACCATAAGCCTGGCACTCAGCACTATAACCTTTGCAGTTGAAAGCGGGCGCCAAGCGCCCGGTTTCAACAACCCCTGAAAGGTGTTATTTGACTTTCAGCCCGACCTTTTTACGGATTTTGTCCATCCATACCTTGCCCACCAGTTTGTCCAGTTCGGTCCAGCAACCGCGGCACTCATCCCTGGCTAGCATCAGTCTTTCGGGTGTATCGGCCAGATCCACCACGGTCAATCCGTGGTTTTTAAGTTTCTCCAGGTACTCTTGATCTTCTTTTTCCGCACCGTTGACTCTTTTGAGCACTTCAGCGCTAACGACTTTCTGAATCAACGTCTGATCGTCTGTATCCAGCGCCTTCCACTTGTCCAGATTCATGGTGTAGCCCCACACCTCGACATAATCCCGGTAGTAGACAAAATACTTGTTCAAATCGCGACAGCAGCTCCAGGTTTGGAAGGGACCGCCGCCGGCCTGTCCGTCGACCACTCCGGTGCTGATGGCGGTGGGTACTTCACTGTACGGAATCAAGCTAGGGGTGAATCCAAGTTTTTTCCAATAGCACTCGAATGCGGCAATGGGCGGCGTACGGATCTTTATTCCCTTGGCCTGTTCGGCGGTGGTGGCCGGATTGGCGCTTAACGAAACGCCGGCAAAACCCTGAATCCAGGTACCCATCCACTTCATGTTCACATCCTTGGCCCATGAAGTGAAGATCTCATCCATGAATCCGCCTGGGCCGAAAGCTTTTTTGGCCTCCTCATAGCCGGTCACGATATAGGGCGCAAAGGTCACATTCCAACGCGGATCGTAACTGGCCGACATGGGCGAGAGCATCATGTCGATATCTCCTCTGTTCACCATCTCGTTCAGCTCTGCCCAGTCACCCAGCTCAGGGCCGTACACCTTAAATTTTATCCTTCCCTTGGTCTGCTTGGTGATTTCATTTGCAATATTTTGGATGGAATCCATATGGGCACTAGGGCTGGGATAGAGGGTTTGGGCGATCTTGAGTTTGTGCTTTTTCTTTCCGGCCATTACTGCCGGTGCCGTGGCAGCGAACATTAAGGCTATTACAGCGAACAGCATGCAACTTAATTTGATCAATTTCATTCTTGCCTCCTGAGGTCCACAGTTATAGGTGATTGGTTGTTTACAAGCCGAATGCGATATCCTCGGTACTGATACAACCCATAAAGCAAAGTGCTTGCCAACGCGTTTTTATAATTCTTTTGAGGCGGCAGCCGGGCCCTGCCAGCAATGAAATTTGGTACCAAAGGCAAGAAGTTGTTGCATTTGAGCGGAAGCAGATGGATCTCTGTACGGGCTATGGCCGGCTGCGGTGTTTGCCTGGCGGCGCAGCCCGCCGGAACGAAAAAGGTAGCTTAAGCTACCGTGAATTACTTCTAACGGAAATTAACACACTGCAATTATACTCTATTACATCTTTTTGGGAAAACTACCAACGGTAGATCAAACTACCGTTGTCTGCTGCTGTAGCATATCGCATGTCTTTGCAGAATGAAACCGCTTCTAGTCCGAAGCATCGTCGATGATATCCAACAAAGCATCTGTGGCACCCCGTTTTCGATGGGCTCTAGCTGCCGATTGAATTTGTTACCGATCGGGTGTATAGTGGTAACCAACAAGCACATAATGAGTTAGAGGTGTCTTATGAAAATTGCCATCGTCGGTGCAGGCCGTCAGGGCGTTCGCCTAATGGAGTTGCTGCAGCAACATGAATTCCGTGAGATCCAACCTGAAATCAAGGCGGTGGCGGACATCAATCCGGATGCCCCGGGTATGGTCAAAGCACGCCGGTCAAATATTCCCATCACAAATGACTACCGTGACTTTTTTAAAATGCCCGATATCGATCTGATTGTTGAACTGACCGGTGATCAGGATGTCTTTCATGAGATTTTGAAACATAAAGATCCGGATGTCCGCGCCATCTCATCCAACGTGGTCAAGATCTTCTGGGAGATTTCCCGGGTTTCGGTAAGGGAAAAAAAGACCCGCCAGGAGTTGATCGAAGCCAACGCCATGTACAAGGTGGTCATCAATGACCTGATTCAGGAAGACGTGATGGTGATCAATTGCGACTATCGCATCGTGGATATGAATAAAAGCCTGATGGAAAAGTTGGGCCTGACCCACGATGAGGTTGTGGGTCGTCAATGTTATGAAATTACACACCACCATGAGATGCCCTGCTCCGGCGACAAACACCCGTGCCCCCTTTTGGAAACCTTGGAAAACAAAAGACCTTATCAGACCACCCATGTCCACCTGGATAAAAACGATCGCGAGCGCTATCATGCCATCTCCACCTACCCGCTGTTTGAAGAGGGCGATGTCATCGGCGCCGTTGAAATTTCAAGGGACATCACTAAAGACATCAATGTCCAGAAGACTCTGATGCAGCAGGAAAAACTGGCCTCTATCGGCCGGCTTTCGGCAGGCGTGGCCCATGAAATCAACAATCCCATGACCACCATTTTAACTTCGGCCATGCTGATTCAAGAAGATCTTGATGAAGATGATCCCATTCGACAAGAGCTGGATCTCATCGCCAGCGAGACCATGCGCTGCAGAAAGATTGTCACCAGCTTGCTCAACTTCGCACGCCAGTCCCAACCGGATAAACGCTTGAATGATCTCAATCAAGTGATCACCGAAAGCGAGCTGTTGACCCATAAACAGGCCGCCTTCAAGGATATCGCCATAAACTGCGAGCTGTCCCCCAAAATACCCCAAATGCATTTCGATAAGGGTCAGATCGAACAGGCCGTTATCAACCTGATTCTGAATGCTGTAGAGGCAACCCCTCAGGGCGGCCGCATCACGCTCTCCACCAAGTGCTGCGACGAGAAGGGTTTCGCCCTTATATCCATTTGCGACAACGGAGAAGGTATTTCCAAGGAAGACCTGAACAAAATCTTCGATCCCTTCTTTACCACAAAGGACGCGGGCACCGGCCTGGGATTGGCCATCACCCACGGCATCATCGAACAGCATGGCGGACGCATTGAAGCCGAAAGCCAGGTGGGCGAAGGAACCTGTTTCAATATCAAGCTGCCGCTGAACAAGGAAAACTCAAATGGCCGCGCGTAAGCCGAAAATCCTCGTTGTCGACGATGAACCGGCCATTTGCCTGAATTGTATCAAGATTCTATCAAAAGTCGGCTATGATATCGAATATTCGCTGAACGGCATCGATGCCCTGGCCATGATGGCCGATCACCCTTACGACGTGGTGATCACTGACCTTAAAATGAACCGCATGGGAGGCATGGAAGTACTGCGCCTCATAAAGGAGAGAGATGCCGAAACGCTGGTGATCGTCATCACCGGTTATTCAACCGTATCGTCCGCAGTGGAAGTCATGAAATTGGGCGCCTTTGACTACCTGCCAAAGCCCTTTACACCTGACGAATTGCGCGCCGTGGTGGGACAGGCGGTTAACGCCGTCCAATGGCGTCAGCAACGCAAAACCCTTGAATCTCATCCCGGCTCGCCAAAACCGGTTTCCCATCAACTGGTGGGCAACAGTCCAAAGATCCAAAAGGTCGTCCAAATGATCGCTAAGGTGGCCCCCACCGACGCCACCGTGCTGATTAACGGAGAAAGCGGCACAGGCAAGGAACTGGTGGCCCGTGCCGTTCACGCCAACAGCAAACGGTCCGACAAGGTCTTCTTCGCGGTGGATTGCGGCACCTTGTCGGGCAACCTTCTGGAAAGTGAGCTGTTCGGCCACGCCAAAGGCGCCTTTACCGGGGCACACAAAGACAAAGAAGGCATTTTCCAGCGTGCCGATGACGGAACCGTCTTTCTGGACGAAATCGGCAATATCGACATGGAGGTCCAGGGCAAATTGCTCAGATTCTTGGAGTCCCGCGAATTTTTACCCCTGGGAGCTCAGGGCACACCCCGCAAGGTGGACGTCCGATTGATTCTGGCCACCAATCAAAACCTGGAGGAGATGGTGGCCGCCGGCCGCTTTCGCGAAGACTTTTACTACCGAATCTATGTCTACCCGATTTTGCTGCCGCCTCTGCGGGCGCGACGTGAAGACATCCTGCCCATTGCTTTCCATTTCATGAAGCAGTTCAGCAAGCAAATGGACAAGCCCATCGAGGGGTTTGAACCTGAAGCGACCCGGCGCCTGGGCGATTTTGACTGGCCTGGCAACGTGCGCCAGCTGCGCAATATCATCGAGCGTGCCGTGATTCAATGCGAGGGGGTGCGCATCGGTTCCAAAGAACTGACATTGGACGG
>JASFER010000234.1:0-10134 GCA_050124755.1 Desulfobacteraceae bacterium
CAATTTGCCGAAGTGATGCAAACGCTGGCCGATCAGGTCAGGGCGCTGGGGCCCAGTGAGGCGAAGTTGAAGATGGTAATTTAGTGTTTGGTGTTTAGTGTTTGGTGTTTGGTGTTTGGTGTTTGGTGTTTGGTGTTTGGTGTTTGGCAAAAGCGGATATCAGCCACCTTCTGTCAAATACAAGCAATAGCGTAATAGTTCAAAACACTGAAAACAAAAAACGAAACACCAAACACGAAACACAAAACACGAATGATAGGAGCCGACATGGCGACAACCGTAAAAATCGATATTGAAGACAATAACCTCAATGGCGCTTTTAAAGATCTGGCTGCATCGATTTTGGCGCTGGAAGAGATCGCCGCCATTCTGGTCCCCCAGCAACTTCCCATGAAGGCCATGGTGATGCCGGTCTTGGTCAGCGACCCTGATCGGTTGGCGGATATGGATCCATTGGCGCCGGCCTTTGCCCTCAACGCCGCCAAGGTGGTCTCCCGGCTGACCCGCAAACCGGCCGGCGAAAAGGTGGCCGTCATGCTTCGCCCTTGCGAAATCCGGGCCTTTGTGGAGTTGGTCAAACTGAAACAGGGCCGCATGGAAGATGTATTGATTATCGGCCACGACTGCCCGGGCGCTTATACCAATAAAGATTACATCGCCTTTGCCCAAACATGGGGCCAAGAGAGCACCGCCAAATTTTTTCAAAGCGCCATGGGGAAAACGGGCGGCGCTGTCGACGGCATCGAATTGGCACCGGCATGTTGGACCTGCGAACATTTCATTCCCCAAGGCGCCGATCTGGCCGTGGCATTGTACGGCGTGGATACCGGCGATACATTACCGATCCAGGCCCAAAGCATCCGCGGTGAAGAGATCCTGGAACGGCTCCCTTTTTCGAAAACACAGATGCCCGCCCAACGAGACGCAGCCGTCCGGACATTGAGGACCCAACGGATCGCCGCCCGGGATCAAATGACCGTCCGGACCTCGGCTGCCACGGATTCACTGGAAAAATTAACCACCTACCTGGCCAGCTGTGTCAACTGCTACAACTGCCGGGTGGCCTGTCCGGTCTGTTACTGTCGCGAATGCGTCTTTGTCACCGATGTCTTCGATCATGACCCCGTCCAATACCTGGGTTGGGCCAAACGTAAAGGGGCTGTCAAGATGCCCACGGATACGGTTTTCTACCATTTGACCCGGCTGGCTCACATGAGCACCGCCTGTGTGGGCTGCGGACAGTGTTCCAACGCCTGCCCCAATGAGGTGCCGGTAATGGAGCTGTTTCGCACCGTGGCGCTGGGCACCCAGGCCGCTTTTGACTACCAGGCGGGAAAAAATCTGAATGAAAAACCGCCGCTGAGTGAATTTAAGGAAGAAGAATTTGAGGAGGTGGTGGGAATTTGAAGAAGATCGGCAAAGCATTAGTAGTTGGGGCCGGGATCGGGGGCATCCGAACGGCCCTGGACCTGGCGGACAACGGCTATGGCGTCACCCTCATCGACCGGGCACCCCATTTGGGTGGGATTTTGAGTCAACTGGACCGGCAATTTCCCACCAACCGTTGCGGTATGTGCAAAATGCTGCCCCTGGTGGAACGCGACAGCGCTTCACAGTTTTGCCTGCGTAAAGGTCTCTTCCACGACAACATCCACATCCAAACCGCCACACGCATCACAGCCGTTGAAGGCGAACCCGGCCATATGAAAGTGCGACTGCGCCGAACCCCCACATGGGTGGACGGCCAACGCTGCGTGGCATGCGCACAATGCGTGGATGTCTGCCCGGTGGAAGTCCCGGACGATTTCAATGCCGGACTGTCCAAACGCAAGGCCATCTATCGGCCGGTGCCCCACGCCGTATTCGATGCCTATGTCATCGATGCGGCGGCCTGCACCCGCTGCGGCGAGTGCGAGAAGGTGTGCCCCACCGGGGCCATTGATCTTTCCGCCGGGCAGCGCCGCCAATTCCACATCCTGGTGGTGGACGACGAACTGGTGGTGCGCGACTCTTTGAAAGAGTGGCTGGTGGATGAGGGTTTCAGCGTGGCCATGGCCGCATCCGGCAGCCAGGCGCTGGAATTGCTGGACGAAAAACCATTTCACTTGATGCTCACCGACATCAAAATGCCCGGTATGGACGGGGTGGAACTGCTCGAGCAGGCCAAATCCCGACACCCCGACCTGACGGTGGTGATGATGACGGCCTACGCCACGGTCGAGACGGCAGTGGAAGCCATGAAGATAGGCGCCTTGGATTATCTGATGAAACCCTTTGATCCGGAAAAGTTGATCCCCATGGTGAACCGGATCTACGCGGAGATGATCGCCGGTCAAGACGAAGTACTGGAGGTGGGCGCTGTGGTCCTGGCCGGCGGCGTCGATTATTTCAATCCCGGCCTGGGCAAAAACCCCTATGGCTATGGGGTCAACCCCCATGTGGTCACCCACCTGGAGTTTGAACGGCTGCTCAGCGGTGCCGGCCCCACAAAGGGCCGTCTGATCCGGCCGGCCGATGGAAAGCCCATTGAGAAGATCGCTTTTTTGCAGTGCGTGGGCTCCCGGGATCTGCAGCATGAAGCCGATTTCTGCTCAACGGCCTGCTGCATGATCGCTGTCAAGCAGGCCATGTTGGCCAAGGAAAAAGGCGGCGCCTCCGTCGATACCACCCTGTTCTATATGGACATGCGCGCCGCCGGCCTTGCCTTCCAGCGCCTATGCGACAAGGCCCGCAATGAGCACCAGGTCCATTTTGAGCGCGGTCGGGTGCACTCGGTGACCATGGCCGAGCCCGGCGCAGATCCAGTCCTGCGGCATGCAGCCCTGGACGGCAGCGTTACCGAAGATCACTTTGATCTTGTGGTGCTGGCCACGGGCCAGCGGCCGGCCGCCGACACGGAACAATTGGCGGAAATGGCTGAACTGACCTTGAACCCATGGGGATTTATTCAGCCCTCCCCTTTTTCCGAGGTACAGACCGGCAACCCGGGAATCATGGTTGCGGGATCGTGCGCCGGTCTTAAAGATATCAGCGAATCGGTTCTCCTGGCATCGGCGGCCGCAGCCGAAGCAGGCTGCGTGCTGCATGCTTCCGGCGGCAGTCTCGCCGTTGAAAGCACAAAAAAGGATGTGGAGCGGGATGTGAGTGCCGAGCCGCCCCAGGTGCTGGTCACCGTCTGCACATGTGAAGGTCGGCTCAATCAAATGGTGGATCCCGCCGAAATGGAAACCAGGCTTTTAAATGGTCCCTCGGTGTCCCGGGTGCTCTTTGTGGACCGCCTGTGCAGCGACGAGGGCTGGGACCGACTGAGCGAGACCGCCCTTGGACATCACCCCAACAGAGTGCTTGTGGCCGCTTGTCATCCCTATGCTTTGATTCCTCAGCTCAAAGCACTGGCCGTTAAGCTGGGCCTTCCCTCCCGGCTGATGGAAGCCGTCAACCTCGATCTTTCCGATCATCCATCCGAGACAACGGCCGCATACCAGCCGTCGTGGGGGGAAATAGCCGGCGCCTTGGCACGACTGAGGCGTGTCGACCCGCGACCTGCGGCACCTTTGGCTGTGGTTCAAAAAGCCCTGGTGGTAGGCGGTGGCATCGCCGGCATGCAGGCCGCCCTTTCCATCGCCGACCAGGGGTATGCGGTGGACCTGGTTGAAAAAGAAGAACGTTTGGGGGGCAACCTGCTGTGGCTCCAAAAGACCATCGATGGGGAAGATCTGAAGCAATTATTGAAACAGACTAGTGAAAAGGTGGAAAAACACCCCCATATCGAGTGCTGTCTGAGCACCTCCGTCAAAAGCGCCTTCGGGCAGGTGGGTCGCTTTTATACCACAGTCGAAACCCAAGGCCAGCCACCCCGGACGTTGGAACACGGGGCGGTGGTACTGGCCACCGGCGGCAGTGAAGCCGCGCCCCAATCATACGGCTACGGCAGCCATACGGCCATTGTCACCCAAAAGGAGTTGGAAACCGGCCTTGCCGATGCCCGTATCGATCCTGCAAAGCTCACCGCGGTGGCCATGATCCTATGTGTGGATTCCCGCTGTGAGCCGCGCAATTTCTGCAGCCGGGTCTGCTGTCCCACGGCGCTCAAGCACGCCTTGCACATCAAACAAAAAAATCCTGAAACCGCCATTTATGTGCTCTATCGCGACATGATGACCTGCGGATTTACCGAGACCTATTTTACCCGGGCCCGTGAAGCCGGCGTGATTTTCATCCCTTATGATCCCGATCAACCACCGGAAGTCAAAATCACGGAGGCCGACTCGGTGCATGTACTTGCCCGTGATCCCATCTTGACGGCGTCCCTGGAGATTCAGACCGATCTGGTGGTGCTGGCCCTGGGGATTGCGCCGCGACTGCCGGCCGACCTGGCCGCCGCCTATGGGGCCCGGGTCACCCAGGACGGCTTTTTTAAACCGGCCGATGTGAAGTGGCGTCCGGTGGACGCTATCGCCCAAGGGGTCTTTGCCTGCGGCATAGCCCTTTCGCCCCGCAGCGTGGCCGAGTCCATGACCACTGCCCGGGCCGCCGCCCAGCGGGCCCTGCACATTCTTTCCCGGCCGGTCATTACGTCAGACCGAGTGGTAGCCCGGGTGCGCAGCAGCCTCTGCAGCCTGTGCGAACGCTGCATCGAGGTTTGCCCCTACACCGCCCGGACGCTCAATCCGGAAAGTGACCGGGTGGTTGTCAATCCGGTGATGTGCCAGGGGTGTGGCGCCTGTGCCGCCACCTGCCCCAACAGCGCAGCCATTGTGGAGGGATTTACCGAGGGTCAGATGTTGGAGACCATTGATGCCGCTTTTGCATAAGGAGGATAGATGAAGGCCCCCATAACCATATCAGGTACGGCAGACGCCGGTCCCCTGGCCAAAGTAAAGCAAATGGTCCAGGCCTGCATCCAGTGCGGCACCTGCAGCGGGTCCTGTCCCAATGAGTTTGCCATGGACATGACACCGCGGCGGTTGTGGCGGCTGGTGCTGATGGGACGGGAGGATCGGATTTTTCAATCACGAACCTTTACTCTATGCTCCGCTTGCTACTGCTGCACACTGCGCTGTCCCAGAGGCCTGCCCCTCACTGAAGCAATGTCCGCCTTGAAGCAGGTGGCATCCCGGCGGGGTTTGCGCTTCTACCGGCAGAGCACGCTGTTCTACCAGAGTTTCATGGAAAGCGTACGCCGTCACGGGCGGGTGAGGGAAATGGAATTCATGACCCTCTATTTTGCCAGACTCAGACACCCTTTCGTTCCGCTGCGCTTCGCTCCCTTGGGGTTGAAATTGATGCGTAAGGGCAAGGTCCCCTTGCAGCTGCCTTCCAGCGGGCAAGGCAAGCTGGAGGCAATTTTTAATAAGGCGGAAAAGATGGAGCCATAATGGAATACCTTTACTACCCCGGCTGCTCTTTGGAAGGCAGCGCATTGGAGTACAACCAGTCCACCAGGGCGGTGTTGGCTTGCGCCGGTATCGATCTGACGGAATTGGAAGATTGGACCTGCTGTGGGGCCACGGCGGCCGACGCCGTCAGCCGTCTGCTCTCTGTGGTGTTGCCGGCCCGCAATCTGGCCCTGGCCGAAAAACGGCATCCAGGCATGGACATATTGGTGCCGTGCAGCGCCTGTTACCTCAATTTGAAAAAAGTGGAAGTCAAAATCCGCTCAGATGCGCACCTTTTGGAAGAGATCAATGCCGTTTTGGCGCAGGAGGAGCTGACCCTGACCGGCACCACAACGGTAAAACACCTTCTGGAAGTGTTGGCCAATGATGTGGGGCCGGAAACGCTTGAGACCAAAGTCATCCAACCGCTCGAGGGGTTTTCCGTCGCCCCCTATTACGGCTGCCAATGTCTGCGGCCCTATGCCGTATTCGACGATCCGGAGGAACCGCGCGCCATGGAAGGACTGCTTCGAGCGGCCGGAGCCGAGGTATTCGACTGGAACATGGGTCCCAAGTGCTGCGGGGCCTCCCATATGAACACCAAAATGGAGGTCGGCCTGGTGCTCAGCGGAGCCATACTGGCCGCCGCCCAAGGCGCGGACGCCATCGCAACCGTCTGCCCCATGTGCCAGCTCAACTTGGAAGGCTACCAAAAGAAGATATCGAGCTTGACATCAGCGGCCTTGCCCATCTCCGTATTGTATCTGCCCCAACTTCTGGGCCTGGCCATGGGTCTGTCGGAAGAGGACCTGAAAATAGACTTGAATCTGGCTGTTACGGATGGATTCCGCCAAAAAATCGGTCGGCGAGAGAAAGAACAACAGGCGGCCGTATGAATAATAGGTTTCTGGTTTGTGGTTTGTGGTTTCTGGTTGAAACCATGAACGATAACCGGGCCGAAGGCCCAACCACAAACCAGAAACCAGAAACCAAAAACCATTTAATTCGCCATGGCCCGATCAGGAATTAAAGTTCGCCACCGCATGGTGACCAAACTCATCGTCACCACTGGTTTGGTACTGTTGGTGGCCATGTCGATCTGGGCCTATTTCAATATCAACTATCAAAAGAACAAACAGATGGAGAATATTGTGGCCGGTACCGACCGGCTCACCAACACCATCCGCCTGGGCGCCCATTACGCCATGATGCTCAACTCACGGGACGACATAACCCAGATCATCACCAATATCGGAAAGCAAAAAGAGATTGAAAACATCCGCATCTATAACAAAGCCGGAGAGATCAAATTCTCCAACCGCGCCGATGAGGTGGATCGGATCACCGACATCGAAGCCGAGGCCTGCTACGTCTGCCATCGGGCGGAACCGCCGCTGACCTCCATATCTTTGAAAGAGCGCATCCGGATCATTGATTCGGCCAAAGGATATCGCCTGCTGGGCATTATTACGCCCATCGGCAATGATCCGGGGTGCTCCACCGGCGAATGCCATTTTCATCCCACGGACAAAAAAATCCTGGGAGCCTTGGATGTGGTGGTCTCGCTTAAAGCCATTGACAGGGAAATCAGCACGGCTGAAAAGTGGATCATGGCGCTTACGGTATGTGTATTCGCCCTAACCTCGGTCATTATCTTTATCTTTGTGCTGCGCTTTGTCAATCGACCTATTCATAAACTCATCGAAGGCACCCGCAGAATCGCCACCGGCGATCACCTGGTGCCGGTGGAGCTCCAAAGCAGGGATGAAATGGGCCATTTGGCCAAGGCCATCAATCAGATGGGCAGCGACATCAGCAAACAACGCAGCGAATTGAACAAACAGCGGGATGAATATCAAAATCTTTTTGAACGGGTACCGTGTCTCATAACGGTACAAGACCGCAACTACCGCCTGCTCAGATACAACAATGAATTTGCCGAACGCTTTGCCCCCACTCCCGGCGACTATTGCTATCATGCCTACAAAGGCCGCGACAGCAAATGCGACCCCTGTCCGGTGGAAAAAACCTATGCGGACGGCTGGCCCCATTACGCCGAGGAGAGCGGCATAAACAAAGACGGCACACGCAGTTACTGGATTGTGCGCACCTCCCCCATCCGCAATGATGACGATGAAATCGTGGCCTGTATGGAGATCTCTCTGGACATTACCGAACGCAAGCAACTGGAAGTGGAACTGGAAAAATCGGAAAGGGAATACCATGCCATCTTCAGCAACATTCCCAACCCGGTTTTTGTTCTGGAGCCGACAACATTGACCATATTGGATTGCAACCGGAGCGTGTCGGGCGTGTATGGGTATGGCAAGGAAACCATTGTCGGCCAATCTTTTCTGACGCTCTTTCCCGAGCAGGAAAGGGAGCGGTATGCCCTCAAATTGTCCACCACTTCGGTTTTGAATCAAGTACGGCACGTGCATCAATCCGGGCGTACCCTGATTGTCAATATCCGCATCTCGCCTTCGGACCACTCGGGCAGAAAAGTATTGCTGGTCACCACCAGCGACGTCACCAAACGCCTGGAGGCGGAGCAGCAACTGATCCAGGCCAGTAAAATGGCCACTTTGGGCGAAATGTCCACGGGGGTTGCCCATGAGTTGAATCAACCGCTTTCCGTCATCAAAACCACCTCCAGCTTTTTTCTGAAAAAGATTGAAAAAAAAGATCCCATCGCTCAGGATTTGCTTGCCAACATGCTGGCCAAAGTGGACAAGAATGTGGATCGTGCCACGCGCATCATCCACCACATGCGTATGTTTGCCCGCAAAAGCGAAACTGCGCTGGAAAAAGTTCAAATCAATGAGGTGCTTCAAAATGCTTTTGAAATATTCAGTCAACAGCTCAAGGTCCGCGGTATTGGTGTAGAATGGCAATTGTCGGATGCATTGCCGAAAATCGAGGCTGATCCCCAGCGTCTGGAGCAAGTGTTTATCAATTTATTGCTTAACGCCCGCGACGCCATTGAAGAGAAATGGCACAGTCAAGGGCACAGCAAAGACCCTGACATGATCTCAATTTGCACTTACAAGGATAACCAACATGTCATCTGCCGCATTTGTGATACAGGGATCGGCATACCGCCGGACAAAGCCGACAAAATATTCGAGCCCTTTTTCACCACAAAAGAGGTGGGCAAAGGTACCGGACTTGGGCTTTCAATAAGCTATGGCATCGTCAAAGAGTGCCGCGGTCAAATCGAAGTCACCCCGGACAAATCCGGCGGAGTTTGCTTTACACTGACGTTTAAGGCACTTTAAAACATGAACCAAGAACTCAAAACCATTCTTTTAGTGGATGACGAGCAGGACATCCGCGAAGTACTGCACATGGCCCTGACCGATGCCGGGTACCAGGTCGAAATGGCGGAAAATGGTGAAGAGGCATATAAACTTTACCGTGACGCCCTGCCCCCGATTGTGATCACCGACATTAAAATGCCGGTGATGGACGGCATCGAACTGCTTCAACTGATCAAACGACAAAATGCGGAGACAGAAGTTATCATGATCACCGGCCACGGCGACATGGACCTGGCCATCAAAAGTTTGAAGTATAATGCCGCCGATTTCATCACCAAACCGATCAATGTGGATGCCTTGGAAATCGCTCTTCAGCGGGTGCGGGAAAAGATCCTCATGCGCCAAAAGCTGCAGGAGTATACTTCACATTTGGAGCAGTTGGTTCGTGAAAAAACCGAGCTGCAGGACCACCTTTCTTCCCTGGGGTTGATGATCGGGTCCATATCCCACGGCATCAAGGGGCTGCTGACAGGCCTTGACGGCGGTATGTACCTTTTGGAGAGCGGCCTGTGCCAGAAAAACCAGAATCGCATCACCGAGGGATGGGAAACCGTCAAGATGATGGTGGAACGCATCCGCAGGATGGTCATGGATATATTGTTCCATGCCAAACAGCGCGATCTGCAGTGGGAAGATGTGGATGCGGCCGATTTTGCCAAGGGCATGGCGCGCATGGTGGCCGCCAAACTCGAAAAACTGCCCATCCGATTTGAAACGACCTTTTCCGACACAGTGGGCAACTGCCGAATCGATCCCGGCTATGTCAATGCGGCTCTAATGAACATCTTTGAAAACGCCATGGACGCCTGCCAGCGCGATGCGGCCAAGAAGCAGCATCAGATTACCTTCGAGGTGAAGGACGACGATGCACATATCATCTTCACCGTCGCCGACAACGGCATCGGCATGGACCAGGAGACACAGGCCAAACTGTTTACCGAATTCTTCTCATCCAAGGGCCGCAAAGGCACCGGTTTGGGACTTTATATTGCCAATAAAATCATAGAAAAACACGGTGGCACCATCGAAGTGGCCTCCTCCCCCGGGCGCGGCAGTAAATTCAGCATCATTGTTCCGAAACGCCAGTCCCGCAGTTAAGAAATCGGTGGTCGGTATTCGGTATTCGGTGAGCGGTGGTCGGTGATCATGTTCCGAAGTTCGTGTTTAGTATTAGTATTCATTTTCCCGGTTATCTATAAATCCCAAGTTGGTCGAAAAAGCCGTTCTGCGGGCGGGGATAAACCCCGGCCCTACACGACAAACGCACTTTTAGGATGTAGGGGCGGGGTCTATCCCCGCCCGCTTAAGTTTTTAAGATAACTGCAATTAAGAATAATGATAAGCCAATCTCTATTCAGGATATCGGATTTTATACCCGGCCGGCACGGAGGCCGGCCCTACGCGAATCACTCCGGTCCCTGGCGTTTTGAGGGTTC
>JASFER010000235.1:0-10117 GCA_050124755.1 Desulfobacteraceae bacterium
TATCCGCTTTTGCCAAACACCAAACACCAAACACCAAACACTAAACACCAAACACTAAATTACCATCTTCAACTTCGCCTCACTGGGCCCCAGCGCCCTGACCTGATCGGCCAGCGTTTGCATCACTTCGGCAAATTGAATGCCGTCGCTGGCGCCGATCCATGTCAGGCGCAGCCGTTCGGGAGCGAATCCGAACCGGGGCAAAATCTCTTTGAGCAGTTTGATGCGCCGACGGGCTTTAAAGTTGCCGTTGATGTAGTGGCAGTCACCCGGGTGACAACCGCTCACCAGGACACCGTCGGCCCCTTCCAGAAAGGCTTTGATCACATACTGGGGGTCCACCATGCCGGTACACATCACCCGGATCAGCCGCACATTGGACGGATAGCTCAACCGCGAAGTGCCGGCCAGATCAGCCGCCGTGTAGGTGCACCAGTTGCAGACAAATGCGATGATGGTAGGTTCGAAGTCTTTCATTTTAATTGCTCCGCAAGTGTTTTGTATTTAGTGTTTCGTGTTTTGTGTTCAGTATTAGAGGATTAGAGCTTGCAGGTAGCTTCAAATTAATGGTACCGCTTACACCAAACACCAAACACCAAACACCAAACACCAAACACCAAACACTGATTCTTCAACCTTCCGCTGATATCTTTTTTTCGGCGTCGAAGATGCCGTCGATTTCTGCGAACAGCTGTTTGCTTTTAAAGTGGCGGCTGCCGGCTGCGTTGCTGGGACAGAAGCCTGAGCAGCTGCCGCACCCCTTGCACATGGCCGGGTTGACTTCCGACACGCCCAGACGCGGGTTGAACGCGATAGCGCCGTAGGGGCACAGGTCGATGCAGACCTGGCAGCCCACGCAGACGTCCGGATCGATCCAGGAGATGGTGGGCGGCACTTCCACCCGGCCCAGGGTCGCCAGGGCCAGGGCCTTGGCTGCGGCCCCCGACGCTTGGGAGACGGTGTCCGGAATATCCATGGGTTTTTGGCAGCAACCCGCCAAAAAAACCCCGTCACTGGCGGTATTGAGCGGCCCTAGTTTGGGGTGCTCTTCCAGAAAGAAGCCGTCGGCCCCCTGGTTGACCCCGAAGATGCGCCCCACCTCGGCTGCATTGCCACGGGCCTGGATGGCGGTGCACAGGATGACCATATCCACCGGGACGCGGATGCACCGTCCCAGCAGGGTGTCCTCTCCCACCGCGATGAGCTTGCCTTCTTCCTCGGGCTGCTGCGCCCGGTCAGTGATTTCGGCCACCTTACCCCTGATGAAGATGGTACCTTCATCCTGGCAGCGGCGGTAGAACTCTTCGTAGCCTTCTCCGAAACAGCGCATGTCGATGTAAAAATCGTATACGGCCGTATGGTGGCCCACCTTTTCCTTGATCAAGTGCGTGTACTTGAGGGCGTACATGCAGCATACCCGGGAGCAGTATTCATGATAGTTGACATCCCGGCTGCCAATGCAATGGAGCAGGGCGACACTTTTGGGGGGACGGTTGAATTCATCGTTTTCATCACGCATCAGTATTTTGCCGCCGGTAGGGCCGGTGGCATTGCTCAACCGTTCGAATTCCAGGGCGGTGAAGACATTGGGGAAACGACCGTAGCCGTAGGGTTTCATGGGGGTAGGATCAAAGGTGTCATAACCCGTAGCCAATATGATGCTGCCCACTCTGACCTGCACCTGCTCGGGGCGCATGGTATGGTCGATGGCCTTGGCCTCACAGGCGGATACGCACGCCATGCACTCGCTGCAGATGCCGCAATTGAGGCAGCGGGTTGCCTCCCGGCGGGCTTCATCTTCGGTCAGCGCCGTCTCCACCTCTGCGAAATTCTCCCGGCGATCTTCTTTTGGCCGAAGCAGAGGGCGGGCCCTTGGGGACGGGGGGGTATCTTCGGGGATGGCGGCCCAACCGCTCTCCAAGTCCGGTCTCTTTTCCGTCTCCGGCACAGCCGCCGCTTCGCCCTGGAGGAACCGCTCCATGGCCGCAACCACCTTATGGGCGGCGCCAACCGCCTCGATCACCGTGGCCGGTCCTGTGGCCGCATCACCGCAGGCAAAAAGATAGGGCAGGGTGGTTTGACCGGTGTGCGGGTCGACTTTCACGGTGCTGCGGGCCGTAAATTCCAGCTCGGGCAGATCGCTTGCCCACAAGATGTCGGCGGCTTGGCCGATGGCCGGGATCACCGCGTCACAGGGAATGGTAAAGTCAGAGCCGTCGATGGGGACGGGGCGCCGGCGTCCCGTTGCATCGGCCGGTCCCAACTCGTTGCGCAGGCAAGTGATCCCGCTGACCTTGCCGTCGGTTTGCTCAATTTTTACCGGGGTGCTCAGATATTCGAAATGAACGCCTTCTTCCACGGCGCCTTCAATCTCTTCGGCATAGGCCGGCATTTCCACTTTGGAACGGCGGTAGACCACGGTGACTTTTTCCGCACCAAGGCGTGCGGCCGTGCGGGCGGCATCGATGGCCACATTGCCGCCGCCGATGACGGCCACCCTGTGGCCGGGTTTGGCGCGTGCGCCCAAATTGATTTCACGCAAAAATTGAACGGCATCGATGACGCCTTCGGTCTCTTTTTCTCCGGGTATATGCAATTGGAGCGAACCGTGGGCGCCGATACCCAGAAAGATGGCTGTATAGCCTGCTTTCATCAACGCCTCCAGCGAGCAGTCGCGTCCCAGTCTTTCGCCTGATTTGACCTTTATGCCGGTTGCGAGAATGTGTTCGATCTCCCGGTCCAAAACCTCGTACGGCAGTCGATAGTCGGGGATGCCCACCCGCAGCATGCCGCCCAGTTGGTCGAGGGCTTCGTAAAGGGTCACCTGGTAGCCTTTGAGCCGCAAGTAATAGGCCACGGTGAGCCCGGCCGGACCGGAGCCGATGACGGCAACTTTTTCCGGGCGTTCGATGATCTGCGGTGGGGGCAGATCTTTCAGGTCCACCTGGTCGGCGGCGAAGCGCTTAAGGGCGCGAATGGCCACCGGTGCGTCAACTTCGCTACGTCGACAGCGGGTTTCACACGGATGGGGGCAGACCCGGCCGAGGGTGCCCGGCAGGGGTAACCGTTCCATGATCAATTGAATGGCTTCATGGTATTTGCCCTGGCCGATGAGCTGTACATAGCCTTGAACATTGATGCCGGCCGGGCAGGTGATAGTGCAGGGCGCCCGGTCTTTTTTTTCGATATTATAGGTAATGGGAATGGCCTGGGGAAAGGCGCGGCCGATGGCCCGGCGCTGACCCAGATTCGCATCCCATGGGTTGGGGATGGACACCGGGCACACTTTGGCGCATTCACCGCACCCCGTGCAGACACCTTCTTTGACGTAGCGCGGCTTTTTTTCAATGGTGACGGTGAAGTTTCCCACAAAGCCGGAAACCTCTTTGACTTCGCTGAAAGAGAGCAGCTCGATGTTGCTGTTCTGGGAAACCTCCACCATTTTGGGTGTTCCGATGCAGGCAGCGCAATCAAGGGTGGGAAAGGTTTTGTCAAATTGAAGCATATGGCCGCCGATGGTGGTGTTTTTTTCCACCAGATAGACCTTGTGGCCCCCTTGGGCAATGTCCAGGGCCGCCTGCATGCCGGCAATGCCGCCGCCCACCACCAGCATGTCGGGGTGAACGGGCGCATGGCGGGTCTCCAGGCTTTCGTGATAGTTCACCCGATTGACGGCTCCCGCCACCAGTGTTTTGGCTTTGTCCGTAGCGGTATCTTCGTCCAGGGTCACCCAGGAGACCTGTTCGCGCACCGAAGCCATTTGAAAGTAATAGGGATTCAAACCGGCCCGCCCGCAGGCCCCCATAAAAGTCTTGGCATGCAGGCGCGGGGAGCAGGAGGCCACCACTACCCGGCTGAGCCCCAGCTCGGCAATGTCTTTTTCGATCATGGCCTGGCCCGGATCCGAGCACATGAACTTGTAATCCCTGGCCACCACCACATTGGGCAATCCCAGGGCAAAGGCGGCCACTTCCTCCACGCGGACCTTGTGGGCGATGTTGATGCCGCAATGACAGATGTAAAACCCGATGCGTAAAGTCATGGCGTCTTCCTTTGGCTTTGCGGCGGCGATTTGGTCAGGCGGTGGACGGCACCCAAAAATTCGTCGGCTTCGGCAGGTTTGGTGATGAAGGCCTCGGGATCAGGCACTTTGATGGGACGCTGCAGGCTCTGGCATTTGCGATAGTAGCAAAAGGTGCGCTGGTCGATGGAGGCCAGCACGATGACCGGAATGCGCTGCAGGTCAGGATCGGATTTCAGGCGATAGTAGATCTCGATGCTCTCCTCATCGGGCAGCATGCCGTCCAAAACGATGAGGTCCGGCC
The DNA here is from genome assembly GCA_050124755.1 of Desulfobacteraceae bacterium. Lineage (GTDB taxonomy): Bacteria > Desulfobacterota > Desulfobacteria > Desulfobacterales > Desulfosarcinaceae > JARRKU01. The sequence continues at coordinate 4,326 of JASFER010000235.1, forward strand.
TTTTTTTCCGGGCCTTTTGGAGTCCGCCCATACGATCCGGCGCATCAATGGGATCGAAACCGTCGGCTCTCAACAGGTTGCACAGAAAAATGCGCATGTTGAGGTCTGCCTCGATTACCAGGATTCTGCCTCTGCTCGTTGTTGGGTTCACCGCCGCCTCGCAAAATCGCTAGCCGATGATTTGGTCCTATTGTCGGATTCAGCATATATTGTGCCAGGTTTGGACATTATGATAACTAGTTGATTTTATATATTATAATTTATGATCGTCATGTATTCCGCTGCAAGAAGTGCTTGGGGTGTTGCAGATATGTTGCGCAATTAAAATCGGGTGATTTGCTAATTAGATGAAATAATTGTATTTATGTAATAATAGGAGCTAAAGGATATCGCAATAGGTGTTGCATATGTTGCATTTCGTGCGCCGCCGGAGGTGTGCAAGCTATCTGCTGATATCGTATTGGTCGATGCCATAGCGTTTGATTTTGCGCCACAAGGTGGTACGGTCCATGTCCAGGGCATGGGCACTTTGGCCGCGGTGGCCGCTGTGCCTGCGTAAGACGGCTAAAATACGCCTGGCTTCGGAGGGCAGATCTTCTTCCGGCCGGGCCCGGGCTGATGCGGCGTTTGCTGCAACCGGCTGGCGAAGATAGTCGGGCAAATGGTCCGGCTCAATGGGTCCCTTGCGGCAGATAATTAGAGCGTGCTCGAGGACATTTTCCAATTCACGGACATTGCCCGGATAGTCGTGGTTGAGCAGTATCTGCATGGCCGGTTTGGAAATTTCAGGTGCGGTGGTGCCGCGTGCGGCGCATAACTTGCGCACGAAATGGCGGATCATCAGGGGCAAATCATCCCGGCGCTCTTTCAGCGGCGGCAGCTCGATGCGGACCACGTTGAGGCGGTAGAAGAGATCTTCCCGGAACTGGCGCTCTCTAATGAGCTTCTCCAATCCGCGATTGGTGGCGGAGATGATGCGCACGTCCACTTTTCGCGTGCGCCGGCTGCCCAAAGGGTAGAACTCTTTGTCTTCCAGCACCCTCAACAGTTTGGCCTGCAGCGCCAGGGGCAGGTCGCCGATTTCGTCTAAAAAGATGGTGCCGCCGTCGGCTTCTTGAAATCGCCCTGGTTTGTCGCGTTCGGCTCCGGTAAAAGCGCCTTTCACATAACCGAAGATTTCCGATTCGATCAGGGTATCGGGAATGGCGGCGCAATTGATTTTGACCATGCGTCGATCTTTACGGCTGCCCACCGAGTGAATCACCTTGGCCAGCAAATCCTTGCCTGTACCGGTGGCACCTTCGATCAATACCGAGGCGGTGCTTTGGGCCACCACCGGTACCATTTCGAAAACCTTCTGCATGGCAGGGCTTTTGCCGATCATATCAAAAAAGGTGTAGCGATCACTGATGGCTTGGTCCAGTTGGTGCACAAGGGTCAAGTCATGGAACGTGGCCAGCCCGCCGACAATGACATTCTTCTCGTTGCGCAGGGCCGCATAATGGGCCCGGATCGGAATGGAAACACCGTCCTTGTCGATCATGCGGCCCTTGTGGCTGCCCTGGCTGATGCCTTTGGCAATGGATTCCTTCAGCAGGCAAACATCTGGTGAGTGTTCGCTTTCAAAGACCATATGGCACGGCTGACCCAGAACCTGTCGGCGGTTGTATCCGGAGATCCGTTCCGCCGCAGTGTTGAAAAAGGTAATCAGTCCGCCCCTGTTGACGGTAAAAATACCAATATCGATGCTGTCGAGGATGTTTTTCAGGCTTTGCTCCTCATAACGCAGTCGATCAATGAGATCCCGGATGGGGGAGTGGTCCTGTAAAATGGTAAAGCAGCCCACCACGCGATGCGCCTGATCGAAAATAGGGGTGGCCATGCGCGTGATCAGGTGTGTTAAATTGGACGCGTCCGTGGTTTCTGCATCCGGTTCCTGTTCCAGGCCGGCCTCCTGGTCCCGCAACATACACGAGGCCAGACACGGCACGCCGGTGAAGATTTCGCGGCAATCCCGTTGGAGTACTTCATTTTCCCGAAGTCCGATCAACGCCTGGGCACAAAAGTTGATGGCTGTGATGCGGTGATCCAGATTGACGGTGAAGGCACCGATATTGAGTTCATCCAGAATGGACAGCCATTGCCGGCAATGGATGGAAGGATCGTTCAGAGGGAAAAGATTGTTCTCGTTCATGGTCTTGTTGACCCCTCGGTGCAGGCCGGCAGCCGGATCGTAAAGGTGGTGCCTTTGCCGGGGACGCTCTCCACCCGAATATCGCCGCCATGACGCTGTATGATACCGTACGTGGTGGACAGCCCGAGGCCCACGCCATAGCCTTCTTCTTTGGTGGTGAAGAAGGGTTCAAATATGCGTTTCCGGTCCTGCGGGCTGATGCCGCAGCCGTCGTCTTGAACACCGATATCGATGTAGTTGGGATCCGTGCCGGGCTTGGCGGTCAACGCCAGCCGACCGCCGTCTTTCATGGCATCGATGGCATTGAAAATCAGATTGATCATGCACTGCTGCAACTGGTTCATGTCCCCCATCACCATCATGGATTCCGTACTGACGGAGGTTTCCAAAGTGATTCGGTCAAGATCCATGCGGTGCTGACTCAGCACCACACAGCGATCCAAAAGCTCATTTATGGATACTGCGGCCTGTTGGCCCGCCGATTTACGGGAAAACGTCAATAGATTGCTTACAATGCGGGAGCATCGATCCGTTTCCAGTGTGACGGTATCCAGATAACCGCCGAACTTGGCCTTAGCCGCTTCATCGAGATTGCCCCGGTCTAAGATACGGGTCATCAGGCGGAGGTAGTTTAAGATACCCGACAGGGGATTGTTGATCTCATGGGCCACACTGGCGGCTAAGCGCCCCAGAGACATCATTTTATCTTGTTGCAGAATGCGCGCTTGATCAGCCATCTCCTGTTCCAGCCGTCGCAATTGACGCAGATCGCGGAAAAAACACACCAACCCTTCAATCTTACCCTTTTCTTCAAAGCGGGCCGCAGATATCTGCACCGGTACCCGGTTTCCGTTTCGATATTTCAAAAATGTCTCAAAGAGGGCGAGGCGTCCCGGACCGCCATATGCGGCACCGTTCAGAGCTGCAAGTAATTCTCCGGCTGCGTCCGGCTCGAACAGCCGGTCAAACGGGATGCGGTTTATGATCTCCTTTTGGGCAAACCCGGTCATCTGCGCCATGCTGCGATTGAAAGTGACTACCATGCCATCGGCATCGCACCCGACAATACCATCCATGGAATTTTCGATCAGCTTTTGCTGGTAAGCGTATGCCTCTGTCAGTTCTCTGGTGGTTTCATCCCATCCCTTCTCAAGATAATGCGTATAATCCTTGAGTTTTTGGCGGGTCCAGTAGCGCTGTTGAGCCCGCCCAACCGCTACCATAAGGGCTTCACTGCTGATGGGTTTGGTAATGAAGTCCGATGCATCCAATTGCAGTGCCTTGATGGCCAGGTCCATTTCAGCAAAGGCGGTGGCTACGATGACTTCCACATCCGGGAAATCGGTTTTGATTTCCGCCAACACTTGAATGCCGTCCATGCGTGGCATGCGGATGTCCGTAATCACGACGTGGGGCTTAAAATTACGGCAGGCGTTGATTCCCAAAACGCCGTCGGCGGCTGTTTCCACCTGATGACCGGCGTCGGCCAGCGTCAGGGACACCACTTCGCGGATATCTTGCTCATCATCGATTATAAGAATACGACTGTTCGGAGTATCACTCATGGGGCTCCTACGATTTCAAATTGATGAAGGGACATGAACTAACAACCACCCGCAATGTAGATGTTAAAATTCCAGCCACAAGCCCGAAAGGCAAAAGCACGTCCGTGCTTTGATCGTTGCGGTTTGAAACAACCTGTCACATAAACCTGTAGAGTGATTATATCAGTATTAAACGGAGCCTTGCACGAATGGCAAACCGACATTAGCTGGTCGAGCGGCGATGATATAGTTGCTTTGCCGTAAGTGGTCGGCTATTGTCGATGCTTACATGGCTGATTCACACAAAATCGACCGCTTTGGTGGAGGAACTGACGACAAAAATGCGTTCATTATTTCCTTTCAAATCCGCTGGTGTAAGAAAAAATCCATGTCGATCCGGTGAGTAGCCCAACGTATAGCCTACCACCACCTCACCATCGAAAAACTCAACCTTCATTTTGCGGCCGGCGCCCCGAATTTCATCGGAATAGTCGTAATCATGGTCTTTATCGCCATCGAAATCCTTGGTAAAGAACACCGCTTTCAGATCGTCGACTTCAATCCTAGAAGATTCACCGGTAGGGGTCTCAAGGTTAAAAAAAATTTTGTTTGGGAAGAAATTGTTGGATATCCCTTTGACCACTTTGTGATCCTTGTAATGGGCCACGATTTTGTTGCGTAACATAGTCTGAACCTCCTGTGCAGTAACACGCCGGGTGCGCGTCTTGCCCATTAGCCGTGCCGGTTTTATCCATGTCTAGGACCAGCAGGTCCGGCATAAACATTATAAACCATGAGAAAATATCACTATAATACATTTCGCGCTTCATATCAATATTTGGGTTAAGGGCCCGGTCGGTCAAGTAAACCAATATCCGTTCAAAGCGGCTATGAACAGCCAAAATCCTATTGACTTGGTTTGGGTGATCGTTATTATTAACCAGTTAAGCACCAGTCAGATGAGGCCTGTTGATCTGAACAGGGTTGTTCAAAGGAAATTCAAACCCCGATAAAGGAGAGGATGCCCCATGGATTTCAATAATTTGACCGAGATTATCGATTTTGCCATTGCCAAAGAGGTCGAAGCAGAGGAGTTTTACAGAAGTGTGGCAAGCCAGGAAGCATTTGCCGGTAAGCAAGAGATGTTTTTGGAGTACGCCGCTGAAGAGAAAAAGCATCAGGCACTACTGGAAGAATTGAAAGCCGGTAAGTTAGGCAAACAAATGGAAAATTACGAGTTCAAATGGATAACGGATATCAAACGCAGTAATTACGTGCATGATGTAGAGTACAAACCCGGCATGGCCTATCAAGATATTCTGATGCTGGCGTGTAAACGGGAAGAGAAGGCTCTGGCGCTTTACAATGAACTTCAGGTTAAAGCGGAAAACGATGAAGCCAAAAAGGTGTTCAAGATCCTTTGCCAGGAAGAAGCCAAACACAAACTGGCGCTAGAGACCATGTATGACGATTTCATGGCCAAGATGGGGGACTGATGGGATTAACCGACCCAGACATGTTGGTCAAAACCCCATATTATATCCATCCCGTTATCCATTGTGACCCATTCTGACCTAAAAAAAATAGTTGTCATCTGCGGCCCAACCGGTGTGGGCAAGACCGGTTTTGCCATTGCCCTGGCGCTGCCGGTGGGCGCCGAAATTGTCGGTGCCGATTCCATGCAGATATACCGCCGGTTGGATATTGGCACGGCCAAGCCAACCGCCGAGGAGCGCGCCAGGGTAACCCATCATATGGTGGACATTGTCGATCCGGATGAGGATTTTGATGCAGTGGCCTATGCCCGGCAAGCCGATGCGTGCATATCCCAACTGGCCGAAAGGAACACTGTGCCCTTTGTCGTGGGTGGTACGGGCCTTTATGTAAAGGCCCTCATCCATGGTCTGACCGAGGCGGCACCCACAGATGCCGCAGTACGTGAGCGACTGCACAAGGAGCTACAGGATTCGAGTGCGCATGCCATGCACCAGCGTCTTCAGATAGCTGATCCTCAATCCGCCCGACGCATTCATCCCAATGATCGCTATCGTATT
>JASFER010000236.1:0-10076 GCA_050124755.1 Desulfobacteraceae bacterium
GTCCTGACAAGAGCGGTCCGGTCTGGGTGTTGGTAAACGCTGAACCTTTAACTGACCAGAATGGGAGAATATTGCAAGTCGTTATCACTTTTATGGACATCACGGAACGTAAGAAAAAGGAAGAGGAGTTAACGAGATATCATAACCATCTTGAGGAACTGGTGAATGAAAGGACTGCCGAGCTTGCTGATGCCAAAGAAGCCGCCGAAGCATCCAACAAGGAATTGGAAGCGTTTACCTACTCGGTGTCCCATGACCTAAGGGCGCCTCTGCGCCATATCGACGGTTTTCTAAAACTGCTGCAAGAGAAAGCGGCAGCGGCCCTGGACAAACAAAGCAGACACTACATGGCCAACATTTCCGACGCGGCCCAAAAAATGGGGCTATTGATCGATGAGCTGCTCGCGTTCACCCGGATGGGACGCCATAACCTGTCGTACCAGCGGGTAAAACTGGGAGTCTTGGTGCAAGACGTCATTCGGGAACTTGAGTCGGATGCCGCCGACAGAAATGTCGATTGGCACATCGGCGACCTGCCAGCTGTTGACTGCGATACCGCCATGCTGCGGGTGGTGCTGACCCATCTGGTTTCCAACGCCCTGAAATTCACCCGGCCCCGCCAACAGGCCCGGATCGAAATCGGATCGCTCCCCGGTCAAACCACGGAAGTGGTGATTTATGTGCGCGACAACGGCGTGGGCTTCGACATGGCCTACGGGGACAAGCTGTTCGGCGTGTTCCAGCGCCTGCACCACGCCGATGCGTTCGAGGGCACCGGCATCGGGCTGGCCAGCGTGCGCCGTATTATCGCCTTGCATGGCGGGCGGGTCTGGGCCGAAGGCAAGCCGGACCAGGGCGCAACCTTTTACTTTGCTCTACAACAGACATGACAAGGAGGTGTCGATGGAAGTCTTAAAGCGTATCTTGTTGGTCGAGGACGACCCCAAGGATGTGGAGTTGACCCTTGCGGCGCTGGCCGAACACAAGCTGGCCAATGAAGTTGCGGTCGCCCGGGATGGAGTGGAAGCGCTGGACTATCTCTACCGGCGGGGATCGTTCGCCCGCCGACCGGCCGGCAATCCGGTGGTGATCCTGCTGGACCTCAAGATGCCCCGCATGGACGGGGTGCGTGTCTTGCAGGAAATCAAGGCGGATAAGCGGTTTCGCCTGATTCCGGTTGTCATCCTGACGTCGTCGCGCGAATCCCAGGACCTGGAAGCGTGCTATCAACTCGGTGTCAATGCCTACGTGGTCAAACCGGTCCGCTTCCTCGATTTCGTGGATGGCATCAAACAAACCGGGGTGTTCTGGGCACTGATCAACCAGCCGCCGCCGGACCCCACTCCGGATGGAGGGGAGTGATCCATTTTTTCATAAACTGATGCTGCAAAAATATCGATTGTCCGATGGGTGCCGGTTTATGACTTTCAACAGGAGGCATCGAACATGTGGGGAATAAATAAAACGACATGCTCCTCAGAAATAAGCGAGGCGTAAAATGAACCCATTTTCTGCACCAAATGCCATGGTGGAAACCCTACTGGCCAACCTACCCGTGGGCATACTTGTCTATGAGAATGATACGGGAAAGTGCCTCCTGGCCAACCAGGCGGCGGCAGATATGCTCGGCGGAAGCGTAGAAGCGCTGCGCCAGCAGAATTTCCAAACATTTGTGTCAAAGTGCCAACTGACCGAAGCGGCTTTGCATCACTGCTTGTCGGGGCATTATGAGGTGACATTTGAAACGGCTTCCGACAAGATCACAACACTCGACTGTTGCATCTCCCGGTTCGATTATGGGGGCAACCCGCATCGGTTGTGTACCATCTCGGACATTACAGAACCCAAGGGGACGCAAGAGAAGCTCGAGAGGGAGCGGGCCCTGTTGCGTTGCGTGATCGACTCCGCCAGCGACCTGATCTTCATCAAAGACCAGGAGAGTGTCTATCGCGGTTGTAACAAGGCCTCCGAGGCATTCATCGGAATGCCGGAAAGCGAGCAGATCGGCAAGACCGATTATGATTTTTTCGACCGAGAGAAGGCCCACCAGATTTGCAAGGCCGACAAAAAGGTGATTGACGAGGGAAAGCCCGTGCATTACGAGGAGTGGGTGACCGGCCCGGATGGCCGTCGCCTGCTGATGGATACCGTCAAGACCCCCTATTACGATCCGGATGGCAAGCCCCTGGGGCTCGTGGGGATCAGCCGTGACCTGACGGAACGGAATCGGCTGGAACAGGATCGTCTGGCCCATCTCAGGTTCTTTGAAAACATGGACAAGGTCAACCGGGCCATTCAGGGTACTGATGATCTGGAAAAGATGATGATGGATCTGCTTGACGTCGTGCTTTCGATCTTTGACAGCGACCGGGCATTTCTGCTCTATCCCTGCGATCCTGATGCCCCCTCATGGAACATACCCATGGAGCGCACCAAACCGGAATATCCGGGTGCCGGCGTTCTGGGGATCGATGTTCCCACGGATCCAGAAATTGCCGAGGTTTTTCGTGTCGTGCTGGAATCCGACAAACCTCTGAAGTTCGACCCGGAAACAAAAACGCCTCTGCCGTCGAAGGTTGCCGAAAGTTTTGGGATAAAATCTTGTATGGTCATGTCCCTTTTTCCGGTGAACAGCAAAGCGTGGCAATTCGGATTGCACCAATGCTCCCATGCCCGGGTCTGGACGTGGGAGGAGGAGCGGCTTTTCCGGGAAATCGGCCGGCGCTTGGCAGACGCCCTGGGCGCCGTGCTGGCACAACGCGATTTGCGGCGCAGCCTGGAAAAACTGGAACAAGCCGCCAGAATAGCGCATGTCGGATATTGGGAACGTGATCTCCCAGCCGAAACCATTTCCCTTTCAGAAGGCGCCTGCCAAATCTTCGGACTTGCCTGGCCCTGTCGATTCTCCAATCTGTCCGAGTGGCACGCGCAATGGCTGAAACTGATCCACCCCGAGGATCGACAACGGACGGCCAAGGCGGCCGGCGATGCATTGGCCGGCGGTCCCCCTTACAAGGTCACTTACCGGGTGGTCCGGCCCGACGGCGATGTGCGCGACGTTCACAGTTGCGCGGAGGTGACCAGAGACGCTGCCGGAAAACCGTTGCGCATGTTCGGCACGATGATCGACATCACCGAACGCAAGCAGAATGAGGAAGCGCTTCGCCGGCTTAATTTGGAGCTCGACCAGCGGGTCCTGGATCGTACGGCGCAATTGGAGGCGGCAAACAAGGAGCTGGAATCTTTCGCTTATTCCGTTTCCCACGACCTGAGGGCGCCGTTGCGCCATATCGACGGTTTTCTGCAACTGCTGCAAAAGAACGCGCGGGCGGCGCTGGACGAACAGGGCCGACACTATATGGACACCATTTCCAACGCAGCCCAAAAAATGGGAATGTTGATCGACGACCTGCTCACCTTTTCCCGGATGGGGCGCCATGCCATGTCGTTGCGGCAGGTGGCGCTGGGGCCCCTTGTGCGCGACGTCATCATAGAACTGGAGCCCGACGCCGCCGGAAGGGCCATCGCATGGCGCATCGGCGAGCTGCCCGTGGTCAGAGGCGATAAGGCCATGCTGCGGATGGTGCTGGTCAACCTGGTCGCCAATGCCTTGAAATTCACCCGCCCCCGGCGGCAGGCCAAAATCCAAATCGGATCACTGCCCGGCAAGAATTCCGAAGCTGTTATTTTTGTGCGCGACAACGGCGCCGGATTCGACATGGCCTATGCGGGCAAGCTGTTCGGCGTGTTCCAGCGCCTGCACCGCACCGATGAATTCGAGGGCATCGGCATCGGACTGGCCAATGTGCACCGCATCATCGCCCGGCACGGCGGCCGCACCTGGGCCGAAGGAAAAGTTGACCGGGGAGCCACTTTCTATTTTTCTCTGCCGTAAATATCATGGGTCACGGCATAAAACACAATCAATCATTCAATGTACGGATAGAGCGAGGAAGTTGACACTCTAACACGCTTTTGACATACTCAATCTCAGAAGAAGCGTGTTATTCCCATTTTTCAATCGTGGCTCCGCGAACCGCTACTGCATCGATTCAGCTGTTGCTGTCATCCCCTCCTGGAAGGTATTTTCGAAAAATGGGCGACGAATGGTATTGACGGCCCGAACCGTTCCGCCATCTTGCCGGGCCATAACCTGTTTTCCGAAAAGCTGCAGAAAGTCCAATGGCCGATTTGGGAAAACAGCCGCTCGAAAGCCGGCAACATCAGGTGGCGCAATCCATGGCCCGACATGTCGATGGTTATTTGGAACGAGCAGCGCTGACGTTGGATGCGGCGGCCCGCGCTGTCGAGGTCACATCGGCTGGAAATTTGGCTCTTATGCATGGGATTTTTGAGTCTTATGGGTGCTTTGATACCCTCTATTTTTTGGATCCAAGCAGCAGGATCATGCTGTTGATGCCTCCCGACCCGCACTACCCGTGCCTGGATGCGTCCAACCTGCACTGCTTTAAACAGGCTGGCGAAAAGAATAATATCATCATTTCCCGCCCCTTCATATCACTGCGTACAGGCAATCCGACGGTTTACCTGATCAAACAACTCGCCCGGGGAAGTCGGGTGGTGGGCGAATTGAACCTGGAATCGCTTCAAGATGAGATTGTGCGCGGAAGGAATGCGCCTAGTAAAGACGCGGTCTTGGTTTTAGATCAGTTCGGTATGCTGTTGGCTCCCTTTTCCAGCCTGGTCAAACAGCGAACCAACCCGGGCGACCTGGAGATATTTCGCCGTGGGCTCAAAGGAGACGCCACGCTGATTTATAGATACGCGGGAAGGATGGTTTTGGGCAGCGCCGCCCGGGTTCAACGGGCCGGGTGGGTCGTCGTGGATCAGGTCCCGCTGTCTGTCGCCGTTAGCACTTATGCCTGGGCTTTGGGGCTGACCCTTCTGGCATCATCGTTCACCAGGGTATTCTTGACGAAGGCGTACAGTTCATTCAAAAGCCGTTTTCCATGCAGAATCTGGCGCTTAAAGTTCTAGAGATCCTGGACGCCGGTTAAACAGTCAATATATAATAGATAGAAATAAGATGGATCAATTGATCAACATTCTACATTTGGAAGATGACCCGGCCGATGCAGAACTCATTCAGGCGAATCTCGTTGATGCCGGGATGGAATGCCGTATAACCATCGCCCCAACGCGCGATGCGTTTGAGACCGCCCTGCGCGATGGCGGGATGGACATCATTCTGGCCGACTACCAACTGCCGATGTACGACGGTATGTCGGCGCTGCGGCAGGCGCAGGAAGTGTGTCCGCATGTCCCCTTCATCTTCGTATCCGGAAAACTTGGCGAGGAAGCGGCCATCGATGCGCTGACCCGGGGAGCCACCGACTACGTGCTCAAGCATAACCTGTCGCACCTGACACCGGCCGTCCAGCGGGCGTTAAGCGAGGCTCGGAACCGAAGGGAACGCAGACAGGCGCAGATCCGGCTGCGCGAACAATTTCTTTTTCTCCAGCAGTTGCTCGATTCCATTCCCATTCCCGTATATTATAAGGACACGAAAGGATTGTATCTGGGCTGCAATGCGGCTTTCGAGGCATTTACCGGCTTGCCGAAAGAGGACATTGTGGGCAAAACCGTGCACGAAGTAGTCCCGAAGGAGCGCGCTGACAAACACCACGAAATGGATTTGGCGTTGCTTTCCCACCCGGGGGTGCAAAGCTATGAAGTCGGTGGCATATATAATGAAGGGAAACAGCGCGATGTGATTTTCCACAAGGCGACATTTGTTGACGCCAAGGATTGTGTGGCCGGCACAGTCGGCACCCTGGTGGACATCACCGAACGGAAAAAGGCCGATCGCGAGCGCTTGGCCAATCTCAGGTTCTTTGAATGCATGGACAGGGTCAATCAGGCCATCCAGGGCGCCGATGATCTCGAAAAAATGATGAAGGATTTGCTCGATGTCGTGCTTTCGATCTTTGATTGCGATCGGGCGTTTCTCTTGTACCCCTGCGACCCCGCGTCGCCGGTGTGGACCAGCCCGATGGAGCGCTGCAGGCCGGAATATCCCGGTATACGGGATTTAAAGCAAGAGGCGCCGATGGATCCGCAGGTCGCCAAGACGCTTCGCATTCTGCTGGCAGCAGACGGTCCGGTGGCCTTCGGCCCGGGTACGCCCCATGAACTGCCCGAGGACGTGTCGAAGCAATTCAATATTCAATCGTTTATGGCCATGGCCATTTACCCCAAAACCGGCAGCCCGTGGCAGTTCGGAATCCATCAGTGCGCTTACGCCCGTGTCTGGACGATGGAGGATATGAGGATGTTCGAAGCCATCGGCAGGCGCTTGGCCGATGGCCTGAGCAGCCTGCTGACCCTTCGTGATCTGCGCCAGAATGAAGCATTTCTTGATAAGGTCGTGGAACACATCCCCGACATGATCTTCGTAAAGGATGCCCAAACCCTCAGCTTCGTCAGATTCAACAAGGCCGGCGAACAGCTTCTGGGATATCAACGGCAAGAGCTGCTCGGTAAAACGGATTACGACTTTTTCCCCAAGGAAGAGGCGGATTTCTTCACGGGAAAGGACCGCCTAGTGCTCGCTTCAAAGGAGCTTGTGGACATCTCCGAGGAAACCATCAGCACCAGAAGCGATGAAGAGCGGATCCTGCACACCAAAAAAATACCCATTCTGGACGAAACCGATACACCGCAGTACCTGCTGGGCATCTCCGAAGACATTACCGAACAAAAAAAGCTCGAAGAGCAGCTCCGGCAGGTTCAAAAGATGGAAGCCATTGGGCAATTGGCCGGCGGTATCGCCCATGATTTCAACAACATTCTGTCCGCCGTCACCGGATACACGGAATTGTCAATATCTATTCTCGAACCGGAATCACAGGCCTTCAAATATTTGAACCAGGTTATGGAAGCCAGCGGACGGGCCAAGGAGCTAATCAATCAGATCCTGATGTTCAGCCGGGAAACAGATCAGGAACTCAAACCCCTCCAGGTCTCTTTTCCGGTCAAAGAAGCGCTCAAGCTGATCAGGGCGTCGGTGCCGGCCACCATCGAGATACGCTCCAAGATTCTCTCCACGGCCTACGCGTTGGCGGATCCCACCCATCTTCATCAGATCGTGATGAATCTTTGTACCAATGCGGCGCAAGCCATGCAGGAGAGCGGCGGACTTCTCGAGGTGCGTTTAACGGATATCACCGTTGATCATGGGGACGATCGCCAGGACTATCCGGATGCCAAGCCGGGAGATTATATCCGATTGGCGGTTTCAGATCAGGGGCATGGTATCGATGCACAATATCTCCACAGGATATTTGACCCTTTTTTCACCACCAAGAAAAGAGGAGAGGGTACTGGTATGGGCCTTTCGGTGGTCCATGGTATTGTCAAGAGTTACGGCGGATTCATATACGCACGCAGCCGTTTGGGAGAGGGGAGCACTTTTGAGATATTGATTCCGCCCAGGAATGTGCCGCGGCAAGCGATGACATTCTGAAGATGCCGACCCCCACGGGCAATGAGTCCATCCTGTTTGTCGACGACGAGACCATGATAGTGGATATTGCCAAAAGAATGCTCGAATCCCTTGGATACCGTGTCGTTGCAAGAACCAGCGCCATTGAGGCTCTGGAAGCTTTCAGAAACAACCCGGACAACTTTGACCTGGTGGTCACTGATATGACCATGCCCAAAATGACCGGCCTGGACCTGGCCGAAAAGATTCTCCAGATAAGACCGGGATTCCCCGTTATTCTGTGTACGGGGTTCGATGTAACCCTGAATGAAGAAAAGATCGCCGATCACGGTCTGCAGGACATCATTTACAAACCTATCCTAAGGCGCGAGATGGCCGCAGCGGTTCGTAAAACCCTGGACAGCCGCCGCTCCAAGAACAACGTCAAATAAGAAAGGGAGCGCGGAAAATGGCCAACGTACTTATTGTTGATGATGATCCTATGATTCGAAACGCCTTGGTCCTTCAGCTGACCCAGCTCAAGCATACCGTTATGGTGGCTGAGACCCTGGCAGACGGTGTTGAGATGCTTCCGCTGGCGCCCTTTGATATCGTCTTCCTGGATGTCAATCTGCCGGACGGCAGCGGCTTGGAACTCCTACCGGCCATCCGGCAGGCGGACGACGGCCCCGAGGTCATCATCATCACCGGCGAAGGCAGCGCCCAGAGTGCCGAGGCAGCCATCAATTCCGGTGCCTGGGATTACCTCCAAAAGCCCCTTTTGAAACAGGAGATCGAACTGCAATTGACCAGGGCCCTTGATTACAGGGCCGTAAAAAAGCATGAGCGTCAACCTGCCCTGATGACCCTCAAGCGATCCAACATCATCGGCAGCAGCCCCGAACTCAATGCCAGACTCGACCTTGTGGCGCAATGCGCCGAAAGCGATGCCAATGTGCTGATTACGGGTGAAACCGGAACCGGAAAAGAGCTCTTTGCCAGCGTGATCCATGACAACAGCCTTGCGTCCGGGCGCGCCTTTGTTGTCGTCGATTGCGCGGCTTTGCCGGAGCAGCTGGTGGAAAGCGTGCTGTTCGGGCATGTCAAAGGGGCTTTTACGGGGGCGGATTGCAAGCGAGACGGGCTGATCAAGGAGGCCGACGGCGGCACCTTGTTTCTGGACGAGATCGGCGAATTGCCGTTGTCGATCCAAAAAAAGTTTCTTCGCGTGTTGCAGGAGCGCCGTTTCAAACCTGTGGGCAGTACACAAGAGTTAAAGAGCGACTTCCGGTTGATCTGTGCCACCAATCGCGACCTGAACAAGATGGTCGCCGAAGGCCTTTTTCGGGAAGATCTTTTATTCCGGCTGCGAACCTTTAACATAGAATTGCCGCCGCTGCGTGCGTGCAAACAGGATGTCAGGGAATTGGTCTTGTACTACATCGACCGATTGTGCGGACATCACGGTATGGAAAATAAGGGGTTCGTTCCCGAGTTTGTGGAGGCCCTTGCGGCATACGACTGGCCGGGAAACGTCCGGGAGCTGATCAGCACCCTGGAAAAGGCCATTCTGGCGGATCGGGAGGCACCGACACTTTATCCCATGCATCTGCCGCGCAATGTCCGGTTGAACTTTATCCAATCCTGCATCGATGAAAAACGCAAAGCGTCCCCTGAACTTCCCCCCGGCGTTCCGTCCCAACACGGCGAACGGTTTTCCATCCCCGTGCATTTCACCCACCCTCCTCCTACGCTCAAACAGCTGCGGGACCAGGTGACGGATCAGCTCGAAAGCATCTATCTGAAACGCTTGATGTCTCATTCCCAAAACGATCTCGACCGCGTCGGACAACTGTCAGGTTTGAGCAAACCGCGTATCTATGCACTATTGAAGAAATACGACATTCCAAGATCTTGATACGTGCGGGTTTTCATCTCGTCGGGCAATAAGCTTTTTATCGGACGATAAAAATAAGGCCGAAATATCGGCCCGGCCCACCTGTTGCGTTTTTTTGAAATTGATAACTATCTGTAAATATATTTGTTTTAATTTTATGGAGAGATTGGCATCGCTTTTGCTGATGCATTGCTGCAAATAGACCGACATGAGTCGAAAAGAAGCAACGGTACGGATATTAATGCTATGGATGTTCTTGTTTTCGCCAATCCTGTGGACGTTTCAAAAGAGCGCTTCTTTCAAAAAATTTCAAAGGTGCCCGCGCTTTCACCCAAATTCGTGCTTGAGCATGGTCGTTTCAAATCGCTGCTCATGCAAAGAGCGTTGGGCAGAAGAGTGATCGTTTTTTTTGCATATGATCAGGATGACTTGACCATGGCGCTCTCCCTTAAAGAGTATCTGGCCGGCACACGTGTGATCATGGTCCTTCACAAGGTAGATGCGGAGACAGTGAAACAGGGGCTGTCCATATCTCCCTGTTTCATGACACATGCAAAAAGCGACTTCAGCGATATTATCGCCGTATTGGAGAAAATTTCGACTCTGGAAAAACAGGATTAAACTTGTGAGGTAAACAACATGAAATGGAAAGATCTATCCATCGGTAAAAAAATGGGCGCCGGTTTTGGGGCGGTCCTGGTCCTTCTCGCTGTGATCAGCGGATACAATTACCTG
>JASFER010000237.1:0-10055 GCA_050124755.1 Desulfobacteraceae bacterium
GGCCCGGCCCATGGCCACCATTTGCCTTTGGCCGCCGGAAAGCAAGCCTGCCTGCATGGTTCGCCGATCGTATAATATGGGAAACAGCGCATAGACGTCCTCCAGACGCCGGCTGTAGTCGTCCCTGCGGATAAAGGCGCCCATCTCCAGGTTTTCCTGGGTTGTCAAGGATGGGAAAACGTTTTTCACCTGCGGTACGTAGCTGATTCCGCATTGAACGATCTTATCCGGCCGCATGCCTGTAATATTCTGATCTTTTAGGGTGACGGCGCCCTGCCGCGGGTGTAAAAGGCCGAAAATGGTTTTGAGTAAAGTCGATTTGCCGGCACCGTTGGGACCGATTATAGAGACAATTTCACCGGATTTCACACGTATGCTGACACCGTGCAGGATATCCACCTCGGTATATCCGGAAGTGATATTTTCAACCTTTAAAAACGTCACCGATACTGCCCTCCCAGGTAGGCTTCCAGGACCCTTTCGTCCGACTTGATTTCTTCGGGCGTGCCTTCGGCCAGTTTACGTCCTTCGCTCATTACGATGACCGGATTACACAGGTTCATCACCAGATCCATATCGTGCTCGATCAACAGGAAAGTGATTTGTTGTTCCTTGTTCAAGTTTTTGATATTTAGCATTAGTTTTCGTAACAAGGTGGGGTTCACCCCGGCCCCGGGTTCATCCAGCAAGACCAGTTTGGGATCAGCCATCATGCTGCGGGCCAGTTCCAGAAGCTTTTTCTGACCTCCGGAAAGCGAACCGGCATATTCATCCTTGAGTTCGATAAGTTCTACAAACGCCAGTACTTCAAGCGCCTTTTTCCGGATATCAGCCTCCTGCCGACGCACCTCCGACGGTCTGAACCAGGTATTCCAAATTTTTTCGCCCGCCTGAAAGGCCGGTATCAACATCAGATTTTCCAAAACGGTTAAGAGGGAGAATTCACGGGTGATCTGGAAAGTGCGATAAATCCTGTTTTGGAATATTTGGTAGGGCTTTAAACCGTCAATACGGCGGTCCTGAAATAGGATTTTTCCAAGGTCTGGCCGATAAAACCCGGTAATCAGATTAAATAGCGTCGTTTTACCTGCACCGTTGGGTCCAATAAGACCGGTAATGGAACCCTGAGCCACCGTCAGTGAACAATCGTCAACGGCTTTGAGGCCCCCAAAGCGCTTGCAAAGGTTTTTGATCTCTAACATAGCCCGGTTCTCTCCGAAAAAAGTCCTTATGCTATCTGGAATGTGAACAAGGACCACAAACCAATGAGGAGAAAAGCGACGCATCAGCCATCTAAAGCCGCCACATGCAAAGTCCCGGGAGGATGGCAAAGCAGAGAGATCATGCTTTGGATGGGATGAGATGTTTAAGCGAGAAAATCTCAGGAACCGGATTTGAACCGCTGGGAATATGCAAATTCAGCAGGATAATCTGGTGGCGGTGGATCGAGGAAGCCTGCAAGGACATCTGCCAGAAGTACTAATAATTATTAACAGATTTTGGGCAAACATTCAATTAAATGCGAACTAATGTTTGCAATTATAACTATTTGCATTTAAAAATAATATATTGCGGTTCATGCTGGAAACCCGAGTTCCTCACACCCACGTTCAAAACACCCGTATCATGGCTGAAACAGAATCTTGGGCAAATCATTGTGTTAGTTCCTATTCTCCGGAAACTGCATAAAAAATCAACCGCTTTCGCCGCCGTCCACCGGTATTCATCCTGCATCATCTAAAAATCAAATCCATTGTGAGGACCTTACCATGGCTTATAAAAGATATTTTCTTCAGCTGGTATTATTAGGGGCCGGGGTGTTCCTGATGCTGTCGTTTGCTGATGCCCGGTTTGCGGACGATCCAATCAGACTGGGCGTCGTTGGTGTTTACAGTGGCGAGCTGGCCCCCTTTGGATTGTCCGGATTAAGGGGTGCCCAATTGGCTGTTGAGGTGATAAACAACAAAGGGGGGATTCTCGGGCGCCGCATTAAACTATTTGTGGAAGATGATAATTGCAAACCTATAAGGGCTGCGACCAAAGCTGCTAAAATGGTTGCAGAAGATGTCATTGCAGTTATCGGCCACACATGCAGCGGAGCCACCCAGGCTGCCTTGGAGATTTATACCGATGCCAATATCATTGTCATTTCACCTTCCGCCACCAATCCCGCCTTGACCCAGAGCGGAAACCACCCTAATTTTATGCGTACCATTGCACCCGACAATGCACAGGCGAAAAACCAAGTCGATTTTGCCCTTGAACGGCTGGGTTCCCATAAAATAGCCGTGATTCACGACCGAGGTGTCTATGGCAAAGGACTTGCCGAAGCGGTTAAAAGGCTGGTGGAAAAATCCGCAAGGGCCGAAGTTGTACTATACGCCGGGCTCTCTCCTGCATCGGTGACTTATGCCGAAATGGCTACGAAAATCAAACTCTCAAAAGCCGATACCGTTATATTTGGCGGATACCACCCAGGGGCGGTCCAAATCATCAGCCATCTTCGAAGAATGAAATTGAATACCGCATTTATTTCAGGCGATGGTATAAAAGATGATTCGTTCATAGCAGGTGCCGGAGCGTATGCCGAAGGTGTATATGCCACTGCGCCGAAAGACACGTCGAAACTGCCGCAGTCCGTGGCAGCACTTGATGCGTATAGAAAGACCTTCCAGTCGGAGCCTGGCCCGTTTTTTCTAAACGCCTATGCCGCTACCCTGGCCCTGGTGAATGCTGTGGAAAAAGCCGGGACCACAGATTACACGGCGGTATTGAAAATGTTAAAAACCGAATTTGTGCAAACGCCTCTGGGAAAGATTGGATTTGATCGCAAGGGTGATCCGAAAGGCGTGGGCTTTTCCGTATACCAGGTCCGAAACGGTGTCTTTATTGAACAATAAGCGTATCTACTTCATTCGAAGGAGATGACCTTCATAGCGCCCTTGCACCTGAGACATAGCAGCGGGTCAGGGTCAATTTGATCCCGTCCTTCCGTATCGTACCGGCCCCCTCGTTTATTTCATACTATTTTTGTATAAATTACTTGACTTAAGCCAATAAATCTTATGTGATAATCCGCTCGGATGCAAGATGCGCCATCCCAAACAGATGGCGCCGGCCCGCAACACGATAACCAAAGCGACGATATGCCTAAGCTTCGGCAAGGCTTGATGGAGATACCATCAATGAAAGCACCCATAAAAATCGATAACCTTAAATCGGATCTCAACGGACAACTGGGCAAGGACTATAACCGTTGCCTCCACTGCCAGTGCTGCGGCAATGGTTGCCCATTCCTCCAAGCCATGGACTACGCGCCCAATGCCGTCATCCGCTTGATCCAATACGGCCTTGTGGATCAGGCCCTAAACACCGGCACGATCTGGGTTTGTGTGGGTTGTAACACCTGCGCAATGCAGTGCCCGATGGCCATCGACATTCCGGGCCTGATGGATAAACTCCGCCATATGGCGCTGGAGAGGGGCGCGAAGGTGGCCGAGCCCGACGTTTTGAAGTTTCATCAAACTGTGCTGGACTCGATTTCTCGATACGGCCGCACCCACAAGCTGGACATCATGATGCGATTTAAGCTCTCAACACGCCGCTGGCTGCAGGATTGGCAGGTGGGGTTGAAAATGCTGGCCAAGCGCAAACTCGAGCTGCTGCCCTCCAAGGTGGGCCATATGGAAGCGGTCAAACCCTTTTTCACCACCCGCAAAGAGGAGCATGGCGATGGCTGAAATGACGTATTCCTATTTTCCGGGTTGTTCTCTGGCCACCACCGCCAAAGAGAACAATGACTCCCTGATCAATTTCGCCAAGGATCTGGGCATCACCCTGAAGGAATTGGGCGACTGGAACTGCTGCGGCAGCTCATCCGCCCACAGTATCGACCATACGCTGGCCGACCAGCTGGCCATGCGCAACCTGTCCCTGGCGCCCGCAGACCGCCCCTTGCTGGTGGCTTGCCCCAGCTGCAACCTGCGGCTGCAACAGGCTAACATCAAACTGCAGGAAGATGAGGCTGCGCGTCGGAAATACCAGGAGTGGTTCGGCCAACCAGCCCCCCGGGATCTGCACATCATGCACTTTTTCGAGCTGTTGGATCAGCTGGACTGGATGGCCATAAGGCGGCAGCATGCCGGCCGCCTCAACGGCCTGACATTCACCCCGTACTACGGCTGCATGCTGGCCCGCCCGCCGGCCATGCGCCATATGAAAAATTATTACGGCATCATGGAGAAGATCCTCTCCGGCCTGGGGGCGACGCCAGTCTCATGGGGGTACAGTTCGCGCTGTTGCGGGACCTTTCTATCGGTGGTACGGCCGGATGTGGTCACCGATATGGTTCGGAAGATCCTGGCCAACGCCAAACACGCCCGGGCCGATTGTATCGTCACCGCCTGCGCCATGTGTCATATGAATCTGGAAGTGCGCAGCGCTGCTAAAGCGGCCTTGCCCATCTTCCATTTTTCTGAGATCCTGGCCCTGGCATTTCAACACGCCGACACCGACGCCTATTTTGAGCGTCACCTGATCGACCCGCGCCCCATGTTAAAGCAATACCATTTAATACTGTAAGCTACACCACTGATAAATCCCTACACCCACCCAAGGATGCGCCGCAGGAAGATCTGCGGCGCAAACCCTTCGCCCCTTGCTTCAAATTGTCCAATCCGCCATCACCGTGGCGGTGGGGATTCAATTCGTACTCTATGTCCACAAAGGGGAGCATTTGCGCCAAGTCACGATTCAGGGACCGCCCGGTGTGGAGGGTTTTTTACCCATCGGCGCTTTGATGGGCTGGCAACTCTTTTTTTAACTTTCAGGAATGCATTCCAATCAACGTTCAATAAGGTGATCAACATTACATCATTTCACTGGGCCATAAGGTATGGAATGTGGTATGTATGGTCCCTACACTTGGGTATACAGCTCCATCATATGTTTTAGTCCAACTCTCAAGACAACTTGCGATTCAACTCATCTGCTCGTGCATGGTCAAAATGCCGACTGATCGCATCAATTTGGAAAAGGAGGCGTGGAAATGAGACGATTGATAGTGCTACCAGCTGTATTTTTCTTGTTTTATGGATGTATGCCGAAGGTGGCCTTTGTTTCAGAACAAACGGGCAAGACTCAAATTCACTTGATGAATATAAACGGGTCATCGGTGCAACAGCTTTCCAACGGCCGGATGGTAGACAGAACCCCGGATACGTCGCCGGATGGAGAGGAGATTGTTTGCTCTTCGCTGTACAACGGCAAGCGAAACCTATTCAGTATGAAGATCTCCAATGGCCAAGTCCGTCAAATAACAACCGGCACCCATCCCAAATATTGGCCGCGATGGGATTCCACTAAAACGAAAATCGCTTATTCGGAAAATGTCGATTCCACCTGGAAGATCTTCACAATTAAACCTGGCACAACCATTGCCCCAGTCCAAATCACCGCTCCCCCGGCCGGGCAAGAAGACTCCGGCGGCCATGACTTCTTTAACTCCGGCCGGCAAATCGTCTTCAGCCGATATGCACAGATCCAAGATATCCACAGGCTCTATACTAAGTCGGCGGAGGCCGGCGGGAGGCCCACTTTGGTCCCCAATCAAACCTACAACCCGATAAAACCGTGCATATCCCATGATGGCAAATTACTGGCCTATGTTTCCCGGTTTCCGCAACTCGGCAATAGCCGGATTGATAAAATCATCGTCCACAAAGTCGGATCCTGGGACGTCGTCGCTGAGATTACCCTTAAAACGCCCGTAAAAATATGGAAGCCGGGTGTCGCCGGGCTGGCTTTCTCCCATGACGACAAACGTGTGTATGTGGCCGCCCACAGCAATGATGTTTCGGCCACCGGCAACAAAGATCTGGAAATTTTTGCCATCACTTTGGACGAAATGGAGCAAACGCGTCTGACCAACAATCAGGTGGCTGACTACTCTCCCAGTGCAGTGCCGTCCAAATTGTGGCCCTTTTAATGACCCTGTAGGTCCGGCCGGGGATAGCCCGAATCCGTCACTAGTAGTTCCAGAATGATTCCCACTGTCCCCAATCGACATAGTCATTAGCGTATCCGTCACTCAATGACGTCGTAAACACTGTCAGTTTACCGTTCCTTGTAATGTGCCCCCCGGCTCCGGCTTTCAGGTTCAGGCCGCTAAATAGGATTGGATTATCCATGTCAAGCGTAACATCCTCCTTCGGCTGATTCATTAGGACCTTTGATGTGGATGCAATCTTATCGATCCTTACTTCCAACAGGTTGAGGGTGCCTCTTGAAAATTGGGTTAGAAAGCTTTCAGGAGCCGTCAAAAGCAGATATATCCGCCCATCCGTTTGCGCAATGAGGGTTCCGGCGTTCCAGTTCCCCTCGAGGCATGGCTGATCTGCGGCTGCTAACTGCCGGCATTCCTGTTCGTTGGTGATGTCGACTTCATCGATAAAGGAGAACGAAGGTCTCGACGCCAATCCGCCATCCCCCGATATGGCCAGGCGGAGCATGTTTGTGACCCCCCAGTCGGCGCCATAGTGTCCATCAAGCCATAGGTACTTTCCGGTACTCTCCTTGACGATGGCCCCGAACACATCCGCCGTGTGACGGCTGTCTTTCTGCACGGAGCCGATCACGTAATGCATCGGCGCTCCCGGGCATTTGTCGCGATCCCGGCTTATCTCACCGTTGCGCGCGATCAAGAGATCATCCAGGTTATACATTACCGTATATACCGTGTCCGCGGATGCACTGCCGCCGTTCGAATCCACAGGAACGATAAAATACTTGCCGATGGCCTGAATGCCGCCGCCATGGTCCAGCTCGCCGCTCGGCATGGGATACGGCCACGGATGCGGCCAATGATTGATGGTACTAAAGACATATTCGAATTGATCGACGCGTTTGTTGAGCCAGTCCACCACCCCAAAAATTCGGTCTTCCGGTCCATATGAGCTATAGACGTGGAAATAGTCGTTGTGGGTTGATCGCGAATAGACGAACCATCTGTCCCGAGGCGGCAGGAACCATTGCGACCCCTGAATATGGCTGCTATCAGCATCCAGAACGTAATCGTAAACGCCATCGATATCGAAGGTTGTGAATTCCCCCCTTTCCGTGGGTGGGGAAATGACGGGATTGCCATCGACATCGGCATCGTAAAAGCTCAGGTATTGCATCAGAACCTGATCGGCCGCCGGATTGCAATCCTCATAGGGAAAAGCGCAATCCGTGTAGCCCCTGACCAGGTAGCCCTCTTCGAACAGCTGTCTTATGCCCGGGACCTCGGCCTGATTTGGCGTCTGGTGCAATGTTTCCATCTGGAGGGCTTTGTTGAAAAACCGGAGGTCATCCATGACGCCATTCCAATAGTCGCCCGGTTGATTGTCCTCACCGTATCGTGCGCCGATCAGAATCGGATCGTTCCCCGTGGCTATCGGTTGGTTGTTGTTTGCGCTATTGATCCTCTCGCCATTCACGAACAGGACCGCACGACCGGAAAAACGGTCCCAAGTTGCTACGACATGCATCCAACCGTTATGTGTCGTATGCCATCCGCTGGTATCGAAATTGGAATACTCACACTCAGCGGCGCTCTCATCGGAATAGACGCCGAATTTGATGGCGTTGCCTTCCTGCCAGAGCCTCCACCCCGCTCTGGAGGCAATGACGCCCCCGCCCTGGGCATCCAGCGGTTTTATCCAGGCCGCGATGGTGAAGGTATCCCCGCTGAGACCTGCGGTGAGTTGGGAATCCAGTTCGATGCAGTTGCCGCCGTTGAATTCGACGGCACCCTCATCCTCATTGTAAGGGGTCATTGTAAATCTTGCCGGTGAAAACGATGTGGGATCAGAACCGCGGAAAATGCCGCTGTATTGGCCCGCCACATCGCGTGTAAGGTCTGTTGCGACAGTCGTCTCCTCCGTCGTATGTCCGGCGTCCAGGGTGAAATGGGCATGCATTTTGTTCCACAGTGCTTTGACCTTTTCATGTTTCAGGCTCCTGTCATAGATTCTGAAGTCGGAAACCGTCAGATCCCTGACATCACCTGGAATCTTCAATGCGGCAATGTCGAAGATCCCGGCATCTTCTGCATAACCCAGCCCGACGGCATTGCCGTTGATATACAGCTTTGCAGTATGTTCACTGTAGGTTAAGGCGATATGGTGCCAACCGCCAAAATCAGTAAGTCTAAGCGAGTTGACCGCAGCTGATTTCCCATTATGATCCAGATCCATGTGCAGATTGATGAGGGTCATCAGACGATTGAGTGAGATATGTTCACCTCCGTGCCCCTCTACCTGTAGCATTGGGATTGACGCAATAGAAGCATTTCCACCGTGGCGGCATGTCATGACGACGGTGATTTCATCGGTCAGCACCGCGTTGATCTTCTCAAGACCGGCGGCATCTATTTCAACATAATTATCACTTCCCGAAAGGGTATAGGCTTCTTGTGGATGTCCTTCCTCGTCGGGGGTGGCGTTCAGACCACCCGTCAGCGTTGCGGGCGCCTGCGCCAGGCCGTGGTCGGCGATGGTGGCGCCGTCCTGGGCATTGAACTTATAGTGGACCAACGGTCGGCCGTTGGTAGGGTCGTCGTCGCCGGCATCGCAGGTGCCGTCGCCGTCGAGATCGGAGCCGTCGTTGCCGGCATCGTTGTCGGCCAGCGGACCGAAACCGTCGGTACCCACACTGCAGTCGTCGCAGGTGTCGCCGTCGGCGTCCCCGCAGATAGCCGGGTCAAGGGTCGCCGGGTCCAGGAGATCTTCCAGGCCGTCGTTGTCGTCGTCAT
The DNA here is from genome assembly GCA_050124755.1 of Desulfobacteraceae bacterium. Lineage (GTDB taxonomy): Bacteria > Desulfobacterota > Desulfobacteria > Desulfobacterales > Desulfosarcinaceae > JARRKU01. Next base: position 8,795 of record JASFER010000237.1, read on the forward strand.
CGTCGCAGCGGTCACCCCAGCCGTCGGCATCGGTATCCGTTTGTTCGGAATTGGCCGTGTCGGGGCAGTTGTCGGCGCTATCTTCCATACCATCCCCGTCGGTATCCACCGCGCTGTCCATATTCTGGTTCATCGGATGGACATTTCCGTCGCCCTTACCGCAGCCACTCAAGCCGGCCGCTATGATGAAAATGATTGCCAGCACAACACAATGGCTCATTATGCGCATCTATTTCTCCTTTTTCTACTGCCGGTGGCAAGGAAAGTGAGTTCCGTATGGATGAGTGAAAGAGAGCGAAATAAAATTCGGATTTTGCCTCTGACCAAAACAACGGTCCAAAATCGCCATGTTAACATTCTCATTTCGCAGTTCCTCATTTTGAGTACCAAACATGCGAATGTTATCAGGCCCACAAGAGCCGGTCGTCCGGACTCCTGAAAAAAATGACCCGCAAGAGATAGGATCAAAAAGCAGGTTTCGGGACCTTCGGGAAAGTAATAAATTATATTAATAACAATATATTATACAGTCGTGAAGCCAAGGTGGCCAATGGTTTCATATTGAACAAAAACCGGTTTCATGCGATAAGAGATACGAAACAAGGCTGGATATTGGGCGGCGGGATTCTCACGGGCCCGGGTTTTGGTTAATTATTGAACAGCCACCCCGGGCCTCTGGAAGCCGTTACGGTAAAGCCAGACATCCATTGATTTGAATTTGACCTTGACCCCGACTTCGGGGCTGGAATGACCTCATGTTGATTGCGCACTGTACCATCTGGTTCCATCTATGAAACCTTTCTGCGGCCGAAAGACCGATCTCGGCAAAATCATCCAAAGCTTCAAGCAGGTTCAAAACGGCAAACCAAGGGCCGTGCTGGTTTCCGGACCGGCCGGTTCGGGCAAGACCGCCCTGGTCACCCGGTTTGCGGTGGAGGCGGAAGCGGCCGGGGCCCTGTTTGTCTACGGCAAGGCCGACGCCCTGACACGCAGCGCCCCGTTCTCCACACTGACCGCGGCCATGAACATGCTGGTCAAAAAGGCTATTGCGGAAACCCCCCGTGATTTAGAGCGGATGCGCAGGGTGGTGGGCCGCGCCCTCAACCCCAACTTCGATCCGGACACGGATCCGCCGCCGTTTTTGAACCTGGTGCCGGCCCTTGCCTACTTGTTCGGGCAAGTACCGGCAGCCGCCCGCGGACCGGCCGTGGAAGGCGCCCGGTGGGCTCACATCCGGCTGATGGCGGTGCTGGAAGCCTTT
>JASFER010000238.1:0-9832 GCA_050124755.1 Desulfobacteraceae bacterium
GGCCCACTACCATACGAAAATGACCCGGCGGGGCGGTTTTGGGCGGCGTATAGACCGGCATGGGATCGATGCCTTTATCTGCGTAGCGTGAATTGTAGATCTCGATTTTCTTGGAGCGCGTCTTGAACGGTTTGTCTTTGTGGATGCCGTGGCTGGGGCCGACGATGTTGTAGACGCCATCGGCTTCGATGGCTTTGGCCACTTCCGGCAGACCCTCCAGTTGGGCATTTCTGAAATCGTCCATGGTGAAATCGAAATGCTCGGCCAGATCGAGCCGTTTGGCCAGCTCTTTGACAATCCAGAAGGCCGGTTTGGACTCGAACAAGGCGGGAACGACGGGATTGCGGGTGGTCACGCCGGAGCAGGTGGACGAGGCCAGGAAGGCCGACAACGGATCTTTGCGCTCCAGGTAGCTGGGCGCGGGCAGAACGAGATCGGCCAGCCAGGCCGTGTCGCTCATGGTGATGTCAATGGTCACCATAAATTCAAGTTTGTTGATCATCTCGATGGTTTTGTTACGGTTGGCCCCGGTCTGCATGGGGTTGGTCTTGTAAGTCATCCAGCCTTTGACGGGATAGGGTTTGCCTTCGATCACCGCATCGCGGGTGTGTTTAAACGACCCCTCTTCGTCGAACATCATCCGGGCACGGCCGGCGTCCACCCGGTCTTCCGGATTGTCGTCATACCAAGGAGGATCCACCTCCAGGTGGCCGGGTTTGATTTTCTGCGGTACGATCAGCCCGCCTTTGCGGTCCCAATTGCCCAGTAGCGCGTTGACGATGGCATAGGCGCGTCGAATTTGGGTGGAATCTTCATAATCTGAGCTGCGCCGGCCGGGATACACCATGGCAGCCGGTGCCGCGGCCGCCAGTTCCCTGGCGATCCGTCGAATATGGCGGGCGGGAATTTCCGTTTCTTCGGCCGCCCAATCCGGCGTGCAGGGTTTGACATGGGCCTTGAATGCATCGAAGCCCGAGGTCTTTTTCGCTACAAATTGCTTATCGTAAAGTTCTTCGGCAATCAGCACATGGGCCACGGCCAGAAAAAAGGCCATGTCGGTGCCCGGACGGATGGCGTACCATTCGTCGGCCAGGGCTGCTGTTTTGGTTCTTCGCGGATCCAGGACCACTAGTTTGCAGCCGGCCTGCATGGCGGTCATCAGATCCATGCTGTCGGGGGTGACCAGGGCCTCGAAGCGGTTGGCCCCGGGCATGATGATGTACTTGCTGTTCAACACGTCGGGGGTGGGCACCACACCGTAAGTGTCCAAAAAGGCCCGGTTGCGGCTCAGCAGGCAGTTGGATTCATGGGAAATGATGTTGAAAGAGCCGTAGACCTCGGCAAAGCGATGCACGAAAGTGGACTGCATATCGGTTCCGGCCATGAACAGAAAGCCGCAGCGCGTGTATTGCCTGCCGATGCGCTCCATCTGTTCGGCGGCATGGTCCAGGGCCTGGTCCCAGGTCAGCCGCTGCCATTTGCCTGCGCCTCGGGCGCCTTTGCGCAGGAGCGGGTATTTGAGCCGATCCGGACAGTAAAGCTGCTTGACCCCGGCGTTGCCCCGGGCGCAGAGCATGCCGCGGGACTTGAGGGACTTTGGGTTGGGATCGAGCTTCTTGATCACACCGTCTTCCACCCGTGCGATCAAACCGCATTTGTTGAAGCACATATCGCAGGCCGAAAAGACATTTCGCGTCCCAGCTTTTGCGTCCTTTTTTGGGCCCGTCACCAGGGCGTACAGCACGCGGGGGGAACTGCCGGCCACGGCCGCAGTGGCGGCCGCCGCAGCCGATAATTGCATAAACTTTCGGCGGGTCAGCATGGCGCTATTTCTCCTATTTGCATTTGGCCGGCGACGGTGAATCAAATGCGTGCCCCCACAGATGTGCATGTATGTCGACGAGCTCTTGTTCCGACAACTTTTGCCACTCGGAGGCGCATTTCAGTGTATCGATCTGTTTAAATACTTTCTCCCACTGGGCCTGGGTTTTTGAAATGGGGCTGAGTTCCCCGCCGGAACCGCCTTCGCCATGGCAGCTGCGACAGTTTTTACGGAAGAGATATTTGCCTTTGCGGGCGTTGCCTTTGCCTTCGGCCATCACCAGGCCGGAAAGCGCGCATATCAAAAACAAGATCGTCATCAGGCTTCCGATTTTTCTTAACATCTTTGTCTCCTCATGTTCGATGGTTTACCGGCCTTTTCCTTCCGGTCTGTTGACGGTAAGCATCAGCTTGTCCAGGCGACCGCTGTATTCGATGGGATCGCCGGGATAGCCCAAGGCTTTGTAATCGATATAATTGGTGACGCCGATGAGCTCGGCCACATCCATACCGGTTTCAGCCAGACGTTTGAAATTGATGCCTTTGTACACCAGCGCCTTAAAGTCCACGTCCGGTCTGCCCTGGTGGCATTTGCCGCAATAGGGGGCTTTGGTCAGAGCGGCGTGGCACTCCGCGCAGGCCAGGGCGTTCTCTTTGGGGACGACTTCATGGGTCAAGCCCCAGTACATGACCGTCTTCACAAACTCATATTGACCGCTATACGGCAGACCGGCCGCTTGCATGCCTTCGGCGGCGGCCTTGTCCCAATCCCAATCTTTCCAAAAGCCGCCCCACAGCTTTGGCGTGATCAGATATTGATAGACTTTATCGCTGATTTGCTTGCCGCGGTGCAGTTTGAAGGGGTAGATGCGTGAGGCCGGGTCGTTGATGCTGCCCATGGGTTGGGTCAGCTCTGTGGGGCCGTGTGCGTTGATGCGGTCGCCGAGCAGGTAGCGCTTGACCGTACCGTTGTACCAGAAATAGGTTGGCTTGACCGCTTCTTTCCATTGGAAGTGGCCCTTTTTCTTGGCGTAATTGGGCTTGCCGTATTTATCCTTGGTGACCTCGCAATCCTGACCGGCGGTGGACCAGTCCCAGAAAATCTTGGTCGGACTGCCTTTGGCATAGAGGGGGATGTGGCAGGTCTGGCAGGCCACATGCCGGGTATGCTTGTTCAAATGGTGGTCGATCAGCTCCCGGCCCACATGGGGCCGGTCCGTATGGCAGTATTCACAGGAGAGATCGCCTTCCACCGCCGGTACGGAGATGCTGCGTCCGGAAATCATGTGGTTACGGGTTTTGTGACAATCCTGGCACTTGAAATTCAGTCCGCCGCCGGAGACGCCCATGTGGACATCGTGCTGTTTGTCCGGTTTCTCGAGGATTGAGCTCATATCGCCATGTTTGACCGCATCCCCGCCGCCGCCGCGGAAATGACAGTTCATCCCGCAAGTGGACCGGCTGGGGCGCCCGACGTTTTGAGCTATGGCGACCAGATCCAGGTTCTTTTCCGGAAAACCGGCGGCGGGCGGCGCTTTCGCGTACTTGCCGGTGGTGTCATGGCATACCAGGCAGTCGATGCGGGTCATATCGGTGAAATCGAAATTCTGGTCTTCCCAACCATAGCCGATGTGGCAGCTGGTGCAGCGGGGCCAGTTGCCGTTCAAATTGATGCAGAAGTTGTTGATGGTCGCCGATTTTTTCCCCAGGTCGATCCGCTTCTCATGCCCCACCGTATAGGGAGAGGCGCCATGCCAGTTCCAGTGTGCGGTGCGCAAAATGGCCTGGCCCTCCTTTTCGTGGCATGCGAGGCAGTTGCGGGTGACCGCCAGGGCGTCCACCGGCCCTTCGAGCTTAACCAACTTATTGTGGCTGGGCACTTTTTTAGCGTGGCAGGCCAGACAGTCGGTGGGCGCCCGCGTATCGAGGGTCCTGACCACGGGCCCTCTGACCATGGCGCTGTAAAGCACCGGGCCGCGCGTAAAGGGGACCTGCTCGGATTCTCTGTGGCAGTCCATGCACAATTGGTGGTAGGCGCCTTTCAGACCGGGTGTGCCCAGATCCTTTTCATTAAAGGGTTCGGCATGACATTGATCGCAGGAAACCGGCAAGGCCGCTCTTTCCCGCAGCAGTTTCATGGATACCGGCGTCCCGTAACGGTCGTCCGCTTCCCTCGGTATGCGGTGGTGACAGATGGTGCAGTCCTGCAAGACGTTGGCGTGCTTGCTGTGCATGAACCGCACCGGTTCATAGATATCGCTGTATTTGTTGACCACCGGTTTGTCGAGAAGGATCACTTTAGGTGCATCGGCCAGGGACGGCGGTTGGTCTGCCATCAAGGGCAGGGGGCGCTGTATGCGTTCCTGGGCTGCCAAGACGGGTGCAGGGACAGCCTGGAGCATCAGCAGGGTGCCCAGCGTGAAAAGCACCAGCAGGGTCGGCGACATCTTTTTGGGCTGGGCTCCCAGCACCGGAAAAATAAAAACCACCACGCGGTAGACGAACATCAGTGCGGCGATGAGGCCGATGGTGATGAATATCTCCCCCAGGGCCGGGAAGTAGGAGACCAGCTTATAGGGTGGCGTGTAGGACACCACGAAGACATTGATGCGGTTGAGCAGAACCCCCAGAACAAAAATGGTCGAGGCAATAAAGAGCCATCCCGGCGAACGGCGCACCCTTGAGAACAGAAGCAGCGCAAAGGGCAGGATCACCCCGATGACGACCTCTACGAGAAAGGCGTTGGTCTGGTAGGTGCCGTCCAGCAGATAGACATAGGTGCCGCGGACGATCATGTCACCCAGTTTGGCTGCCAGATAGATCCCCATGAGCAGGGGCATGAACTTGGCCAGGGGCGTCAGCACATGCATCTCCGGCGGGCGGTCGAATGATTTGGCCACGATGATGGACTCGAAGGTGACCATGGGATAGCCGGCCGCAAAGGCGGAGAGCAGAAACAGCAGGGGCAGAATGGGTGTATACCAGAGCGGGTGCACTTTATAGGGCGCAATGAGCATCAGGGAGCCTAAACTGGACTGATGCAGGCAGGAGAGCACGATGCCGGCGATAATAAAAACGAACATGATCTTGTCCAGGATTCTATCGGCGGTCTCCAGGATTTTTTCAAGGCCGCCGTTCAGACCGGCCAGCGGCCCCGGCAGCTTGACCCGGCCTTTGAAACGTTCCACCACGATGGGGATGAATTCGATGTAGAGCACGTGCAGGTAGATCATGACGCACATAGCGACTTCGAACAGCACCGAATGGCCGTTGTGGTTAAAAATGGGGCTGGTGATGTTCCAGTAGCGCCCGATGTCCACCAGGAGACCGAAGACCACGAAGGTATATCCCAGCATGGCGGTCAGCAGGGCCGGGCGGATCACCGCATGGTACTGCTCCCGGTTGAAGACATAGGCAATGGCGCCGGTGGTGAATCCGCCGGCGGCCAGGGCTACGCCCGAGGCCACGTCGATGCCGATCCAGATTCCCCAGGGGTACTGATTGCTCAGGTTGGAAACCGCGCCGATGCCGTAAAGAAAACGGGCGACGACAAAAGCGCCCCCAATGCCCATCAGCGCCATCAGGACCATGACCCCCGGTGTCAGGAATTTTTCTTCCACCGGCGCTGCCGCTTCATGGCCGTTCATTGGATCTCTCCTTATGGTTTGCGTCTTGTTTGTTTTCCTGCTGCTTGCCGCTGAGAAAGCCGGTGGCCCACATGATGCCGCCCAGGATCGCGTAGAGGCCGATGGGAGCGGCAAAGTACTGGAAAAGCCCGTGCTGGATGGCTTCGGTCAATCGGGGCGGAGCCTTGGTGCCGAGTTTGGGGAAGCCAATGGATTCAAAGGGTTCGGAAGACAAATAGAGCCACGATGTCCCGCCGACTTCGTGCTCTCCGTAAATATGGTCCACATATTTACCCGGATTGGTTTTCATCTTCCAACGGGCCAGAGCGAGCAGGTCCCGCTTTTTTCCGAATATGATCACTTCGCGCGGGCATACCTGGGCACATGCCGGCAACCCACCCTTTTTTATATATTCGAAGCAGAAGGTGCACTTGCGAACCTGCGGTGTCGCGGGATTGTGATACTCATATGCCGGTACCTGAAAAGGACACGCCACCATGCAATAGCGGCAGCCGATACACTTTTGGGCATCATAAACAACGGCACCCTTTTCTGTTTTGGTCAGGGCACCCACAATGCAGGCCGATACGCAGGATGGATCGTTGCAGTGCATGCACTGGAATTTTACATAGGTGGGCCGCTGCCGCCAGGTGAGGGTGCCGATGTTTTTGGGGTAGTATTTATTGACCACCGTATAGGTGGTTTCGTTCATGCGCCGTTCATTTTCGAGAACCGTCAGCTCTTCGAATGACGCTTCCGGCATGGGAAGATTGTGACGCTGGTTGCAAGCCTGCTCGCACTTGCGGCATCCCACGCACAAAGTGGTGTCCACCAGGCAGCCGTATGCGTTGTCCGCATCCTGATGTGCCGGAACCGCTGCGGCTGAAGTCGGCCGGACCGCCAGCGACGCACCGCCAATCCCGCAGACTCTGAAAAAACTTCTACGACTCAAATGCATAAAGCCTCCTGTCGCCTTGCCCATCCATGCATGGTTTCAAAAGTCAACCGTCAGGTCGCCGCTTCACCGGAAATTCCCGCTGCATCTTCCCTTCGCCATCTTTTTTATGCAACGTTCGGGTTTTCTTGACGTTGATGGTATAGCCGCGTCCGGTGTTGGAGACATTGAAAGACAAGTCGGGTATGGCAAGCAAAAAATGAATCAAGCTCTCTTTAACGTCTTTATCCGCCAGTGTGATCACCAGTTCGTCACCCGGCTGCATCATATCCGTTTGCCTGGAGCATTGAAGAAGGTTGATGGGCCATGGCACGTCGACAAGATTGATTTTGGATATTTTGCTCAACTTTTGCTCCATTGGCTGAACAAATGACCTATGCAGCGCCTTTGACGGCATTCATTTACTGACAAACCAAAAACCATGCCAATACAAAATACCACTGTATTTTGTTTCAACTATCTGTAATCAATACAATTAAATATTATCCGGATTTTTTTTGCTTGAATAATGTTTAAATGTTAAATAAACATATGTTTAAAATCTTAACACTTATAGAAAGCGCCCGCTGACGGCACGTCAATAAGGGAGATCTCTATGAAACGAATCGTCGCCGACAAATACTGGGGGCGGGTTGTCGATACAATGAATGAAGCATTGCTCATTATCAGCAATGAAGGTGTCATTCTATCGGTCAACCGGTCATTTGAAGAAATGACCGGATATACCGCCGCCGAGGCCGTTGGACGACAATGTACGCTGCTGGAGTGCAACGCCTGTGAATTGTACATCAACGGCAACAACAGCGGGTGGTGCAAGCTGTTTGACCCCAAATTTGACAGTGTTAGAAGATGTCGGTGTGAAATCGTAAAAAAAGACGGCAGCACGCTGCCGGCTCTGAAAAACGCATCGGTCCTCTACGATGAGGATGGCAAACAATTGGGCGCTGTTGAAACCCTGACCGATATCAGTGAGATCGATCGCCTGGACCGGAAGGTGGAACTGCTGACCCAGCAGCTCGATGCAACGGATGGGTATTGCGGCCTCATCGGACTCTCCAATGAGATGCAAAAAATATATGGCATCATTGAAAAAGCCGCCCAGAGCGATGCACCCGTCATCATTTTCGGCGAAAGCGGCACCGGCAAAGAGTTGGTAGCCAGGGCGATTCATGAAAGAGGCTATCGAAAAGAGGGCCCCTATGTCCAGGTCAATTGTGCCGCACTGAACGCGTCATTGCTTGAAAGTGAGCTGTTCGGGCATGTCAAAGGGTCTTTTACAGGGGCATTTCGCGATCGAAAGGGCCGTTTTCAAACCGCCCACCGTGGCGATCTTTTTCTGGACGAAATCGGCGATGTGCCCCTGTCCATTCAAATCAAATTGCTGCGGGCATTAGAAACCAAACAATTTGAGCATGTTGGCGATGACAGGCCCATTACTGTAGATGTGCGCATCATTACGGCAACCAATAAAAATCTGGTTGAACTGATTTCCCAAAACAAGTTTCGTGAGGATTTATACTTCCGCATCAATGTGCTGCCCATTCAATTGCCTCCGCTTCGACAACGCAAAGAGGATATACCGCTGCTGGTGGAAACCTTCATGCGACGCCTCAATAAAAGGACACGCAAGAACATCAAGGGGATTCAACGTGAAACCATGAACGCATTGGTGGAGTATCACTGGCCCGGTAATGTCAGAGAGCTGAAGAGCGTCCTGCATTACGCATTTACCATTGCGGAAAACGGTCCTCTCAACTGCGACCATTTGCCACCTCAGTTGATGGCACATGTCCAATGCACAGGAGCAGGACAATCACTCCTGGGTATTAAAGATGCAAAAGAAAAACAAAATCTTATGGAGGCATTGAAAGAAGCCGGCGGCAATCAGACACGGGCCGCAAGCATACTGGGCGTGAATCGGGTAACGGTTTGGAACCGCATGCGCAAATATGGTATTGATATCAAAAGAGATGTGGTTTTCCAATCGGCCGTTCGCCCGAATTCTGGTTGAATGTGCAGCATTTAATCGATTGTGGAAGGCCATCTCGCGGTAAGTATCCGGTGATTTCCCAAGTCGGCAATCCACAAATAGCCGGAATGAATGAGCACCGCGGCAGGCTTTCTGAGTTGGCCGGGTCCGGATCCCGATTTTCCCGTGCCGCAAAGACGAATAAGCTCGTTGTCGCGTGTCAACAGGCAGATTCGATGGCCGTGCATCTCGGCGACAACCATTTCACCATCCGGTGCGACTGCCAAGCCGTGGGGCATGTCAATCCGAATGCTTCGCCAGGGTGAGGAAAGCCCTTTGTGGGGTGTGTAGCGGCGGATGTACCCTGTTCCCCCGTCGGCAATCAAGACACGGCCCTCCGAATCGATGCTTAGGTCCATGGGATATTGCAGTGTGCCATTCAAGAGCGGTCCATCTCGATGACCAAAACTTCCGGTTCCCGCTCATGAAGCCAAGCCAATGATAAAACGCCCAGCCACCGACTGCAAGAAGTATGGATAGAACACTAACGCAGATGATCAATCGCCGTTTCCATTTCCCCACACGAAATCTCCAGTTTGATATTGCCGGCTGACAACGAACGCTGCTAATCAGCCGCGAGGCTTTTTGCGTCAGCTGCATTAGCTTTTTTTTATTGTGGGCTGATAAGATCTATTAATGTTTCTTTATTCAGCATTTCAGGGGATAAATTCAGAAATTCACCTTTCGGAATCTTGTTGACAACAGTTGCCCCAGCCATACTTAAAATCTTTCTAAAACTTATTGAATTTACAGTGCTACCGATCAAATAATGTCTAGCATGCATAGAGTTCTCATTTTTGGAAGACGTTATGGAGTTGCCTATGCTGACATTGGCAAAATATATTCTATTTTCACCATCGATGTTTATGATCAACCCCAGAATATTTTGCCTTCTTGATATCTTTATATTAGCGGCAGCAACCATATTATTTACATCAATCATGTAATTTTTACCGAATCTCTTTGGATTTTCATGTGCGGTTAGAATTTTACAGTCAACTGGATCCTCGGCTTGATAATTATAGTAGTTTGCAATCAGTATTTTAGGTTCCGGCAAGCCCTTCTTAATGTAGAAAAGCTCCGATGCCCCGTGCGGAGCCGGTGCGTCTGTTACGTCGCCGGAGAAAAGAATGTTGCGTTTTTTGGATCTGTAACTCGCATCCCATCCTATTTTACCGGATACGCCGATTATGGATAGATCCAGATCTATTCTTCGCTTTTTCGTATTTATCCAGTGAATACCAACAACCAGGTCTTCCGGAACTGAAACCCAGCTGCCCGTTGGCAAGTGCCCGGTAAACTGTTTTTCTGTAGCCGGCAATGCGTAATGAACATTTACCGGAATAAAAATTGTTTTACCGTCAACATTTTCCCGGATGTCATCTGCAATTGAAGCCGATA
>JASFER010000239.1:0-9803 GCA_050124755.1 Desulfobacteraceae bacterium
TAGGTCGAAAAGATCAACCCCTGCGTTCCTCCCGGGAGGCTGAAAATAATCCGGACGCGCTGTCACCAGCGGGGGAAATTCAAAGTGCCCGGCAAGAGACGCCTCAAGAGCGAACGATCCTTGAAATCTTCCGCAATCCCAATTCTTTTAAAGGGCAACGGGTGATTGTCACGGGAATGATCCTGCGCGATGAGCAGCTTAAGGCACATTTCGGAGGCATGGGTACCGCCGTGTATCGTTTTCTGATCACCTGCTGTGCTGCGGATGCACTGCCGTTGGCGATTGCGCTGGATTCGGATCAGGCAGATGCTTTCGCCAACGACCAGTGGGTGCAAGTGGATGGCATCTTCGATCTTCAGCAAATCAATGGCAAACCTGTGCCCATGGTTACAAAAGCCAAAATCAGGCCAGTTGAGGCCCCAGCGGTTCCCTACCTCTTCTGAAAATAAATTAATGATCGGACAAAAAGGTCACCGAGCAGCAGGTTTCAAATGATCCTGCTCTTCAATAGAGACCGCTGTTACGGCCCCATGAACACCTTGGGAGTATTCGGATTGACCATTACCTGCAAAAGGCTGGGTGACCGCAGGGTCGCTGCGCAAATTAACATCACGCTGGGGAAAAGGAATTTCGATTCCGGCTTTTTTAAACTCGTCAAAGATCTTAAAGTATAAAGCGCTTTTGACCCTTCGGCGGGCCGTCTTGCGTACATCGATCCAAAACAACAGAATAAAATTGATGGAGCTGTCGCCATATCCGGTAAAACGCACGCTTGGTTCGCGATAGTTGACCACCATCGCTTCCCGCCCGGCGGCTTCCAGCAGGATTTGTTCCACTTGCCTGGGATCGTCATCATAGGAGACCCCCAATGGTAATTCGAGGCGGACAAAGGGAGATGAGAGCGAATAATTCACCACCGTCCCGGATATAAAGTCTGAATTGGGAACCAGGTATTCGATATTATCCCGGGTTCGAACTTTAGTAGCCCTCAGGTAGATATCGGTGACCATCCCCATGGTTTGCCCCACCTCGATCCAGTCCCCCTTGCGTATTTTACCGCCAAAAATAATGGTAAAACCACTGATGACATTGGCGGCCATATTTTGCAATCCCAGCCCTATTCCGATGCCGATGGCACCCGCAAAAACCAGCAAGAAACGCAGATCAACCCCCATCACCCTTAAAGATGTGAGAAAGCCCACCACGACAATAAAATATTTCAAAAACGTATTCAGCGCATAACCAAGGCCTGGATCGACACCCACCGAAGGATAGACTTTATAATCGAGATAGGCCTGCAGCGCGCGCGAGAAGAAAACAAATGCGGTTAATATAAGGATCGCTTTTAAAATCGTCCAGCAGGTAACAGTGGTTTGACCCAACTGAAATACGGGGAAAGAAATCAGCTGCTGGAGAATGCTCAGCATACCCATTAGATTGAGCAGGACCATCACTGTGGCAAGGACGGTGGCATACACCAGAACGCTTCTAATCGAACGGTAGAGAAATTGAGCGGTTTCATCATCCGGTGGTGTCTTTTTATGCCAGGCAGACAATCCGCTCTGGATCAAATGGTAAACAAGCATAATGACCAAATAGGCCGCACCGGAGGACCATACTTTGAAAAGAACAGTGCTTCCCAGTCTGCGATAGCCAAAACACCACAACAAGGCGGTAAACAGCAGGGAAAAAACAATTGGGAAGTAATAGCGGCTCAACAGCCTCACAAAAGCGGCGTAGCTTTTATAGGGCAGCCGGGGCAACAGCGAAAGCATGGCTTTCTTCTTCAAATGAAGGGAAAAAAGAACAAAAACGATGGAGATGGAAACGGCAAACTTCAGCAACGCCAGGATATCGGTCCTCAGTTGATAAGCCTCGGCCGCCCAGAAAAGCGCCACACCGGAGATGGCATAAAGCACTGCCAGGTGTGTTAAATGAAATATGGTTTTACCGTGGGCCTTGGTGACCTCGAAAAGACCGCGGGTCAATCCCTCGCGTAACAGATTGATGATGAGAGCGCCGAATGCCCACAACCCCAGCAACCGCCCGGTCAGTTGAAACCAGGGGGCTTTATAATCGATCAACGCTTGGACAAACAGGTAAAGGGCCAAAAGTACAAGGGGAAAGAGCGCCGTCACAATCATTCTGACGGCTGAATCAAAGAAAGGATATGCGGTTTGCGGCAGCTTGTCACTTATCGGGCCCATTGCATTTTCAATATGGGCCAGTATTTTTCTCCTTCCGAACAAACTATAAAACACGGCCACCAGAAAGGTCAGCATCAAAATCGACCCCACAAACCCCAGGACCCGGCTCTGCTCCATCACCGTTTTCATAAAAGCGGGGATTTGCAACGGCAGGGTCAAGATCCACTTATGGAGATAATCAATGGTCTGCCACCCCCAACCCAAAGGCTCCCGTTCGAACATGGACCATGCCCGCTGTTGAAGCTGTTCCTTGACCCGCATAGCCTCGCGCGCCATGGCGTCTCCCAGTTCTTCCGATAGGGATATTGCCGGCTGGTCTATTTTAAGGTCGCCGGATTGCTGTGCATCAGCCGCAGCCACACTGTTGATGCTCAAAAACAGGGAACACAGCAGGAGAGAAAAAACGAAAAGTGTTCTTACTGATTTCATAGGATTTGATGCTCCGCCACGCATTTACGCTAACAAATATAATCGGATTTTGGCCCTGGATGTCGGCGGACATGGGGGGTTTCCCACCGCAGGCATACGCCGGTATATCGAGGATTTGAAAGCCCTATGTCCACAACCCGGATGGGGCCAAGAGACTTTTTTGAGATAGCCTTTAACAATCAAAGCAGAATGCATGCCAAAGGTTACCATTGCATTCCACTGTCCCCTCTTTTGATCACGCACTCATTGTATGCCCTTTCCCGTCGGGGAAGGTGGGCAAAGGCGTATAATTATTCGATATCATTCACCCCCCCGGCCCTCTCCCGTCAAGGGGGAGGGAGTTGTGGATTTTGGTTCAGCTATCAATTAGGGGTGTGAAAAACACCTATACGCTTTTCAATTCAGCCTGAAGGGTCGGATATCCATCGCAAAAAGCAACAAATTTTCCCATCTCTGTTACAAAATGTGCCATCCGGCTTTTGCAACATAGGGGTTTATCCGTTTGCCATAATCGCAATCTTGTTATACGGTCCGTATTATTATCTCTCTTCTACGAACGCTCCGTTTAATTCCAATCTCCTGCTGCCATCAAAAAAGGATAAACACATGCGAAGGGTAATATTCAATCAAAAGGGCGGCGTGGGTAAATCCACTATTGCTTGCAATCTTGCGGCGTTGAGTGCGGCTGCCGGACAGCGCACGCTGGTAGTGGATTTGGATCCTCAAGCCAATTCTTCCCAATATCTGATGGGAGAAGCGGTTGATGGGTTGGAAACGACCCTGGCGGATTATTATAAGGAGACCCTGAGATTTTCTCTGTTTCCCAAGGAGCCGGAAACGTTTATTCATGACACTCCATTTGAGCGGCTGGCCCTGATGCCTTCCCACGAAGCGCTTAGCGAGTTGATGTATCAGCTCGAATCCCGCTATAAGATCGGCAAACTCAAAGATGCCCTGGAGGTGATCGGGCTACCTTATCTATCGGCAATGTTTCAACCACCCCCAGCAGTATGCTGAAAGCCATCGAGGCCATTTTGACCGGGTTGCACCCAGGGATTTTTTGGATCGCGCTGATTCCAAATGGGTCAGTTCGGCCATATCCATTTCCGTAAATTGGACCCTCAAATCCCGATAAGTTAAAAACATGGACAAACGCTGCTCTTCATCTGCTGCTTTGTAAGCATCCAGTATGCTTTGGGTCGTCTGCATTTCACCCTCCTGGTTAAGCGGTTAATGTTCTTATTGAGATTGTCTTGTTATGCCCCGGATGATACAGTAGGCGATCAATACATACGAACGTTCGTGCTTTTGTCCGGTGTATTTTCATAACGTTCGCTCATTTAATAACATATTCCTACCTGTTCAGTGGAAATGAATGACCGCCGGACGGAAAGTCAACGAACAGCTAACCGGCTTTCCGGTAGCGCAAAATCAGGGCGTCCAGGGCCGTATGCTGGCGCTTTTGGATGTCCTCATTCTTGAGTAATTTATAGTAAAGGTGAAACCCCAGAAGAAGGGAGTACAATTCAAACGCAAATTGGTCGCAGTCCATGTCTTCCCGAAAATCCCCCGCACCAATGGCCGACTGGGAAATACGCCGCAGGCAGTCGATCCAGGCTTCCTGCTGCATCAGCAGAAAATCCCGGACGCTCCCCGGGCGGTCTTTAAAATCGTTGCTGGCCTGAACGAAAATACAACCTCCGGTCAGCTTGGAAGTCCAGCGGATCCAGTTATCCACTAAAGCGCGAATCCTGGGAATGCCGGCTTGGGCTTTCAACGCCGGTACCACCACACCCTGAGAAAAAAGCTCTCCGGCAAACTTGAGAATGTCACTCTGAAGCTTCTCCTTGGATTGAAAATGGGCAAACAATCCGCTCTTGGACATGCGGGTCGCTTTGGCCAACGCGCCGATACTCACCGACTCCAGCCCCAATTGGCTGGCCATGTCCAGTCCCACCTCCAGAATCATCAATTTGGTATCTTCGCCTTTAGTCATGCCCTATAAAATAGTACGACCGTTCGTGCTTGTCAAGGATTTTTATTTACCCGGTTATCTCAATTAGGGTCATAATTCATCGGTATTAATCCATCTAACCTGGCTGGTTCGGCTATTGACTTCATTGTACATGTGCGCCGTACCACCCGGCCCGTCGCCGCCTTTGCCGTTCCAGAGACAAATAAAATGGACTTTATTGATACCATGAGACAATGCCGTATAAAGCAGCCAAAGGTTGCAGCGCTCGTAGGCATAACTTCCGCCGGCACTTTCGGGCAGTGGTCCCAATCGCTGCGGTGCGGCCTGCTGGGGTCCGGCCAATTTGGCTTTGGCATTCAAATAGCGGTTGCGCCATGATTCGCCGCCTCGAATCACCGAGTTTTGGATAAACTCCGCTTCTTCAAAGGGTTGTTGCCAATACACCTTGACACCGCGGTTCTGACAGGCCTCGGTGAACAATAGATCCCCTCCGCACGCGCCCTGGGTCAAGGCGAGATCTTGCGGGCCGGCATCCAGTTGCGCCAGTGCTTCCGCGATCTTTCGGCCAGCCTCTGCAACCTTTTCAGGCGGGAAACGCGGCGGGGTGCGATCGGGTGCGTCGACCATATGGCCGCTGAAAAGAAAAACTTTCCGGGGTCGCCATTCTTCTTCCGGCTTTCTAAGTCTTTTCAGAGCACGTTCAAAGGTTTCAATCCCCGCATCCACGGTGTCAGGGCGAAAGCCGAGACTTTTCAATAATTGCAGTTGTCCACGACAGGCGTCCAGCGCAAACCAGTCCTTTTCGTTTTTGGCGATGGCCTCTTTATAGGCCGCCCGGACGGCGTCCGATGTACCGGACAGGACTTCGATATCGCCGAGGGTCGCCCTTGCCCAATAAAGCATGCCTTCGTCTCTTTCGCCTTGTGCCGCAAATTTAACAGCGCCCGACATCGTGTCCATTTCTGCCGCATAGCGCTTGTCTTTGGTGAGGTGCTGGTACAGGTGCATCAGAGTCAAAGCGTTAATGCCGGAGTAGTAGTGGGCCGGATTGCGGCGGAACCCCTCTAAGTAGCTGTCTATGGCAGCCCGCAGGAGGGCATCTTCGTACGCCGCGTCTTCGCGCAATTGCTCCGGCGCTGCGCCTTGATCCTGCCATGAGGATGTCCACGCATCCTTGTCCGCGCGACCGAGGAGGGCCCACGTTTCAGAATCATTCGGGTATTCCTTCAGCACGCTGTGGTAGTGATGGCGGGCGCGATCCAAGGTGAATCCCGATTTGTTCTCCAGGGCAAGCCTTTGCAGACAGATGCCCTCTTCTTGAAGACCGACGAGATGGCGGGGTTCAATTTTAAGACCGCGCTGGAGCAGTTCCAATGCGAAATCGAAGTGCTTCGACCTGCGCAGGGATTGACCTGCCCTGATCCAGGCCGCGGCCCGAAAAGCGGCCACGGGGGCCTCATCCGCCAGCACGAGTATGTCGCCAATGTGACCGGCTTTGCGGGCCAGCGAGATGCTGTTTTCCCAGGCATCATATTTTTCCCAGAATTCGCGTACATCCCCGATGCGCAGAGACTTCCAGTCGGGTTCCTGCAAATTGGGCATCAAATTGTAGACAGGGCTGATTTTCCGGCCGTGCCACGATTCCATCGTCTCTTTCACCATTTGAGAAAGGTTTTGGATATCGTCCTCTAATGTCGCCGGATCCGGTTCTTGGCCCTTGATATGGTAGCGCAGTTTACGGTCCGTATAGAGATCGAAGGCTGATGTCACTTGTCCGCCGCATACCAGCACCACGCCCCGGGAGCGGAGCGCATGGCGCACGCCGAGTTCGTACCACACATTGGGGTTATTAATCGTAAGGTCGGCGACGACAAGGTCCGCAATCAGCAATTCCTGGAACATATCCGTGCGAATATCGCCCGCCCTTTGTTCCTGGTCGGCGCGAAAAACATCGAGACCCGCAGCTTCAAGCGCTGGTTTGATGTATCTCGAAAAAACGCTGTTAAAATCGATCAGGTTCCCTTTGCTGTCCGGTTTGATACCAAAAGGCATGGCTACGAATGCATGAGGTTTCATGGCAGCAATCTCCTAACTGATAAAACTCCCGAAGTGTTCGATATCGACCTCATCCGCCACTTTGGCGCCCACACGACGAAGATCACCAAGGTAGGCGATGGAGTCGAGCTTCTGGACATTTTCCGGCTTGATGTCAGGCAACCCCAGATCCTTCAACCCTTCTGCGCTGAGATCGGCATTGTAGCGCGCATATATAAAATCGCTTCCCAGGTCCTCACTGAGAGGGATGATGCCACCGGCTTCATCCCTTGGGATCATGTCGCCAATTTCACGGTCCAGCTCAGCTCCGTGAACACAACGGCCGATTTGGCGGCACAAGGTATCCTGATCAACCATTGCCGCGTACATCAATGCGCTGGGAATGCCCGCAAGATTACCGATTAAACCACGATTCGGGTCCGAAACGTCTTCATCCAGTGTTACAGCCGCGCCGGTGCCGATGGATATCAGCAGCAGCTTATCCTCCCCTTTGGCCCAATTCAGCCGGTAGCTGGGATGTGTCGCCATGCGATACAGGAGAAAGGCGGGATTGTTGTAGGGCGTCATGCCGCCATCAACAAAAACGAATGTTTTTTCCTCGTCATTGGGATCCCATGGAATCACTTCAGGTGGGAAGAAAACAGGCGCCGCCGTGCTGGCGCGAACGATCTGCCATAGCGGAATTTTCAGATTGCAGTCCGGTCGGTCGATTTCGTTATATTTCGCCTGGGGATTGCTGCTGATGGGCCAGGGCGAGTCCGTTGTGCGGTTTCGGGTCACGGCCAGCAACAGGCACTCCAGATCGTCGGGCAGCAACTTTGTTTCGGCGCCAAATGTTGCCTGCAGCTCTTTTTTCAGTGGTTCGGATTTGTACAAGGCCTGCCAGCGTTTCAGGATGAACTGTTTATCGAACATGGCCGGTCCGGTCTTTTGATAGAAATCCAACAGTTCTGCGGCCGACATACCTCGGGCCAGGCCTGCAGCGATAATGGCTCCGGTACTGGTCCCGGCGATATAATCGAAAAAGTGGCAAAGCCGGAAAGCCGTTCCGCGGCCGGTAGCCTCAGCCAGCATTTCTTCCATGCGGTTCAGAACTTCGAGTGTCATAATACCCCGGATACCGCCGCCGTCCAGTGCCAGGAGTCTGTGTTTGCGGTTTTCCCGTCCTTCGTAGCGGCCGGCGAGTTTCCCCCATTTCGTCATGGTGCACCCCCTTTTTCACGCGGTAAAAAAATAAAAACCGTCGGAAACGTTCCGTCATCCCTCTAATATGCGGCCTATGGCTGCAAGTCAACGACTGCACGCACCGCGGGTGGCAATGATTATCGTAACTTACACACCTGTGAGCGTTTTGACTCTTTTGCGCAGTTTATCACTAAATTCATCAACGTTTATTTCTCCGTCACTCAAGCGCTCGATAATCACAAATCGGTCAAGTGTTATGGTCAATATATCAATTTTCTCGGTGAGATGACGAATCTTCTAAACGACAAAAGCCGACGCCTGTTCCCCAAGCGGAAGCTACCGGATTAATTTGGAAAGAAGTTCACATTAAGCGGGAGCGCTCCGGGCTCATCAAAAGCATTGTCTTAGAAGTGATTTGCCAAAATCGCTTTTTCTGCTTCATTATTTTGCTGTAGTCGTTTTCATGTTTCACCTTACCTGGTGGAGTTGGTTTGGACCTATGGCCCGGTGGCGGCATCACTTGAACAAGGAGGCATACCGGCCGTAGCCCTCTTTATCCAGCTCGTCTCTATGCACAAATCGAAGCGATGCCGAATTGATGCAATAGCGCAGTCCGGTGGGCTCCGGGCCGTCGTTAAAAACATGCCCCAGGTGGGAGTCTGCGTGTTTGCTGCGCACTTCGGTGCGCGCCATCAAAAAGCTGCGGTCCGCCTTTTCGACGATGTTTTCCGCAACCAACGGACGGGTAAAACTGGGCCAACCGGTGCCGGAATCAAACTTGTCCGTGGAGCTGAACAGCGGCTCTCCGGATACAATATCCACGTAAATGCCGGCATCATGGTTGTCCCAATAGGTGTTCTGAAAGGGTCTTTCCGTCCCGTTCTGACGTACGACTTTATATTGCAGGGGCGTCAATCGCCGGCGGAGCTCTTCGTCGCCGGGGATGGTATAAACCGGATCGGACATGGCGTCCTTCTTCTCCATCATGGGTTTATCATCGGTATCGCCCATGTGCTTCTCCTTTTTCGTCTTCATGGGGCGGTCGGCCCACACACTTTTGAGAAATTTGTCCCGCCCTGAGCCGTGACGGTACCACTTATATCGAATGGGATTTCTCTTGTAGTAGTCCTGATGATACGCTTCGGCTTCATAAAAAGTGCCCAACGGCAGAATCTCCGTGGCAATGGGTTTGTCAAAAATCCCCGCGGCCGCCAGCTTCTCCTTGGATGCCTGGGCCAAGCGGCGCTGCTGGTCATCGGCATAGAAAATAACACTGCGGTATTGGTCGCCGCGGTCCACAAACTGCCCCCCGCCGTCGGTGGGATTCACCTTGCGCCAAAAGATCTCCAGCAATTCCCTGTAGCCAATTTTACGGGGGTCATAAATCACTTTGACAGACTCGACATGGCCGGTGCCGCCCCGTGACACCTGCTTATAGGTAGGATTTTCAACATGGCCGCCGGTGTAGCCCGATATGGCCTCGATGACACCGTCCACCTTTTCAAAATCCGACTCGGTACACCAGAAACAGCCGCCGGCAAACACCGCGACTTTTTTTTGTATAGACATTTTTTCGATCATTGGTTTTTCCATTGATTCATCCTTGCTCATGACCTGCTGGATACCCACCAGCGCCAGGGCAATGGTCAATAAGGTGATTATCGTGATTCTCATGGAACACCTCCCATGGGTTAATGTTGTCGCTTTGGACAGATAGTAAGACAGTAAATTAAAAATGTCTTAAAGGCCGTGTAAAGATTGTGTAAAGATTGGCCGGATTCCGGAAAACACCAGCAGGTCGGGGTTTTAATCAACAGGGTTGTTTCCCACGGCATGTTCAGGCAGGCTGAACCAAATCTCCAAGCGGTCCCCTGCCATTTCAGCGCCCACCTCACCACCATGGGCTTTGACCAGTTCTTTAACGATGGCCAAGCCGATGCCGGCGCCGCCGT
>JASFER010000240.1:0-9793 GCA_050124755.1 Desulfobacteraceae bacterium
AGCGGATTCGGAAGTAGACATCAAAGTCTCTTCGGAAATCGGTTTGAAAATGCCGCCGTTGGCCGGAGCCGGGATTAAAGCCATGCTCTCGCAACTTTCCGACCGGGAAATTGATCGGATTCTATCGGAAAGTGAACTTCAACCGTTTACACCCCATTCAATTACCAAAAAATCGCATTATAAAAGTGAGGTCATCAGCGCTCGGTCGGAGGGGATTGCCCTGGACTTGGAAGAGTATATCGAAGGGCTGATTGCCGTAGGCATCCCCATCAGAACATATTCGGAAAATATACAGGCGGCCATATGGGCGGTCGGACTGAAACGCCAGTTGACCGGAGAAAAACTGCTGAATGTTAAACATTATTTAAGTGGTATTGAGAAGGAGATTAATCAGCGCTTTGAATAATATGACAGCAATTTCCGGTGAGGAGAACGCAAGTGTGAGGTTATTCCCCATAAGCGCTGAATTAAGAATAATTGTAAGGCCATCGTTATGCATGATATCGGATGTTATGCCAGGCCGGCGCGGAGACCGGCCCTACGCGAATCACTTCGGTCCCTGGCGTCTTGAGGGCTTTCGTAGGGTCGGGCTCCGTCCCGACCGTTTCAGAATCTGCTAAATATCGTTAATGGGGAAAAGAAAAATGTCCACCACCAATAAAACAGTATATACGGACTGCACGCTGTGCTATCACAGCTGCGGTACCGAAGTAACGGTCAAAGACGGCAAAGCCGTAAAAATCAGAGGCCTCTCGTCACACCCCATCAACAAGGGACGGCTCTGTCCAAAAGGGGCCAATGCCCTGGATCTGATCTACAGCCCTGATCGACTGAAGCACCCCATGAAGCGTACCGCCAAAGGATTTGTGGAGATTTCCTGGGACCGGGCACTGGATGAAATCGCCGAGAAACTTCTCCGGTTAAAAGATCGATACGGCGCGCAGGTGTTTGGTACGTTTTGCGGTTCAATCGGCGTGGAAAACCTGGAGATGTCCTCCCTGGTCCACCTTTTGCGATCCGGATTCGGCTCACCTAATTTCTTTTCCGTGGAAAGTATCTGCTACCGCATGCGCATCATCACACGGCAGATGACCTTTGGCCGGTATCCCACCGAAGAGCCCAATTCGAACCTCTATCTCTTATGGGGGCACAACCCGGATCAGTCTGATTTTCCGCTGAAATTTTTTTTAAAGAAGAACATGCAGCAAGGCGCCAAAGTGGTTGTCATCGACCCGAAGCGGATTCCCATTGCGGACAAAGCCGATATGTATTTGCGGATCCGACCCGGTACGGACGGCGCCCTGGCGCTGGCCATGATGAACGTTATCGTCGGCGAAGATTTATATGACCACGATTTTGTCGAAGAGCATACGTTCGGCTTTGACAAACTCCTCCCCCACATCCAGAAATATACCCCCGAATGGGCCGAGGGCATCACCTGGGTGCCCGCCGACGAAATCCGCGCGTTGGCCCGGCTTTATGCCGGTATCAAGGGCGCCAGCATATTTCAGGGAACCTGTACCCAGGACCAGACGGCCAACGGCACCCAAAACAGTCGCTGTTTTGCCGTCCTGCAAGCCATCACCGGTAATATCAACATACCGGGGGGGTGGGTCACCAGCCCGCCGCCCAAATTCGGCCACCCGGGATACAGTGCCGAAGGGGGGCAGTTGGGCAGTACGGAATATCCATTGTTCGTGGAGCTCTGGGGGCGCAAAGCCCCCTATGGTGTCGTAACCATGGTTCCGGAGAGCATTCCCGAACAGCTCAAGGCCTTTTTGGTCATCGGCGGAAATCCCCTGGTCTCGATGCCGGACAGCCAGGCCTTTAAGGCTTCCTTTGAAAAACTCGATCTTGTGGCGGTGCATGACCTGTTTATGACCGAGACGGCCCGATCCGCCGATTATGTGTTGCCGGCCTGCTCGCACCTTGAAAAATGGGGGGTTGGCTACACTTACAACGTCTGCCACTGCATACCGTATCTGATGCTCAGAAAAAAATGTATTGAACCCGTCGGCCAAAGCTATTCCGAGTGGCGTCTGATGACGGAACTGGCCAAACGATTGGGGTTGGCCGACAAGTTCCCTTGGGGATCGGAAAGGGAATTTGTTGCCTTTATGGTCAACCCCAGCGGTTTGTCTTTTGACTACCTTTTGAATGAAAAGCCGGAAGGCGATTTTTACGCTGAAAAGAGATATGAAATACCTGAAAATCTGTTCAGAACGCCCTCCGAAAAGATTGAAATCTACAGCGAAACGTTGCAGAAAGTGGGATTCGACCCGCTGCCGTCTTTTTTAGAACCGGAAAGAGGACCCGTTCGAGGGGAGAAAAAGTTTCTGGAGAAGTATCCTTTGATTCTCTCTGTCGGCAATCGCAACCTCTATTATACCCACAGCCAGCAACGTCACGTGGCGGCTTTGAAAAAGATATACCCGGAACCGCTGACCGAGATCGGCCCTGAAACGGCTGGGCGCTTCGGAATTGAAAACGGGGATGTTGTCATTGTCGAAACAAACACGGGACGGGTGAGGATGAAGGCGCTGGTCGATGAACGGGTGGCCGAAGGGGTGGTTCTGGTCCCCCACGGCTGGGGCGGGGACGCCAACGGCAATCTGCTCACCGATGTGACCTGCCGGGAACCGATCATGGGATATCCGGATCAAAAGTCACTCCAGTGCAGTATCCGAAAAGCACCGTGAAGCATGCGGTATATGAGGCGAATAAATGAGGTACGCCGAGACAGGCTATAACCTGGAAATCGATCTATCCAGGGGAAATATCGAAAAAGTTGAAACCGATCCAGGATTGACCGAACGTTATCTGGGCGGCCAAGGCACGGCCGTCAAAATTCTATGGGATCGGGTTGCTCCTGAGGTGGACCCTTTTTCCCAAAAAAATCTGCTTATTTTCAGCACCGGTATTTTGAACGGCACACCCGTTCCCGGCGCCAATCGAACCTCCGTCGACACCTTTTCCCCGCAGACCAACCGTTATTCCCACTCTCTGTTCGGCGGGTTTTTCGGGCCGGAACTCAAGCATGCCGGTTATGATAAAATCATCATTCGCGGCAAGGCGCCCGACCTGGTCTATTTGAGGATTCACAACGACACCGTGGAAATCCGCGATGCCGGCCATCTCAAGGGATTGGGCGCCTTGGAAACCGCCGCGCGCATCAAAGCGGAATTGAAGGAGCCTGAAACACAGGTGGCCGCCATTGGCTTGGCCGGTGAAAACAGGGTCTTTATGGCAACCGTCGAACACGCCAACTCCAGTGCGTCCCGGGGTGTGGGCGTGATCATGGGCGATAAAAGACTCAAGGCCATCGCTGTCCGTGGCACCAGGGAGATCCGGATCGCCAGACCGGCCGAACTTTTTGAGATATGCCGCCCCATGTACAAGGAGATCTACGACAACCCCAATTGTGGTGATCCCATGGCCCATGAGGATGATGAAACCTTTCATGTCGATAATTTCGCCTGGGGCAATGCGCGGGAGCGCAGAAAAGGGTATTGGAACAAAGCACGCGAAGAGAAATGGGCCGGGATGTCAGCGTCGGTGAGACTGCGGTGGAAAAGCTGCTATAACTGCCCCAAGGATTGTCATCAGGCGGTTTCCTACAAAGGGCGGCCCGTTTATTTCCAGAAATGCTACAACAAGCTGACCTATGCGATGGCGGCCTATGAAGAGATTGAATTCAATTATGAGATCCTGGGGGTAACCCAGGAGTACGGACTGGATGGTTTCTCGACACCGCAGGTCTTGGCCTTCGCTGTTGAACTGTACGAAGCGGGTATTCTGACGGACGAGGACCTTCCGGGGTTTCCATCGGACAGCGCGGGAAGATTTTTCTACCTGGTTGAAAAGATTGCCCGGCGGGAAGGGATCGGAGATGCCCTGGCCAACGGTGTTTATCATGCTGCGCGGCAGATCGGGAAGGGCGCCGACAAATTTGACCACAATACCATGAAAAAATTTGAGCAGGTGCCCCTCAAACTCGGCATGATCAACTACCCCTATTTTCTGATGTATGCCACCGGCGAAAAAATGAATATCACCCAGATTGAAGGCTCCTACCCTCAGGTTCCCATAGCGGACAAGCAAGAGCGGGAAACGTTTGTTAAAAACTGGGACGCGGCGCCCGAGCGGTTCAAAAAATATTATATGGAGTGGGAACCCCGCCAGCACCCATCCATCGAGGCCGCTGTCAATATATGTGATTGGAATGAAATCATGCATTACATTGACGACGCCATCGGCACCTGCGCATTTTTATCGTCCTTCAGGGGACAGTTCGGCGGGCGGACGCCCTATCACCTTTATAATATGCCGAACTTTATCTCACTTGCGACCGGCTTGGATATGGGTCCGGACGGGTTGTGGGAAATTGCCGCCCGAAATCGAAACCTGGTCCGAGCGTTAAATATCAGAAGAGGTCTGAGAAGAAGTGATGAAAAGCCCCCTGCCGATCACTGGAAGAGACGAGATCCTGAAATGGAAAAAAAGCTGCTCGATGCCTATTACCGGTTCAAGGGATGGAATCAGGACGGTATTCCCACAAAAGAGACGCTGGACAGATTGGGCTTGGGATATGTCAGCGATTATTTTGCGCAGAAGGGAATTCTCGGAAACAGCGATGCAAAATAAAGGAAACCATAACCGTGAAAGACGGATTCAAAAAGAGAACAGTTAAAGATATTCAGGTCAACGTGGACAAATGCACCGGCTGTCGGGCATGTGAGTTGGCCTGCTCCGCATTCCACGCCATGCCCAAATACAGCAGCACCAATCCGGCCAAGGCGCGAATACACGTAATGGTCGATGAATTGGAGGATGCGTATGTCCCCATACGCGCCGGATATTTTTCATCCGTCGAATGCTCCGGTCGGTATGCTTATACAATGGGTGGAAAAACATATAGCGAGTGTGGCTTTTGCAGGGTTGCCTGTCCGTCCAGAAAATATTTTATAGAGCCCGATTCCGGTCTCCCGTTAAGATGCGATATGTGCGCAGCCGATCCGCCATTGGAAGCGCCGATGTGCGTTCAAGTGTGTCCGGCCGATGCCTTGACTTACACTCAAAGGGAGGAAGCGGGAGACGAAGCAGCGGTACAGGAGGAATTGGATGTCGGGTTGAAAAAATTGGCGGAGAAGCACGGATTGCAGAAGATCGTACGCATATTGGATCAAATGCCAAAAAGAAGCAAACCATCCAGCTTGTAACCTACCGTAATAATGTTCTTTTCACCAAAAACTGAATCGGGTTTAAATTATTTTAGGGGTTTACAATCTGCAGGAAATAAACTATAGCAATATTAGTTATTTACGGGAAAAATAGCGTTCACTATGGAGAACTAAGGAGGCGGGCATTACACCTGTTTGACACCATACAGCGTTGATGTGTGATGGGTGTATGCTTACGCCAACACGGAGGAAGGAGGTTTGGAACCGCAACCTTAATGAGCAGCGTCCTATCCGTTGTTCAATCTTATAGCGATTATGGAGGTACCCCAGCCATGAAAAAAAGAATCTTTTTAATTCCCCTGTCCTTGGCCATGTTAGTGAGCATAACGATCTTGTTTCCCATTCTCGACCAGCCCGCATTTGCCCAAAAGGTGATTCGGCTGAAAGTGGCGAATTACTTTCCCCCCCCGGCCAACCAATCCAAATTGATGGATGCTTTCTGCAAAGAGCTTGAAATGCGGACCAACGGACGCGTAAAGGTGGATTTTTTCGCCGGCGGCTCATTGCTTAAAGCCACGGCCATGTTTGAGGGGGTCGTGAACGGCATCGCTGATATCGGATACTCCCATGTGTACTACACCTCAGGGCGCATGCCCGTGACCGAAACGTCCGGTTTGCCTCTGGGGTACCCCAGCGCCTGGGTAGGCGGTCAGGTGCTGAACGATTTTTATAATAAATTCAAACCCAAGGAATTCGACAAGGTAAGGGTGCTCTGGTTGAACACCTCCACCCCCAGCGCCATCGCCTCTAAAAAGCCGGTGCGCAAACTGGAAGATCTCAAGGGGCTTACCATCAGGGCCCCCGGCCTGTCCGGCGATATCATGAAAGCGCTGGGCGGCACGCCTGCGCCAACACCGATGATGGAAGTGTATGACGCCATCGCCAAAGGGGTCATCGACGGAGAGGCTTCAAATTTCGAAACGCTTGTCGCTTTCAAATTCGCGGAAGTGGTAAAATATTCAACCTCGATCTGGCAAATCACCTATCCTTTTCCCTTTTATTGCGTCATGAATAAGAAAAGCTATGAGAAGCTGCCGCCGGATATCAGACTCATCTTTGACCAGCTTGTCGGAGAGTACAAAGAGCGCTACATTTTGATGTGGAATTCCGTTGATTTCAACGGAAAGGCGTTTGGTCAGAAAAAGGGGGTCGAATTTATCGATCTGCCTCCGGAGGAGCTGACCAAATGGCAGGCGGCTGTTAAGCCGGTGATTGAGAACTATGTGAAAAAGATGGTTGCCAAAGGGTTTTCAGAGCCGGAAGTCAGAAGCTGGATTGCATACTTGCGGGAGCGTATTGACTATTGGAAAGAACGACAAATCGCGCTGCGCATCCCGTCGATCGCCGGTCCTCCGGAACTGAAGCCCCAGGCGATAAAGTAACACCCTAATTGAGCGTAAACAAAATAGGGCAAGCTTTTTAAAACAACAATTACCAATAGATTAGCACAATGCGCGCTGGTATTTATAATAAAGCTGTAAGTGAATTAAGGATCTTGCCATTGTAGCCCCATTTTGTTTACCCCTACGGGGAAAGCCGGAGGACTTCAGATCCTGCGTTGCCAAGGGTTCGCAGTAGCCATACTACGACTTCACCCTTGGACGCCTTGACTCTGAAGCCCTCCGACTTTCGCTCAATTAGGGTAACAAACACATACCTGCCGACTTCATAGGCCGATAGGCTTGTGCGAGGGTTCACCGCTCGCACAAGCGTGGTATGGTGAGGCAGAATCTTTGTTCGACAGATTTGATAAGCTCAATGCTCGGATGAGCGGATGGTGCCAGTGGCTAAGCATTGCCGCTATGCTGCTTATTGTGGCCATCACCTGCATCGATGTTGTGGGAGCAAAGGTTTTCAGGTGGCGCCTGCCGGGAGCCATTGACATTGTGATGCTTGCCCAGTTGGTGGTGATCGCTTTTTCTGCCGGTATAACGCTGATTAAAGGCCGGCATATTCGCGTCGAGTTTTTTATCAAGCTGTTGCCGAAGCGTGTCCAGAATATTGTCGACACCGTTGTGCTGCTATTACTGCTGGCACTTTTCAGTGCCATTATCTGGCACGTCACTGTGCTGGGCCATTCCTTCCAAACTTCCGGAGAGTATAGCGCAACCATTCACATACCCTATTACCCATTTGCATACAGTATTGCGCTGG
Organism: Desulfobacteraceae bacterium; assembly: GCA_050124755.1. Lineage (GTDB taxonomy): Bacteria > Desulfobacterota > Desulfobacteria > Desulfobacterales > Desulfosarcinaceae > JARRKU01. The sequence goes on from JASFER010000240.1 coordinate 7,395, forward strand.
CGAGTATTCCCGTCTGGTTGATCCTTTTGGTGCAATTTATTAAAACGCTGAAAAAGAGTGTACAGAAATGAGTCCAATTGCTGTGGGCCTTGCCGGCATCGCTTTACTCATCTTCCTGTTTCTGCTCAGAATGCCGGTTGCTTTCGCCATGGCACTGGTCGGATTCGTTGGTTTTGCATTTTTAACGACCCCCGAGGCTGCGTTCAGTCTTCTGGCCAATGACATTTTTGCCACTTTTTCTTCCTACCCTTTAAGTGTTATCCCCATGTTCATCCTTATGGGTACTTTCGCCTTTGCTTCCGGTATCAGCCGGAGGTTGTTCCAGACGACCTATGCGTGGATCGGACACCGTACCGGCGGCTTGACCGTGGCGACGGTTTTCGCCTGTGCCGGATTTGGCGCCATTTGCGGATCCAGCACGGCAACGGCGGCAACCATGGGCAAAATAGCGCTTCCGGAGATGAAAAAGTACAAATACGATGACACGCTGGCCACCGGCACCGTTGCCGCCGCCGGCACGCTTGGCATTCTGATCCCGCCGAGCACCGTACTGATTGTCTATGGCATCCTGACCGAGCAGTCCATCGGCAAGCTTTTCGTCGCCGGGGTCTTACCGGGGATACTCCTGAGCATCTTGTTTGCCGCAACCGTGGCCTACCTGTGCTGGCGCAATCCCGCCATCGGCCCCCCGGGAACGGCATGCAGCTGGAAGGAAAGGCTGAAAGCCCTTACGGGAATCATCGAGGCATTGATGCTGTTTATACTTGCCATCGGCGGGTTGTTCGGCGGCTTGTTCAGTCCTACTCAAGCCGGAGCGATCGGTGCCGGGGGTGCCTTGCTCATCGGACTGGGGCGACGCCAACTCAGATGGGAGACCTTCTTAAGGGCCTGTAGAGATGCCTTGCAAACATCATGTATGGTCATTTTCATTATTACCGGGGCCGTCATCTTTGGCCATTTCATGGCCGTATCCCGAATCCCCTTCGTACTGGCCGACTGGCTGGGGGGGCTTCCCATCCCTCCGATGGCCGTCATGGGCGTCATCGTATGCATTTACTTTCTCGGCGGATTCTTCATGGATGCCATGGGGCTCATTGTGGTCACCATCCCCATTTTCTTTCCCATTGTCGAGAAACTCGGCTTTGACCCCATCTGGTTTGGCGTCATCATCGTGCTGGTTAGCGAGATGGGCGTTATCACCCCACCCGTGGGTGTGAACGTATTCGTCATCAAGGGCATCGCCCCGGATATTCCACTGGAGAGGATCTTCAAAGGTATTTTACCGTTTATGGCGGCCTTGATTGTCTTTACGATCCTGCTGATGATCTTTCCGGCCATCGCCACCTTTTTGCCCAACCTGGCTGCCCGGTGAAGCACAACACATTTTTGAAGCGCTTCAATTTATTATATTTTTTCAATATCAAGAAGAGATTTCGCTAAAACAGCTTGTTTTGCTTGCCTTTTTCGTACCAATCCTGACCGCTATAAAGTTCATCCATGCATTGCGGGCATAAGCCATGGCTGATGTCCACATCAGCATGCCGACGGATATACGTTTCAAGCTGATTCCAGTATCCACCGTCATCCCTGATTTTTTTACATTTGGCGCACATGGGCAAAAGCCCGCTTAAAGTTCGTACCTGAGCTATAGCCTCTTTCAACTCGATGATGAGTTGTTCACGTTCCTGTTCCGTTCGTTTAGCGTCGGTGATGTCACGTATGGTTTCCATAGCACCTACGATATTTCCCTGTGCGTCGTAAAGCCTGCCTGCCGTTGCGGCCAGATAGCGTTCACCCCCCGGCATCGACGGATTGAAGGACTCTCCCTCTGTCAATAGTCCACCTTCTTCTCTCAGCGTCAGATATTTTGATTCCCAGTGTTGACTACGCTCCAAAGCCAGATCAATGAGCATCGGCCGGGGTTCTCCATAGAACGGCACAGCATAAGCATACCCGCCTTTTCCAATCATCTCTTTCTTGTCGACCCCTGTCATCCTCTCTATCGCATGATTCCAGTAGATCACGCGACCGTCGATATCAATGACGAAAGTCGGGTCGGGCAGGAATTCGATAATATCCGTCAATCGCCTCTCCGAATCGGCCAGAGCCTGCTCGGCCCGCTTGCGTTCGGTGATATCCTGCAGAGTACCGAACAGTCGAATGGGCTTGCCGTTTTCATCGAACTCCGCTTCACCTTTGGCCCAAATCCAGCGATGTTCTCCATCCGGGCGGACGATGGGATACTGAAACTCCGCCGTCCCATTCTCGTAGAAGAGCTGGACCGTCTTGTTGTGATAATCACGGTAGTCCGGATGGATGCTTTGCATCATGCGGTTATAATCGAGTATTGCGGTCTCAGGCTCCAGACCGTATAAAGCATATGTCTCGTCGGGCCATAT
>JASFER010000241.1:0-9771 GCA_050124755.1 Desulfobacteraceae bacterium
GTGTACCGTAATAGTCGAGTTTGATGCCATCCAGCAATGAAGTGGAAGCCCGACCCGTACGTATGCGTTTTAGCTCGTTCCTAAGGGCTGTGATGGTTTTCCCCATTCGTTCGCGGGTTTCTTGCAAAGTTACTTCAATCATAGGAATTCACCCTCTATAAGGTATTAGAAAAACAGGCTGAATATTGCATCAGCCACATACGCTATGACGAATACTCAGTTTGAAATAACAGTCCCAATTCGCTCTCCACAAATCACCTTGCGAATATTCTCCTCTTGCTTCAGATTAAAGACGATCAATGGCAAATCATTGTCCATGGCCAATGAAATAGCCGTCATATCCATAACCTTTAACTGCTTTTCGAGCACTTGCATGTAAGAGGTTTCCGCGACAAAGGCTGCATCCGGGTGCGTGACAGGATCAGCCTCATAAAGTCCATCTACTTTGGTGGCCTTCAGCAGTACCTCAGCGTGCACTTCTTGTGCCCGCAGCACAGCTGCCGTATCGGTTGTAAAATAGGGATTACCCGTACCGGCGGCAAAGATGACCACCCGGCCTTTCTCAAGGTGACGCACTGCCCGCCTTAGAATATAAGGCTCGGCCACTTCATGCATGGAGATGGCCGTTTGCATCCGGGTTTGCATGCCTTGCTTTTCAAGCGAATCCTGGAGTGCCAGACTGTTCATTACGGTAGCCAGCATACCCATATGGTCGGCAGCAGTGCGTTCCATACCGAAAGAGGTTGCCTTTACTCCCCTGAAGATATTCCCCCCACCGACAACAATGGCGATCTCGACGCCTAAATCATAGATGGATCTTACTTCATCAGCCACATATTTGAGCATATCCGGACTGATGCCGAAGCTTTGCTCTCCCATCAAAGCTTCACCGCTCAGTTTCAACAGGACGCGCTTATATTTCGGTTGATTCAAAATTAGTCTGCTCCTACTTGAAAGCGGGCGAACCGTTTGATGGTGATCTTTTCACCTGTTTTGGCGATAACCTCGTTCAGATAATCTGAAATCGTCTTATCCGGATCTTTGACATACTGCTGATTCATAAGGCAACTGTCTTTGAAAAACTTATTCAGTTTGCCTTCAACGATTTTATCAATCATTTTCTCCGGTTTTCCCATCTCTAATGCCTGGTCCCTGTAGATCTCCTTCTCCCGATGGATGATGGCTTCCGGTACATCCTCAGGAGTAATACCCACCGGATTGGTCGCGGTGATATGCATGGCTAAATTTTTGGCGAAATCGATAAAGTCATCCGTCTTGGCTACAAAATCGGTTTCGCAATCAACCTCCACCATAACGCCTATTTTACCGCCCATATGAATATAGGACTGGATGGTACCTTCGGAAGTGGCACGTCCGGCACGCTTGGCCGCCGTTGCCAAACCTTTTTTGCGCAAGAAGTCAACAGCCTTTTCCATGTCACCGTCGCACTCTGACAACGCTTCTTTACAATCCATAATTCCGGCTCCTGATTTCTCGCGGAGCTCTTTAACCATAGCTGCACTGATATCTGCCATTTTTTCTTATTCTCCTGTCTGGTCGGCATCGGCAGCGGTCGCCTCGCCAACAGTATCTTCAGTAGCTTGGGATACTTGTTCATCCCCTGTCTTACGAATGATTTCAACGATGGGTCCCTCGGTACCATCGGAAATAACTTTTCGCTCTCCTGGTTTTAGTGTAGCGGCTGCTGATTCGATCTCCGTAGGCTCTTCTACTTCTTTATCAGCCTCGGCTTGTTTCCGTTCTTCGAATTTTTTCTGTCCCTCGACGCAGGCATCGGCAATTCTAGAGGAGATCAATCGGATCGCACGGATCGCATCGTCGTTTCCAGGAATAATATAATCCACTTCATCCGGATCACAATTGGTGTCTACAATGGCCACGATGGGAATCCCCAGCCTGCGGCCCTCACGAATCGCGATGGCTTCATTTTTGGGATCCACGATAAAAATGGCGCCGGGCAATTTACCCATATTACGGATACCGCCCAAAGTGTTGTCCAGTTTGGCCCGCTCTTTTCCCAGCTTCAGCCGTTCCTTTTTGGGAAAGAGTTCTATGGAGCCGTCGTTTTCAATGGTATTGAGATAGTTCAGGCGGTCAATACTCTTCTTAATGGTCTGGAAATTGGTTAGCATACCGCCCAGCCATCGATTGTGGACGTAAAACATCTCACACCGATTGGCTTCTTCATATATCGATTCACGTGCCTGTTTTTTAGTGCCCACAAACAGTACCGATTTTCCGCTGCCAACCGTATCAATAATAAAATTATAAGCTGTCTTGAACATGCGGACAGTCTTTTGCAGATCGACGATGTAGATGCCGTTACGCGCCCCGAAAATAAAGGGTTTCATTTTGGGGTTCCAACGTTTTGTCTGGTGACCGAAATGGACACCGGCTTCCAGCAGTTCTTTCATGGTTACATAAGCCATCTTTTTCTCCTTAAATGTGGTTTTTCCTGCGCCACTTCATCCTCGACCCCGACTCTCATTTCAGGAGCACCGGGGGGCCAAGTCCATAGGCGTGTGGATTAAAATCGGGGAAACGTAACAAATCACGAATCAATCCGCAATACTTTTTTAGGCCGAATTCAATCCAAAATCGGCCTCTTACTCGGAATGTGTCGCGAACCGCAGAATATCGATCAAGGAACAACGAATGTCGAATTATGGCGTCGCTGCGCTCCGTCTTTGTATAACAATGGCAGAATACCTTACTTCGACATTCTGCGGTTCCTTAATCGATATTCAACATTCTATTGGTTTTTTCAAATCGCGCAATACGATCGTGGCCGGCGAAATCCTTTTCAACAAATACATGATCATAAGCGCCGGTTTCACGCCCCAAAGCCGCCACTTCAGCACCCTGATCATGGCCGATCTCTAAAAGCAGCATGCCACCGGGTTTCAGATAACGTGGTGCGTTTTTGACGATGTGGGTAATGCTGGTCAAACCGTCCCTGCCTCCGTCAAGTGCTTTCAGAGGCTCATAACGGCGGATTTCCGCTTCAAGAACAGGCAATTGGTCCATGGAGATGTATGGCGGATTGGAGACAATCAAATCATATCCAACTTTTTCATATCCGATGGCATTAAACCAGTGGCCGACCATGAATCCGATACTGTCCTTGGGCAGGTGCATTTGAGCATTTGATCGTGCGATACCAATGGCTTTTTCGGATATATCCAATGCCTGATAGGACCAGTTCGGCCGCTCATGCGCCAAAGCGACACTGATGGCACCCGAGCCACAACCCAATTCCAGCACCTGGATCTCATCACCCGAAAGATGCCGTAAAGCGGCCTCCACCAACCCTTCGGTTTCCGGTCGCGGGATCAATACATCCGGTGTGACCTTGAAATCCAGGGACCAGAATTCCTTAATGCCGATAATATATGCTACCGGCTCTCGCTGGATCCGACGTTGAATCAATTGCTTGAACCTGGCCAGTTCCTGAGAGTGCAAGGGTTGATCATGGTTAAGGTAGAGATCAATGCGATCACACTTCAACGTATGGGCCAGCAATATTTCTGCTGCAGGCCTGGGGCTTTCTATGCCGCGCTGCTTAAAAAAACCCGCCGTCCACTGTAGGGTTTTAAGGATTGTCCATGGCGGTTCCACAGATCGATGATCATTGGACATGCTGAAGTGCTTGGCTTTGGTAATGGGTCACAAGGGCGTCGATCACTTCATCGACATCCCCTTGGAGAATGGCATCAAGTTTATAAAGGGTGAGGCCGATGCGGTGGTCGGTCACACGCCCCTGGGGGAAATTATAGGTTCGAATCCGTTCGCTGCGGTCACCGCTACCCACCTGGTTTTTCCGTTCTTGAGAGCGTTTGGCATTTTGCTCCTGAATCATCTGATCCAATAGCCTGGATCTTAAGACCTTCAAGGCCTTGGCCTTGTTTTTATGTTGGGACTTTTCATCCTGACACGTTACTACCAGTCCGGAGGGCAGATGGGTGATACGAACAGCTGAATCGGTGGTGTTTACGGATTGCCCTCCCGGTCCTGTGGATCGAAACACATCGATGCGCAGATCACCCGGATCCACCTCTACTTCCACATCTTGCGCTTCAGGAAGAACGGCCACGGTAACGGCCGACGTATGAATGCGACCTTGTGTTTCCGTTGTCGGCACACGCTGTACGCGATGGGTCCCGCTTTCGTATTTGAGACGGCTGTAGACCCCCTTGCCTTTAATCAGCGCAATAATCTCTTTTAAACCACCAACCCCTGTGGCGTGATGATCCATAACCTCGATTGCCCAACGCCGCCCCTCTGCGTAACGGCTGTACATCTTATAAAGATCATTGGCAAATAAACCGGCCTCATCGCCACCGGTGCCTGCCCGTATCTCCAATATGACGTTTTTTTCATCCAATGGATCTTTGGGAATAAGCAATTTTTTGAGCTTGAGTTCAAGCTGATCTTTCTCTTCGACTAATCGCTCAACCTCCTCTTTGGCCAGATGCTTAATTTCCGGATCATTGTCTTTAAGCAATTCTAGACTCTCATCAAGCTCTTGATCGATGCTTTTATAGGTTCTATATGCAGAGACAATCTCCGTCAATTCAGCGTGCTCCCGGGCATATTGCTGGTAGGCATCACGATCCTGCAAAACCGATGGATCGCTCAGCAAAGCCTCCAATTGCCCGTAACGCTCTTCAACGCCATTGAGTTTGTTAAACATGATTTGAACTCGTTCCCATCGAAAATGTCATTCAAAAAGCATCAAGCTGTCGACCTTTCAGTCTGACAGCTTGAGACGTGCCGACAAATTCGGCATACGGTAATGGGCAGCTATTTTTTTTGAAATTTCTCGTACTTTTTACGAAATCGTTCAATCCGACCCGCAGTATCCACCAGTTTCTGCTTACCCGTAAAAAATGGATGACATTGAGAACAAATTTCGACGCTGATCTCTTTTTTGGTTGATCCCACTTCCAAAGTGTTGCCACAGGCACACTTTATGGTCGTCTCTTCGTATTTTGGGTGTATATTCGTTTTCATTGTTATTTCAGCCCCCTACACATATTATGCATTCATCGAATCAAGAAAATGCTGATTATCTTTCGTTCCTTGCATTTTATCAAGTAAAAATTCCAATGCATCAACAGGATTAAGCGATGCCAGCAGTTTGCGAATGATCCATACCCGGTTAAGCGTCGCTTCGTCAAGTAGCAATTCCTCTTTTCGGGTACCCGATTTTTTAATGTCGATGGCCGGAAAAATGCGTTTGTCTGCCAGACGTCGATCAAGCTGAATTTCCAAATTGCCGGTTCCCTTAAACTCCTCGAAGATCACCTCATCCATGCGGCTGCCGGTATCGATGAGCGCCGTGGCGATGATAGTCAAACTTCCGCCCTCTTCGATGTTCCTGGCGGCGCCAAAGAAACGCTTCGGTCGCTGAAGGGCGTTGGAGTCGACACCGCCGGATAGAATCTTGCCCGAAGGCGGCATCACCGAGTTATATGCACGGGCCAGGCGTGTGATGCTGTCCAACAATATGACCACATTTTTTTTGTGCTCAACCAGGCGCTTGGCTTTTTCGATCACCATTTCAGCTACCTGAACATGACGCTCAGCCGGTTCGTCGAAGGTTGAACTGATCACCTCACCGCGTACGGAGCGCTCCATGTCCGTCACCTCTTCGGGACGTTCATCAATGAGCAAAACAAACAGAATGATGTCATTATGGTTCTTTACGATACAATTGGCGATGTTTTGCAATAACATCGTCTTACCTGAGCGCGGGGGTGATACGATCAATCCGCGTTGGCCGAAGCCGATGGGCGTGAGCAGGTCCATGATGCGGGCCGAGTAATTCTCGGAATCGACTTGAAGATTGGTCTTTTCATCCGGATAAAGCGGTGTCAGGTTATCGAAAAGAATCTTATCACGGGCGGCCTCCGGATCTTCATAATTGATGGCCTCCACCTTAAGAAGGGCAAAGTACCGCTCCGATTCTTTGGGCTGGCGGATCTGTCCGGAGACCGTATCACCGGTTCGAAGATTAAAGCGCCTGATTTGCGAGGGGGACACATAGATGTCGTCCGGCCCGGGGAGATAATTATAGCTGGGCGCTCTCAAGAATCCAAATCCATCCGGCAGTATCTCCAGAGTGCCTTCACCATAAATCAATCCATTTTTTTCGATCTGAGCTTGCAGCAAAGAGAAGATCAACTCTTGCTTGCGCATTCCCGCGTATCCCTCAATTTCCAATTTCTTGGCCAACTGAGTCAATTCATTGATCTTTTTACTTTTTAGTTCGGATACATTCATGCAATATTCTCCATTACCTGATTCACAATCTATTTGGACTGAAACGGTATTCGCCGTTTCTGTTTTGTACGCAATGGTTTGTGGATCGTTTTAGCCTCTATTGTACACTCCGAAATAAGAGGGTACTCCCTCCCGCACCATTTTAATCAACCTGTATATGCCTTCGTATTGGGTTTTCGCCCTTCCGATGATAATGGAACATTTGATTACAATGGAGGAATATGAAGTTGGTTAATTTTTAGAGGAAATTGACTTAAAATTCCCTCCAATAGGGCGGGTTCCATATCTCCGCCCTTGATTATATCAAGGCATACGGGCTGTCAAGCATTTTTGCGCATTTCCTTCGAGAACGACGTCCTGTTCGCCGATCTGACTATAACCCGGAAAGCCGGGTCCTACGTGCCGGGTCATAGGCACAAGGCTTTGCCGAGAGAGCATTTAGGACCGGCCGGGACAGAGCCCGGCCCTACGAAGACCACTTTCCCAACCAACGATGTTGCTTGAAACGATATACCCATTGGCACCATGGTGTTCAAGATGTTATGAAAAAGGACTAACTATTAAATACCCGTAGACCGGTCGAATATGAAACTTGATCTGTCGGACCCCATTTTGAAAGATCTTCCCAAGGCCTATCTGGTTGGCGGATCAGTGCGCGACATGGTCCGGGGCGACAAGCCAATGGACTATGACATCGTCGTACCGGGCGATCCTGAGATTTTTGCTTCAATCATTGCCGAGCGTCTCAACAAGAAGGCCATTAAATTGGGGAAAGACCGATTCAGCGTATATCGAATTGTCACCGACACATTATCCATCGATGTTACGGCTGCCAAGGGGGACAACATCGAAACGGATCTTATGAACCGGGATTTTACCATCAACGCCATGGCCTGTGATCTGTCCACCGGCAAAATCATTGATCGTATGGGCAGCGTCAATGACCTGCGCACCCACACCGTCAGGATGGTATCACCTGCTGTATTTGAAGATGACCCCGTGCGGCTTATCCGCGCGTTTCGAATGGCTGTCACATTAAATTTTAAAATCGAACCTGTGACCTATCATACCATTTCAAGGCAGTCCGGTGCCATCGGTCAGATGGCCGCTGAGCGCATATGGTCAGAGCTGAGACTGATCATGGCTTGTCCACGCAGTTGGTCAACGCTCGTCGGTATGGCCGAGACCAATGTATTGTTTTCCATTATCCCTGAGATAACCGCTCTCCAAACCTGTGGCCAAAATCGACATCACGGCACAGATGTCTTTACTCACACGCTGCGGGCATACCAAGCCTTGGAAAACCTGTTAAATCATCCGGATCAAGCGTTTACGCAACCAGCGGTTGGCTTTTTCCATAAGATGGGCATCGAGATGCAAATTCTGATTAAATTGGCTGTATTACTGCACGATATCGGAAAACCGGCATCACGCAGCCAGGATGATCATGGAAACGTCCACTTCTATGGTCATGCCGGCAAGAGTGCTTCGTTATCTCGCACGATTTGCAAGCGATTGCGTATGTCCAACCATCACCAAAGCTGGGTTGAACACATTGTCCGGTATCACCAGCGCCCCTTATCCCTTTATTTGGCGCAAAAAAAACAGGTGTCGCGCCCGAAAACGGTTGGACGTTTTTTCAGGCAATGCGGCCCTCTCACACCTTTTATACTCCTTCATGCTGTTGCGGACAATTTGGGCAAAGAAGCACCCAACGGCCATCTCAATACTGACTTGATCGCCTTTTTAAAGGAATTGCTCGCAACCTATTATCGGAAAAGGCTGAATGAGGATAGAACGCCTTTAATCAACGGCCATGACATCATGGATAGATTCAAGCTCGCGCCATCCCCATGGATCGGAAAAATTCTAAAACATATTGAAGAGTTGCAAATAGCAGGCAGCCTGACCAACCGCGATCAGGCCATGGCGTGGGTGTCGGATTACCTCACCCATAATAAAGAGTAAAAAAAAGTACCGGGTTTTGGATCAACTCCTGGGAGGGGATGGGGTTTATCTTGGGTGAACATTGAACATCGAACGTCCAACTTCGAACGTTCAATAAGGTATTCTGTCGATTTATAAGACGGCGGAGCAAAGCGATCTCATCATTGGACGTTTGATGTTGGACGTTCGATGTTGATGAACTCGTTAAAAGTCGTCCAGAAGCCATGTTTGTAAATTACCACGAAGGACACGAAGATCACGAAGCTGAAATTATTATATATTTTTTTACCCCTTCGTGTTCTTCGTGCCCTTCGTGGTTAAAAGCAGACTTTTTACGATTTCATCGATGTTCATCGTTCAATAACTTTATGTGCTCCGACCACTGCTTAGAAGGCAAAGCCAATGGTATCAGACCTGGCCCGTACAAGGACCAGGTCTTAATGATGCAAAAAAATGAGCCCGGCGCCGTATCACGCAACGCCCGGTTAGCCCAATTGATCCAGTGATTCGTAAATTTGATCCCGAATCTCTTCAACTTTGCCGACACCTTCAATACGAATATGCTTGGGAGCCCCAGCTTCTCCGGAATCCGCCCATTTCTTGTAGTAGGCAACCAGAGGTTCGGTTTGAGCGTGGTACACGTCCAAGCGTTTTTTAACAACCTCTTCCTTGTCATCGTCACGCTGGACCAAAGGTTCGCCGGTGACATCATCTTTCCCCTCTTCTTTCGGAGGATTGTAGATGATATGGTAAGTCCGCCCACTGGCCAAATGCGCGCGACGGCCGCTCATTCTCTTAATGATCTCTTCGTCGGGCACATCGATCTCAACCACGCCGTCTATGGCGACGCCGGCATCTTTCATGGCATCAGCCTGTGGAATGGTGCGCGGAAATCCGTCAAATAAAAAGCCTTTTTCACAATCAGACTCTTGAATGCGTTCTTTGACCAAACCAATAATAACGTCATCGGGCACCAATCCGCCGGAATCCATATACTCTTTAGCTTTCAGCCCAAGTTCGGTACCGGCTTTTACGGCCGCACGCAGCATGTCGCCCGTCGAAATTTGCGGAATTTGATACTTTTCCTTAATGTAGTTGGCTTGGGTTCCTTTACCTGCTCCTGGGCCACCGAGTAAAATCAGACGCATGTTACCTCCTTTTTTTCGATATTGGTTAGTATGGCAGACACCATATTCTCATCAAACGAAAAAGGTTTAGACTATTACTGAAAGATGATATAATGTCAACCAATTAGTACATTTTAGCATCATTAAGCTAAGTTGTTTCAATCGGGATCGAAATCGAAAAGAAATATAATACAAGCATGTTCGATCCCGATTACGATAACGATCCCGAAAAGCCATTTGAAAAGCATCAAACGCTTAAGTTGACGACATTGACTTTTTGGTTGCAATGGGCGACAGTTAAATATATAGAATACCGTTCACCCTAAACGGGTTGCGATTGACTAACCATCATGCACGGTCCAATCAAGCCGATGATGGAAAGAAGGGGGCG
>JASFER010000242.1:0-9769 GCA_050124755.1 Desulfobacteraceae bacterium
ATCGCGTTTTAAAGATGATGCGTTTTTTGTAGAGTTTTTAGAAATGTTAAATGTAATGAATCCCTTTTAAAAATAATAGGTCTCCCCATGTCTGAGATCGACCCAGCGGGGAAACAGCCCCTTTTCGTTCAGCACCTGCTTCAGATCCCGAGGGGGAAAGTGAACCGGTTCATCGCCCAATCGAAATGTTCCCCAGTGGGCAATCATCAGCCGCCTGGCTTTGATTTCCTGAAATGCCTGCACCGTTTCCGAAGCATCCATGTGGCTGGGGGCCATGAACCAGCGCGGTGCATAGGCCCCCAAGTTGAAAATCGCCAGATCGACATCAAAGTCATCAGCCAGCTGCTCGAATCCGTCGAAATACGCGCTGTCCCCTGAAACATATATCACCGGTCCGCCGGCTGTTTTGATCAAGAACCCGCCCCACAGGGAACGGTTGGGACCGACGATGGGGTTGCGCATGGTCCAGTGATTTGCGGGAAGCAGCGTGATCTCCCGCTCGCCGTCCCAATATGGCTCATACCAATCTAACTGGGTGCGACGCGTCATGCCGGCGGCCCTGAAAACGCTCTCATACCCCAAGGGGCTTATCACATGGGTCCCCGGATCCAATTTTTCAAGAGACGAAATATCCAAATGGTCGTAATGGCCATGGGTGATCAGTACAAGGTCTGGCCGCGGCATGTCCTCCGGATTGAAGTCCAGTGGCGTGAAATCCTTGATGAACCGTGAGAATTTGTCGAAAACCGGATCGATGAGCAGGACACGATCCATGTCTTTGATCAGCAGTGACGAGTGTTTGATAAAGGTAATCGACACCCCCCGATGAGCCATGATCGGCTTCCAATCAATGGTGACCGGTGAAAGTGGCTGGTCGTCAATGAAATCACCGTAAACGTTTCTATCAAACAGTTTCCAGTAAAGCATCTGCCAGAAGCGCTTGTCGCGAGGGATGCCCATGGGATTCAAAAAGACCCCCTGGCCATGGTGAACCTTGCGCTGAACCAATTCGCGAAGGTTGTCGCCATTCAGCGGCCGATAGTGCAGGGGGGGCTGTGCGGCCTTGCTTAAAGCTGACGCCTGCGCCATCCGAGCGAAAAAATGGGTCGCCAGCACGATTTTAACGGCGGTTAAGAGTTTGCCCATGAAATGTCTCCGGGAGATGCATTTATGAGGATCGATTTTTTTGTTGTCTGAAATAAACGTCACTAACTCCTTTGTTTTTTACGATATCAAAACATAAACACGCTCTGTGCAATAAGCAATAAAACCCGCTTTTCCCCTTTATGTTTAGTTTTACCTCTGATAACCGATATTGTATTCCGATGACATATAATTCAAACAAACTTATTTTCGGAGTTGATATGAAATTTATTGGATCGAGGCTTAAAAACAAACGAAAACATGATAGGAAGCTGTGCAGCACGATGGCACAATTGGTCATTCAAAATAATGAGCACACCTGCAGGATTGAAAATATCAGCAAGGGCGGTGCGCTGCTTTCCATCGGAGTACACTTTCCATTAAAAATCGGCGAACTTGTGGAGATTCAGATTCCATTTTCAGATGGTAAACGATATGTTAAAAAGACCGCAAAAGTAAAGCGGTTCAACGACAAGAATATCGCCATCAAATTTCTGTGGTAGATTCTAAAAACCGGACAATGTGTTAGGCTCTAAGTCAACCGAACAGAAGGGGCCACAACTCTTCTTCATTCGTAAATTGTTATAAGACTCGATCTACCTATACAAAACCACGCCAAATGAAATGCCAGGCACCTGATGATCAACAGAAGCAGGCTCAGGTCAGGCCAGGTAAGGTGAGCGTTCGTTGCATCTTAAACTCGTCCGCACAGTGGATATCAGGCGCTAAAAAATATTGTCGTGAGCAAAATCATCCACCGACCGTCGTTTGGGCGCCGATCCGATTTTGGCAGGATGTCCCAGAGGGATCATGGTTACCAGTTCATAGCCAACAGGCAGGTTGATAACACGACCCGCTTTTTCGTGATCAAACAAACCGACAATGACTGTCCCCAACCCAAGAGCGTGGGCGGCTAAGCAGAGGTTCTGGGTTGCTATTCCAAGGTCGTACATAAACCAGTCACCAAATTTGGTGGTTTCAGCCCCCTTGTAATAACCAGAGACACCTGTTTTGGCGCATAGCACCAGCACAACAGGCGCCTGAACCATTGCCTTGAATGCCGGGTTGCCTTTGGGCGGAAGCGTTTCCCGAAGCTTTTCCTTGATGGTTTTATCCGTTACCACAACCACCTCCCAGCACTGACAATTGGCCCAGGAAGGTGCCCAGCGGATGGCTTCCAACACTTGGGACAGCGCCTCCGTTGAGACCGGCTTGTCTTCATACTTGCGTATGCTTCTTCGTCGCTTAATTGTATCCATCAAATCGATCATGGTGTTTTCCTTTGTGGATCTTTTGTTCATGTCTCTTCCATGTGATGTTACTGAACTATCCCAACCAACCAAATCGGACAGTTCAGTCCGGTCGCGTTGAGCGTGTCTTTTGCCGTCTTGAACTTTGCCATCCAACTTACTGATTTCCTCCGGTGTCAGGATCGACCATCACAACTTACTTGCCGGAGCCTCCTCCCTTGCGCCTTCAGTTTGAAGCGCTTTGACTAGGCGTTCAAACTGTTCCTCGAACTTGGTATTGTCTGTTTCCCATCCGGTGAAATCCGCTGCAAGACGTTCCGTAATCTGATCGCGTTTGCCACTTTTCCATTCGTCGCTGAACAAGTAACCGTCGAGATTCAATGGGATGAGGGACAGCACTTTCTTTTTGCGATCTTTCATGAACTGTTGCTCTTTCTTAAAGGCAGTCGCAACCTCATTGTCCACCCACCAACTGGTAAGAGAGTGCTCCGAGCAACACAACAGGACCTTGTCCCATAGCTTGATACCTCGATCGACCTGTTCGTATATGTCATCACCTGGGAGCATCTGATGCTCATCGAGCCAGCAGCGGATACCTCTCGCCTGGAGTTGGTCATGGAGCCTTCTGGCAAAGGATTTATCCTGGTGGCTATAACTGATGAAGCATGAGTAAAACTCAATCGGACTCATGGTGAGAGACTTCATGTAGGTGATGAAGTTTTCTGGGACGCCGCACCCACGGAGAAAAATTTCAGGAATTTGACCACGTGATTTGTAAATAGTGTCAATTCCTATGCTGGAAGGGCCGTCATGTACCATATTTTCCAAACCTGATGCCAGGCTCAGGTTCGTGTCTGAAAAAATTGTCTTTACTACAGTTGATTTGCTAAAATTTGTTTTGTTGATTTTCGCCCCATCAAGATTCGCCCTCACAAGATGAGTCCCGCTAAAATCTGCCCCGCCAAGGTATGCGCCTCTGAGATTCGCCCAAAATAAGCTGGCTTTCTTTAGCACAGCACCGTCAAGGTTTGCATAATGAAGGTTTGCACCATCGAGGTTCGCTTTCTGAAGGTTTGCATTTTCGAGATATGCGTTAGAAAGATCAGCTTCAGTCAAGCTTGCATTTATGAGGTTTGCACCAATTAGATTAATCCCGGAAAGGTCAGCTTCGACAAGTACTGCAGACTCGAGGTTGGCTCTTTCGAGGTTCACCCAACGTAAGTTGATCCTTTTAAAATTTGCCATCGGGAATGACGCTTCAGCAAGGTTTGGTCTGATGTGTAAATTTTTTCCTCTCCAGTTATTCCAAACCTCAACTCCCTGCTTCAGTATCGCAACATGCTCTGGATTTGCCATGCTTGATTCTCCTAAACGGTATCCCCAACCTGCAACTCAATTTCATCCTCGGAAACCGGCGGAAACCGGATCGGGCAAAGCTATCTCACTGATATCCAATCTTTTTCACCAAAAACAATGGAGTTTTGGACCCTTAGGCCTAAATTTGTCTTATTATAAATAATTTTTATTTTTAAATCAAACCGTTGGCTTGGTCCCCTTTTGAATTTTGATCCTAGTCCAGATTTAATATATAGTGAATGGCTCCTTTCCCGTTATAATCTGATATGCGTTTCCAATATCCATCTTTCATTGGGTAATTTTGGGTAGTCGAAATACCCAATGGTAACAAAACAATGGATTCCATTATACTTATATTCAACACGCAATGCATCGTCGGATGTCTCTGAATATGACTGCCCTACGAATCAAACCACTGTAATTTATTAGTATAAGCCCCTTGCTAATCCATAATCAATTGGACTGATACAAGTAGCGATTCAAAATTCAAATCAGGTATATTCTTTGCAGTCACTCTTGTTTTTTCCTTCGATTGCAAATTCCTTCACTAGCTCGGGTTAATATTTACTAGTCACAACAACAGCTTTCTGCTGGAACAGCCCCTTAGAAGGAGGATCGGAATGCAAAGAATCATCGGAATGCACCTGCAGTGTTTTTTCATTTTCGTCATGATTTTGTTATTTACTACGGCGATTGTCGCTTGCGACAGCTCAACCGGCTCTGTCACCAGCGAGGAAGCCGACAGCGGCGATACGGGCGATTCCGGAAGCGACACCGGCGATACAGGCGGTTCCGGGCGCTGGGTACCCCAATTGGGGGACACCTGGCAATGGCAGTTGCAGGGCTCGGTTAACACTAGCTATGATGTAAATGTCTACGATATCGACTTGTTCGATACCTCACCCGCCACCATTCAGGGGCTGCATAATGCGGGCCGGCATGTTGTCTGCTATTTCTCGGCCGGCAGCTATGAGGATTGGCGCCCGGATGTCGGTGGTTTCACTTCCGCCGACCTGGGGAACACTCTGGACGGCTGGCCGGACGAACGCTGGCTGGATATCCGCTCGACCAATGTCCGCGACATCATGGCGGCCCGGCTTGATCTGGCCGTGCAAAAAGGCTGCGATGCCGTGGAGCCGGACAATGTGGACGGTTATGCTAACTCCACGGGTCTGCCTTTGACTGCGGCCGACCAGCTGGACTATAACCGTTTCCTGGCCCAACAGGCTCACCAACGCAATCTGGCCGTTGCACTCAAGAATGATGTGGATCAGGCAGCGGCCTTGGTAGATGATTTTGATTTCACGGTCAACGAAGAGTGCCACGCGTATGACGAGTGCGATGCTATAAACGTCTTCATTGAGGCCGGCAAACCGGTGTTCAACGCCGAGTACGATAACCAATATGTCAACAACAGCTCCGCCTGGGAGAGCCTTTGCGCAGATGCGCTGACAAGAGGTTTCAGTACCCTGGTGTTGCCGCTGGACCTGGATGACAGCTTCCGCTACAGCTGCGGCGCACCCGGCGGCGAAGCGGGCGGCGCCGAGGGCGCGCTCCTTGGATTTTATTACGGAGACGAAAGTATTGAAGCAACCCTCAGCTTGCCGCAAAGAACAAACCGATTATGATCGGTGAAACGGCTTCTGCTGAAAGCGGCGGCAACAAAGCGGGATTCATTAACGGCATTGCTCCGACGCTGAAAAGCAGGTTTCCGCTTATCAGAGGGCTGGTCTGGTTTGACATCAACAAGGAAACGGACTGGCGCATCAGTTCTTCTCTTGAATCCGAAGCCGTATTTATCAAAATGGCGTCCGATTCATACTTCAAGCCGAATTATGGAGCAGGAGAGGTCACATCTTAAATGTTCATTATTCGCTTGAAAGTTGAAACGCAGAGTGAACGGAAAATCATAAAGAATGAATAACTAATGAATAATTAAGATCTGACCCCATGACCCATATGACCCCATGACCCACATGACCCAACCATGACCCAAATTAAGATCTGACCCCATGACCCATGTGGTCCGGGCCGTGGTAACGGTTAACAAAGCCTTCCTCAGGAGTGATGCCTTGCTGCAGATTTTGGTGTAAGTCCGATTTTTGTGGTTGTACTGCAATCAGTATTTACGCGGTTAAGGGAATATGGGCCGGGGAGGGGCAGGAGCGGTGGCGCTATAATTCCCGCCACTTTATTGGGCAAATTAAGCACCGATTAATAATCCTTCCGGGATCACACCGGCCTCAAAGTTAATTTTCATCCCTTTATGAAGGGCCAGGTTGCACAGTGCCACCCCGTCCACGTAAATGTAAGCTTCCGAAGTGTCGGCGATATCGTCATGCACGGCTTCCCAGGCATGGGACTTGAGTTGCACTTGCATACTGGCTTCGAACAAATCCTGGTTTTTTTCCAGTATCGCCCGCACCATGCGGCAGCGATGAAAGAAATTGCGGTGAAAACGGTTTTTGGTCGGCTCACCCTTTTTTGCGAACCAATTTTCCGTGGCCCAGGCATAGTCGAGGGCCTTGGTGTCATCGCCAAGGAAGATGTATTTCAGGGCGTGCATGTAATTAGCCACCAGGCTTTGGGAGTGCTTGGGATTGCCTGCTTCATCGATCTCGTCTGAAGGGATTTGCGCCCATATCGCAAGGCGACGTCCAAGTTCGAAATCGCCTGCTAAAAGTGCTGCGTGAAAGCCGTCGATGGCTAACGTCATACTAATCCAAACCAAATCAGCCCTTTCCCCGAGATATTTAGGATGGCTTTCCTCATAAGCCATGCGGAAGCTTGTTTCGATGCACTCTGCGGATTTGCGGAATTCCGGGCGCACATCGTTGACCGGATCGCCGCGCAAAAACTTGGCACGGCCAAAGTCAACGTATTCCAATGCAAGGGAGGTATAGATTGATTGGTGCTCCTGTTGCTTTTCATGCTGAAGTTGTTTGTTAAATGTATTGATACCTTCTATCGAGACATCTATCCAGGATTTAATCTCTTCATTTGTCGGGTTAGCCATGCTGATTCCTTTATTAGTTATCAAAAAGATTGAACTGATCAACCTGTTCGACAATATTTCCTTTCGAGTCCCTTTTGAAGACTTTCACCTGTCCAGTGTTCACATTTGTGTGAGTAGACATCAGATTCTTTTTGCCGCGCAGAGTCCTATTAACATTTTTCCAAAAATTTATTTCTTCACTGCTGTATACACCACCAATACGATTCGATGGTTTTCCAACCTTGCCAACCTTGCCATTCATTTTTCTGGACCGCTTTAGATTGTTCTCTTGGGACAGTTGCCTTTTTCCCTGTGCATTCGTTGGTATCTGTGTACTATCGTTAACCGATCCTTTAAACTCGGTCTCCACCAGATTACCATCAACATCCCTCCCTATATGGTCCGGGCCGTGGTAACGGTTAACAAAGCCATCCTCGGGAGTGATGCCCTGCCGGGCAAGCGCCTTTTGACCGCCGATCTCCCCCATGGCCTCGGTTATCACTTTGTTATCCGCATGGGTGAGTTTCTTGCCGGACTCGGCTTTTTTCAAAATGGCTATTACCTTTGTGCGTACCGGTTCGCTGAGTGTGTCCAGATTTTTCCACAGCAGCCCGATACCCTTTTTCCCGATCTTTAATGCCTTGCCAAAAACCAGATCAGTGGCAATACTCACAATGGCCATCCCGGGCGTTTCCGGCACATCGTCAAGCATGGTTGACCCGATGGCGTCTAAAAAGGCGGCAACATAGTGGCCTTCACTGTATTTTTGGGTTCCACGTTCGTCAAGGTAGTTCTTCAGCCTTCGTTTGTTGCGCTGGACGAAATTTTCCGGCAACTTGCTACTGTCATCAGCCCAGGATATGCCTTTCTCATTCAGGTACTCCATGTTTTGCTGCCAAATTTCGTTGCTGCGCTTGCGGTTTGCGGCGATATTGTCCACGAACGGCGCTTGGGATTTGGCGGCCTCTTTAAAAAGCCGTGCCTGGCCGTTTCCGATGATCACATCGCTGCTGCCGACTTTGATCTCGCCAGAGCCGCCGCAATGGGCGGTTCGGTCACCAATACGCGCTGCGGGATAGCCGTTGATAAATACCGATGGCGCTCCTTCGGCGATGGTAAAGGTGTTGGAGCCGCAGCAGACCCCATGGATGCCTCTGCATCCGACGTATGCGGCTGGCTTGCCGTTGATAAACACATTATCCGATCCTTGCACAACCGGGCCTTTAACGCCATGCCAGCAGGCTTGGCAACCATGGGCGTCCATGGGGCAGGCAGCAAGATCACCAAGTCTTGCGGCTCCGGGCATAATTTAATCCTCCGTATTTGTTCGTTATGGGTGTAGCCAAGGCGTTTCACGCCTCTGCTTCAGTTTTTGTTCGATATCTTTTAGCACACGCTGATAATCAAGGATTGTTGGATGATCCGCGCCCAGGCTTCTGGTCGCCGCTGCAAGCGCACGGCGCTCGAACATGGCTGACCGGGCGTATTTTTTTTGCTGGTAACAGACCGCCGAGATATTGTTGAGGCTTTGGGCCGTGTTGGGATGTTCTTCACCCAGGACCTTGCACTGTATGGCGCAAGCTTTTTCAAAACAGGGCAGCGCCTCTTCAAGATTGCCCTGCCGGTGCAGCAGCACGCCAAAGGCGTTTATGGCCGACGCTGTTTGGGAATGCTCGCTCCCATAGGTTTGCCGGCAGGCTTCTATGACCTGCTCGTAATAGAATCGGGCTGTTTGAAACTCGCCGGTCTTTTCAAGCACAACAAATAAGTTGTCAAGGGTCGGCAAAGTGCTCGGATGCTTGATGCCCAATACCTTGAGCCGGATTTCAAGCGCTTTTTCATATAGTTGCTGCGACTCATGGTAGTCGCCAATGTCATGCAGCAACCCCGCCATGGCGGCCAAGCTTTCGGCTGTGTCGGGATGCTGTTCGCCCAAAAGCTGCCGACGTATTTTTAACGCCTGTTCACCATAGGGACGGGCTATTTGATAATAGCCAAGGTAGCTTAGCAAGAAACAAAGGTTGTGCAAGCTGCTTGCGGTTTCAGGATGGTTTTCTCCCAGTGTTTTTTGTCTGATTTCAAGAGCTTTTTCATGACAATGTCGGGCGGCCTGAAAATCTTCCATCCTTTGCGACAGCAGACCCAGATTGTCCAACCCGCTGGCTGCATCGGGATGGGTTTCGCCGAATTTGCGGCGCACGATGTTAAGATATTTTTCAAAATAACTTTTGGCCTGTTCAAGATCACCCAGTTTCATGAGCGCAAGGCCCAGGTTGCTCATGGTGCTTGCTGTGTCGTAATTGTCTGCTCCAAGCAGGTCCATCTTGATATCAAGGGAATTTTCATAATACTGCCGTGCAGCATGGTAATCGCCGCTATGATAGAGTTCTGCGCCTTTATCGTTCAATGCGTGTGCTCTGTCGAGCAGTTTCTGATCCATGGGCACCATACTCCTTGCATCTTTGATGCAACGGCTTTGGGCCGCATCCATTGATCTGCCGGTCGCATCTATCCGCCACAATAGCCCCGGCAAAGGTATTTTATTGCGGGGAGGCCTGGCTTCAATTGTTCTGTTATTGCGTTAAGTCGCGCTTTTTTTGCAATTTGCCGCGGAGCGCACCGCCTTGGATGGAAACACCTTTGATCAAGTCAGCTCAGATTGATTGAGAAGCGATCCGGTTTTCGAAAAGGTGCATGCAACTAATAACATTAACAAAAAAAAGTCAACGATCATTTCCTTTGATGATGCCCGTTATGCGTAACGACTTATCCGTGCAGGCGCCTTCTTTTTGTCACCAGGATCATAGGGTATATCCGATTTCTCAGAATAAAAAACACAATAAAAAAAGCCTCCTACTCGGGGTACCAAATGCATACCAAGTAAGAGGCTATATTATGAAAACCCTTGTTTACCAGGGGTTTGTGTGCCTTGGTGGCGATGCAGGGACTTGAACCCCGGACACTGCGGATATGAGCCGCATGCTCTAACCAGCTGAGCTACATCGCCATGGGGTGGTGCCTTTGA
>JASFER010000243.1:0-9677 GCA_050124755.1 Desulfobacteraceae bacterium
CGGTGAATTGCCACCGCACGCGCCGATATAATCATAGGGGATGGCCCATGCGGTGCGGCCCTGGCTGTGTTTCTGGCCGGCCACCACCAGGGCCTCGGTGGTGTCGATGCCGGAAACCACCACATCGAAACCGGAATTGTAAAAATTATTGGCCACTTGGGTGGGGTCGGCCGTGACCCCGGGGATGTTGAACCAGAAGCCGATCCAGGTGACCTGGAATGTCAGGTCGGCCGGATTCTTTTTCAATACCTTTTCCCATGCATATTTGGCTCCCAGATAGCAGGATGCCGCCAGCCGGCGGGTCTCTTCGTTGACGAGGGGGCCGAGGTAACCGATCTTGCCGCTGCGGGTGGTCATGGCCGCCGCAAAGCCGGCCATCATTTTACCGTACTCCATGCGGCCCATGAGGTTGGTCAGATTGGGCCCCGCCTTTTTGGTGAGTACATCATCGCCGGATATATGCACGAATTTCACATCCGGATGCATGGCCGCGGCTTCACGGGTGCCGTCTTTCATATCGTCCGAGTTGGCGATGATCAGCCGGGCGCCCTTCTCCACCATGTCATCCGCCAACTGGGTAATGGTCACCCCGGGTCTGTCGACCGGGTTGACTTTGTCGATATAGATCATCCGGGAACCGGGCACCTGTTTTTCCACATAATGACCGGCTTCGTAATGGGCCTGGCTATAGCCGTGATCATTATAGGGGCCGACCAGCAGCAGCCCGAATACAAACGGTTTTTCCGCAGCCAGGAGATTCCCGGCGGGTCCGGCCAGCAGCACGGCCAACGCACTGAGCACAACAACGGTCCATTTCAATTTTCGATCCATGTTCGCTTCCTTTCCTTTGATGTGCAAGAAATGTCACGCATATATGAGTACTTTTGAACTTCATCGCAATGAGTTCGAAATTGCCGGGCGAATCCCGCATTCGTTAATGCCGAACGCAATGAATAGAGACTTATAAAAATAATAGAGCACCGGGTCAAGATAGAAGCAGCAATTCCCGGTGAACAAGATCATGTCCGCCATAGGTGGATTTTAGAGGAGCTGAAAAATTGAACATCGAACATCGACCGTTGAACATTGAACGTCGAATGATGAGATCGCTGTGCTCCGCCATTTTATAAATCGACAAAATACCTCATTCATCATTCAACGTTGGACGTTCGATGTTGGACGTTCATCTTTATGGAGGTGGTCCTTTTCCCAACGCTTGTCCAGATAATAAAGAATGGGAACCGTCATGCGCGAGAAAAGCAGTGAGGCAATCTCGCCGGCCATGAGCGAGATGGCCAGCCCCTGGAAAATGGGATCGAAAAGGATCACCGAAGCGCCCACCACCACGGCTGCGGCGGTGAGCATCATGGGCCGGAAACGAACCGCGCCGGCATCCACGACGGCTTGATCCAAAGGGGCCCCTTCCCTGATGCGCAGTTCGATAAAGTCCACCAAAATGATGGAGTTGCGCACCACGATGCCGGCTCCGGCAATAAAGCCGATCATGGAGGTGGCGGTGAAAAAGGCCCCCATGGCCCAGTGCGCCGGAAGGATACCGATCAGCGAGAAGGGAATGGCCACCATGATCACCATGGGGGTGGAAAAGGACTGGAACCAACCCACCACCAAAACGAAAATCAGCACCAGCACCACGGCGAAAGCGATGCCCATGTCCCGGAACACTTCGTAGGTGATATGCCATTCGCCGTCCCACTTCATGGCATACTGGCGGTCGCTTTCGGGCAGGTTGGCGGTATGCTGCCGAATGCCGTATCCTTCGGGCAGTTGAATGGCATCGATCTTCTTGCCCATCTCCAGGATGGCGTAAACGGGACTTTCCTTGACCCCGGCCACATCGCCGATCACATAGACCACCGGCATGAGGTTCTTGTGGTAAATGCTTTTATCGGGGGGTGTTAGCTGCGCCCGCACCAAGGAAGAGAGGGGAATCAAATGACCGTCGGAGGCCTGCATCTTGATGCTTTCCAAACGCTCCACACCAGCACGGTCGGCCAACGGCAACTTGAGAATGACCGATACATCTTCTCTCTCCCTGGGTTGATGCAGCAGTCCCACCTGGCGGCCGCTCATGGCCAGCTTTAAGGTGCTGCTGATCTTGTGCGGAGTGATGCCGTGAAGGGCGGCCTTTTCCCGATCCACACTCAGGTGATAGCGCGGATGATCGTCTTCCATGAACCAGTCCACATCCACCACACCGGGGGTATCTTCAAACACCTTCATGATCCGGGCGGCAATCTCCCGCTGGCGCTCATAGTCCGGACCATAGATCTCCGCGACGAGGGTGGACAACACCGGCGGGCCGGGGGGCACCTCCGCCACTTTGATGCGGGCTTGGTGCCGTTGGGCGATCTTCACCAATTCCGGTCTTACCCGTTTGGCAATGGCGTGGCTCTGTTGTCGGCGATGCCCTTTTTCCACGAGGTTGACCTGAATATCGGCATGATAGGCCTCCCGCCGCAAGTAGTAATGGCGCACCAGACCGTTGAAGTTGAACGGGCCGCTGGTGCCCGCATGAATCTGGTAATCGGTGACCTCGTTGACGGTGGAGAGATAATCTCCCATCTCCTGGGCGGCCGCTGCCGTGGCTTCCAGGGTGGCGCCTTCAGGCATGTCGATGATCACCTGAAATTCGCTTTTGTTGTCAAACGGCAGCATCTTCACTTGCACCAGTCCCACGGCGACCATGGCACAGGCCAGCAACAGGAGCCCCACCACGCCGCCTAAAAACGACCATCGCCATATTCCATGGTGAATCAGGGGATCCATCACTTTGCGGTAAAGGCGGGTGGACCAATCCTCTTGGACTTCATCATGGCCGTGGCTGTGGCCGCCGCCGTTGGATTTGAGCATGCGCACCGCCGCCCAGGGCGTGACGATAAAGGCCACCAGAAGGGAAAAAACCATGGCGGCCGAAGCGCCCACCGGAATGGGGCGCATATAGGGCCCCATCAGACCGCCCACAAAGGCCATGGGCAAAATAGCCGCAATGACGGCCAGGGTGGCCAAGATGGTGGGGTTGCCCACTTCGTCCACCGCCTCCATGGCCACTTTGAAGCGGTTACGCCCCTGATTGCCCGGTAGATGGAAGTGACGCACAATGTTTTCCACCACCACGATGGCATCATCCACCAGAATACCGATGGAGAAGATCAAAGCAAACAGGGTAATACGGTTCAGCGTATAGCCGTAAAGGTAAAAGGTGGCCATGGTGAGGGCGAGGGTTACGGGAATGGCCAGCAGCACCACAACCGACTCCCGGCGGCCCAGGGCAAACCATATCAGCAGGGTGACCGAAACAACCGCGATGGCCATATGAAAAAGCAGCTCGTCCGACTTCTCCTTGGCGGTCTCACCATAGTGGCGGGTAATGGTCATGTGAATATTATCCGGAATGATGGTGCCGCGCACATCTTCCACCCGCTTGAGCACCGCTTCGGCGATGGCGATGGCATTGGTACCTTTGCGCTTGGCCACCGTCAAGGTGATGGCCGGAAAGCGCCCTTGCTTTTGGATGGATTTCGCTTCTGCCGCCGGTCCGGTGCCAAAGAAGACGTATTGGTCAGGATCGGCCGGACCGTCCGTCACGGTGGCCACATCCTGTACATAAACGGGCCGGTCGCCGTAAATCCCCAGTACCACGCGCTCCACATCTTCCACGGTTTTTAAAAAGCCGCCGACATGGACGGTGACCCGGCCGTCGATGGAGGGATAGGTACCGGCATCGGCCTCCTGATTGGCGGCTTGAACCATGACGGCGGCCTGTTCAAGGTCGATGCCCACCGCCGCCAACCGGACCGGATCAAAAAGCACCTGCACCTGCCGCCGGGCACCGCCGATGAGGGAGGTGATGGAGACATCAGGCTCGCGCTTGATCACATTCTCCACTTCCGCCGCCACCCGCCGCAGCATAAAATGGTCGCTCTCTTCAGACCAGAAGGTAAGCGCCAGAATGGGAACATCATCGATGTAACGCGGCTTGATCAACGGCGGGGCCACTGCGTATGGGATGCGGTCGTAGTTGGCGCTGAGTTTGGTCTGCAAGCGCACGATGGACTCTTCTTCATCCTGGCCGACATAGAAGCGCACCACCGCCATGCTCATGCCGGGACTGGAGGTGGTGTAGACATATTCCACCCCGGGAATCTCCCATAAGAGCTTTTCCATGGGGCTGGTGATACGCTGTTCCACCTCTTCGGCACTGGCGCCGGGCATTTGAACAAAGATATCGATCATGGGAACGATGATCTGCGGCTCTTCTTCCCGCGGTAAGGCAATAACGGCCGCAATGCCCAATAATATGGAGGCAATAATCACCAGGGGGGTCAGCTTTGAATCGATGAAAAACTTCGCAATTTTGCCCGCTGTGCCGATTGTATTCGTCATTGTTTACTCCGTCAGGAAGTGGTTCACGGTTCAAAGTTCATCGTTCATGGTTCGTTCGCATCAACTTTAACTTTGAATTTTGTCGCCGTCTTTCAGATTTAAAGGCACCACCGAAACATAGCGTTGTCCGGTCTTTAATCCCGAGACGATTTCCAGCTGTTCGCCAAAAGATTTTCCCGTACGCACCAGGCGAAATCGGGCGGTTTGGTGGTCATCCACAATGAACAAACCGGTGAGTTGGCCTTGCTCGACAACGGCCGTCTTGGGAATCAGCAGCCTGCCGGAACCCCCCAAGGGAATGGCCACCCGGGCAAACATACCAGACTTGAGGTCCGGCACCGACGGCAGGTTCACCTTGACCTGAAAGGAGCGGCTGCGCGCATCGGCCGATGGAACGATGCGGCCGACCTCACCGTTGATCTCAAGGTCGTTCAGGGCCGGCACGATCACTTTGGCTTTTAATCCCAGCTGGACCGACTGGATATGGCGTTCGGGAAGCACCAGGTCGGCCCAGAAAAGGCCTCGCTGTTCCAGGATCAGAAAGGGCGTCCCCGGAGAAGCCAAATCACCGGGGTTGATCATTTTAGCCACCACACGGCCGTCGTAGGGCGCACGCACACGGGCATCCTTCTGACTGACCCGGGCTGCGGCCACGGCCGCCTGAGCTTCACGATGGCGTGCCAGTGCGCGGTCGAACTCCTGCTGAGAGGCCGATTGCTCCTTGAGCAATAGCTGATAACGCCGGTACTCTTTTTCCGCCACTTCGGCATTGGCCAGGGCGCGCTCCAATTGTGCTTTGACCTGGCGTTGATCGATGGTCACCAGGAGATCGCCTTTTTTGACCTGATCCCCCTCCTGTACATGCACCGTGCGGACCACCCCCATGAGCTTGCTGGATACGGTACTGGCCGTGCGGGCGGTGACCGTCCCCACGGCTTCGTAATAGAAGGGTTGGCGGGTCACTTGGGCTAGGGCCACCGGAGCTTTGACCGCAGCGCCGCTTGCCTTGGATGCATTGCCAGGTTCGATCTTTTCGCCGCATGCACCGCATACGATGACGATCCAGGTGCTCAGCAAGATCACTCCAATTAAGCCGTGAATCTTTGTTCTCTTCATGCTTGACTCCGTCACTTTTTCCGGCCGGCCGGTGGGCTGACCCGTTAACGAAAATCTTTATCGATGGTTCCAGTGGCCAGGGCCAGATCGATCCTGGCCACTTTGTAATCGTGCAGGGCCTTGAAATGCCTTGTGCGCGCCTGCTGCAGGGCCACCTGCGCATCGAGCAAATCCACGATGGTCAGCAATCCGCCGGCGTAGCGGTTTCCCACAATGCGCAAACCCTCTTCAGCCTGGGCCACCGCCTTGCGCGCCACCGTAATGCTCTGCCACGTGCTTTGGGCCTGGTAAAAGGCCTTTTGGGTTTCCAAACGAACGGCCAGTTCCAGGCCTTTGCGCATGGCCTTGACCTGGGCCACCTTGGCTTTGGCTGCGGCCGCTTGAGAAGAGATGCGCTGACCGCTGTAAAGGTTTACCCGCACCAGGGCCCCTAACGTATAATTGTCATGACTGTCGCTGAAGTCTTCCGAATTGATCTCATAATTTCCCTGAAACAACAACGTTGGCATATGACCGGATTTGACCCGGTTTACGCTTTGTTGAGCAATGATTTGTCGCACATCGAGCTGCTTGAAGTCGGGTCGCTGTTTGAGCGCCCGATCCATCCATTGCGCCAATTCTCCCTCCGGAACGATGCAGCGTTCAAAGGGCGTCGAGGGCGCCACCGGACCGGTATCCTCCCGGCCCATGGCGGCATACAGCCCGGCTTGGGCCACCTGGACCTGGCTTCCGGCCAGAAGCCGCTGTTGTTCCAGGTCGGCGATGCGCACCTGGGCGCGCAACACATCGCTTTTTACGGCCAGCCCGCTGCGAAAACGGTCTTCGACCAGTTTGAGATGGGCATAGGATGTCTCCAGTGCCCGCTCAATCACCTCCAGGTTCTCGCCGGCTAAAAGCAAACCAATATAGGCCTTGGCCACCTGGGAAATGACCTGCTGCTCGGTACGCAACAATCCGAGTTCGGCGGCTCTGCGTCCTTGTTGGGCCTGCCGCCAGCCAATGCGGGTCTGACCGCCGTCAAACAGATTCCAGGACAGCGAAAGCGCGGTATTGAAATTGTTAACGGCATCGGGATCGTTCAATTCATCCGGAATGAAATCCGAGGATTGAATCTCACCTTGGTTCAACTTGGTACCGAAAGCCCACAAGGGGCTGTTGGTCCGGTTAAATGTCTCGGAAAGATTGAGCTGGGGCAGCAACCCGGACCGGGCCGTGGTCACTTGGTGGCCGGCCGCTTCCAGACCATGACGCGCCCCCACCATCCGGGGATTTTGTTTTACCGCCGCTGCAATGGCCTCGGACAAGGTCAATGGCCGGGTGCCGGGGCCGGCCCAAGCCATGCCGGGGAGGGTAAATCCCACAATACAAATCAACGTCCAAAACTTGCGATGCACCTTCATCTGCTTACTCCTGTGGTTTTTTTTACGACGCTTTGCCCGTTTGGAACCTTTACAGCCAATTGAATCCGGGCTGTGGCGACGACTCTCTCTGAACGCCGAGCCGCAATGGTCACCTCAGCGTGCGTTTGTATCGGCCGATTTGGCAATAAGGAACCATGGGCGGCGCTTTGGTTACACGCGCCGTCCCATGACTGTCCGACAGCATGGTGCCGTACCGTCGTATACCATAAAGTCCCGTTCTGACGGATGTCGGAATAATGGAAGCGGAGGACGCATGAATGCTCTGCACCGGAACGGTATCACCATTTTCTCCAGCCATAATTCAGACAAGTACGCTATTTGTGCTTGTCCGGATGATATGATTGATCAATGCACGGTTTGTGAGGCGATTCTATATACCATATCCTTCTTCGGTAATCACCCTGATTATGAAACAAGGTTCATAACAAGGATTCCGAATGATTGTTCCCGTTTTTTTTCCTATCCACCTGTTACCTTTACACCCCACTATGTAATGAATACCACACCCACCTATGTAAAACATTACCCAATATGGCGATAGGGCGTTCCAACAAACGCTCTTACCATTTGATATTTTAGACAAACAAGAAACGATGCCCATTTGGTATGGTGCTTGCATTTAATTAGAAGGATTCGGAGACCGGATAATGATTATGTAGTGTTGATGCTGTAGATATGAAGGAGGTTGAGTTGATGAAAAAGTTGATTTTATATTTATTGGTAATATTCGCCATAGGCGTTGCGCCTGCATATGCCGTTCCGGTTTGCCAGACGGGTGACATTAGCAATGCAGCTGCTTGCCTGGACGGCGTCCCAAATGAATCCAATGACAGTGAGGCGCTTTTAAATAACTATAATTATTTTGATTCTAACGACTGGGAATTGATATCCCGATTTGAAGTTCCCGATGCCGGCGATGAGCCAGTTATTGAGGGCGATGATATCGGCCTCTCCGTATCACCGGACGGCTCCTGGCATTCAGGGTCATACAGCTTCGATTCGAATGTTTGGGATCGTTATGAAGAAATTGTCATCGTACTAAAGGACGGAGGAATCTTCGTCAGCCAGGAAGTGGGAGGCTACACCAATTTTTGGTCGGCCTATCTCCTGGAATACGGTTCCTCCAGCGGCGATTGGACTTATCCGGAATACGCCAATGACATAGATAAGGACTTGTCACATCTTTCTGTCTATGGCAGAGGCACCGCCCCGGTGCCCGAGCCGGCCAACATGCTGGTGCTGGGTATAAGCCTTGTGGGACTTGCCGGCGCCTCGCGCAAAAAGCTGTTGAAGAAATAGGATTAGCTGCCAAAGTAACCCTAACCCTTGATCTGAACATGGGCGGCACCCGCGCCTGAGGCGCGGGTGCCGCTATTTTTTGTCTGCGTCGTTTTGAAAAAGGGAGGACCTATTTGCGCATCAAGTACGCGATGGCCTTTTCCAGCCCATCGATGGAGAGTTCGAACATGGGAAAAATCCGGCCGATCAAGCCGATGGTGCGGGTGTAGTTCCACTGGTAGCGGGGTGTGGGGTTGAGCCAGACACAATGCTTGAAGGTATCCGCAAGGAACTTGAGGCACTCGATGCTCGGCCGGCCCGAGCGCACGGCAATGTGGATGGAGCCGTCCTGGGCCATGAGTTCGTAAGGCGCCATGCTGGCATCGCCCACCAGGATGAGGCGGGTTTCGGGATCCCGGCGCGCCAGCTCATCGATGTGCAGCGGTTTGCGATAGCGGGCCGGGTCCGCCCACAATGTCTCGTAGATGGTGTTGTGGAAAAAATAGGTTTTCAGCTCCTTGAACTGTGCCCGGGCATAGTCGAACAGGGTCTGCACCACAGGGATGTAGGGATCCATGGACCAGCCGCCATTGTCGATGGCCAGCATCACCTTGAGCCGGTCCTTGAGGCTGCTTTCAAAGACGATCTCGATCTCCCCGGCGTTTTTCATGGTTTGGTAGATGGTCTCATCCACGTTGACCTGATCCTTGGGACCGGCCGGCCGCAGGTGGCGCAGCCGCTTCAAGGCCTCGCCCATCATGGAACGGGTCAGCGGGCCCGTCATGGAGTAATCCTTGTAGCGCCGCTCCATGGCCACTTTAACCGCCGACTTGTTGCGCGACATCCCCCCGACCCGCATGCCGCCGGGGTGAAAACCGGAGTGCCCCACCGGCGACGTTCCGCCGGTGCCGATCCAACGGCTGCCGCCGTCGTGACGTCCGTCCTGATCTTTGAGCCTTTCCTTGAAATAATCGATCAACTCTTCGGGAGTGAGCTTCTGAAGATCCGCCTCATCCACACCAAGGGCATGGGCCATGGTCCGGGGGTCCTGCAGCCACTGCTCCAGCATGGCCCGCGCCATTTCATCGATTTCCAATCCCAGGTCATCGCTCAGCTCCGCACCTTCAAAATGGTGGGCAAAGACCTGATCATACAGATCAAAGTAGCGTTCGCTCTTAACCAGAATGGACCGCGAAGCGGTGTAGAAGTCGTCCAGGGATCGGATCAATCCCTTGGAGAGCGCCCGATGCAACGTCAGAAAGGCGGTGGGCGTAACCGGCACGCCCCTGTCTTTTAAAGTGTAGAAAAAATCAATAAACATAAAACCGGCAGAATACCTTCACTTAAAACTTGATGGCCTCGTAAAAAGTCATGCGGCCACTTTTTCATAAGAATCAGCCCAGCCGAACTGGGCCAAACAAAATCTGCCCATATGTGAGAAAATGGCGCAGATTCGCT
>JASFER010000244.1:0-9640 GCA_050124755.1 Desulfobacteraceae bacterium
CACCCCGCAATCGGTCAATGGTGCCGGCCTGCTCTTGCACCTGATGCTCCAACTCTTCAACACGCTCTGTCAGCGCATCGTATTTCTTTTTCGGCACCATGCCCATCCATTGCATGGAAAGCCGCTGCATCTGAAATAGGGGCTCCCAGGCGATTTTCCAACCGTCGCTGAGTTCTGTTTGTTTTTGTGGGATTCCCTGCAAATTCCACGGCAGAAGATATTGCTTGTTCAGCGATGTCATGCTCTCCATACTTCTCAGCCACCATTGGCTCAGCATATCCATTTGGCTCTGTCCGGCCAGCGCATTGTTAATCCAGCGTCCCCATAACTGCATTAATTCTCCGTTCATTATTGCTCCCCTCCTCTACGGGCACGGCCGTGGAAATTACTTCTTCGCCGTCTTCGCTTTCAACGTCTTTTTCGCCTTGGGAGCCCCTTTGGTTTTTCTGGGTGCTCCGGCTGCATTTGATGATTTGGTTTTAGCGGGCCCTTCAGCTTTGGTTGCCGCTTTGCCTTTGCCGGTCTTTTTTGCAGTTACCTTTGAACCCCTTGTTTTTGCCAGCTTTCCCATTGCTTCCTGCAAATCAAGTTGAAAGCGAACCGGCCCGACAGTCTGCTCCTTTTCATACCGTTGATGCAGCGCATAGGCCGATTCCGGGTGGCTCCACGAGGTGGCGATGGCCACATGTCCTTTGGGAAAAGCGGTCACTTCTGCGTTGAAATAATCCAAGGGTGCCAAAGCCGTTTGCGGTTCCACTAAATCGTCCTGCAACCCATAGCAAATCAGCCATTTGATCTGCTTTTCTGCCATCCGCTTGAGATTAAGCTTGCGCCCGAACATTTTGACCGGCAAAGTACCGTCGCCAGCAATCGGCATGTTGTAGGCTGCAAAACTCATCCGGGTAATTTCCATGGGAAGATCATTGCGTTCATACAGCAGCCAATGGTTGAGTGCTGCAGCCGTTTTGCTGATAGCGTCGGGATTGCCGTTGGTGTGGGCCACAAGCATCATATCGCGCCACATGGCCAGGAGGGGAGTTTCCATCTCAATGCTTTTTAATTTATAGATCCATCCCATAAGGGTGCCGTCAGCGACCCGATTGCCGTTGGGCAGCACTTTGGTTCCATAGGACAAATCATTAAAAACCGATGGTAAATCCTGTAAGAATTTCGCCAGTCCGATGCTGCGGGTGCCATCCATTGGTGCCACGCAGGTAATGAAGGCATCAACCAGCTCATCGAGTTCACCGCTGAGAATATTGCATAACGCCGCATATCCGCCCTGACAATAACCATTGAGGGTGACCGGCGCCTGGTGGCGCTTTTTCAGGATCTCACAGAAACGGCGCGTGTCCTTGGCGTCATCTTCCGGGGTCATTACCTGTACATCCTCCGACGCCTGTATATCTTTCAGCACCCGCACGTAGGTCGGTATCCCCTGGTTGGCGAAGGCGTGGGCGTAGCTGCGCTTCTCCCCCGGAAGAAATGAGAGAATGTTGGCCCCCAACACAAAGGGAGGAACAATCAGCAAGGGTTTGCCGTTTGGACGGACTGTTTTTCCAGGATCGCTGGGTAGAACCTGATAGAGCTCAAAACGTCCGGTCTCATCCACCTTGGTTTCCAGCGGCTGGCGTTCAAAATGAAAACCAAATTCAGATTCGATGCCGTCGATGGCCGCCGGATAGGTATACGCCACACCCCTGACCAGCTTATCCATCCTTTTAACAAATTTCACACAAGCTTCGGTATCTCCGGTCGACAGCGCCGGCAATACATCTTGAAGCTCATTTTGAATAAATTGCCCTGTGGCTTGGTAACCACCGCTCAATGCTCGGGCCATCAAGTCCATATTCATCTGCCCAAGCTTCATATAGGCCAGCATATTGTCCACGGGGCTGCGCGTCCAGATCCGCTGGAGTTCTTCGCGACTGAAATAGTTGATTGAGATGAGAAATGGTATGAAGAAGGCGTTGGTATATTTGGTCAGCGTTGCCACACCAGTGTGGAATGTATTCATCATTTCTGCTGCGGCAGCAGCTTTTGTCCAAGGGTCTGTAAAATCGGATTGAGCCATTGATCGAAAACCTTTTTCACCTCCAAGATACACCCAATGTGTCCACTTGGAGAATTAACGTGCGGCGGAGTTCCTAAGTTGTACCGGTTCTCCGCCCCCCACGTCATGGTAAAATCAATTTTCCGCTTTTCAAGTTAGGCAGCGAAATATTTTTCTACTTTCTTATAGCTGTCGTCGACATAGCTCTTGTAGTTGTCACGGCCGGTTTTGTACGCTTCTACCCAGTTTTCAATGGCTTTACGACCTTCAGCGGGCAGCCAGTTGGCTTGCTCAATGGCCGTTTGGGCGATCCGTTCGAACTGGTCCTGGAGCAATACCATTGCTTGAAAAGTGTTGTTAAATGTCGCTTGGTTGAACTCGATCATTTGTTTGAGAATTTGTTTCTGATCCATCATGACGGTTCCCTTTGTATCAATTGTTACGAAGTTTTGGTTTTGGCCGAAGCTGCTTTGCCGCCTTTGGCCAGATATTTTTCCATGCTGGTAAAACCTTCGTCCACATAGGCTTTAAAGCGATTGCGCTCTTGCTGGCATGCATCCAACCAGCTCTGAACCGCTTTGCGTCCTTCTTCAGGTACCCAGGTGCTTTGGTCCAGTACCATATCCATCGCCGATGTGGTTTGGTCTTGAACCATGGCCACTGTATTGTACCAGTTTGAAAAAGACATCTTTTGAAAATCAATAACTTGTTTCGTGATTTCGGTGTACTCCATTCTTAGATACCTCCCTTAAAAAATTGTTAATATTGCATTGCACCAATGTTTTTTTGGCTTGTATGGCTGCTAATATATAGCATTCACGCCAAGTGTCAATGTTTTTTTTGTGCATTGCACCATTTTTTGAAAAAAAACAATTTGCGCCACCACACAATTCAATATAAAACATTAATATCTTTACTTAAGTACCATTAAAGGGTATGATTAAAACAATGCTGCATTACACAACCACAGCGCTGCTCCGACGGCTCGGGAGGCGCTGGTGAAATGAACGCTGGTAAGGAGAACCCCATGCCCGATCCGGTAGTATTAAAAAAATACGCCAACCGTCGGCTCTACGACACGGAAAAAAGCGCCTATGTCACGTTGAGCCAGGTAGCCGATTACATCCGCAGCGGCCGGAAGGTCAGCATATTTGATGCTAAAACAAAGGAGGATGTAACCGCATTTATACTGACACAAATCGTTCTGGAAGAAGCCAAAAACAAAAATGCTCTGCTCCCGGTGCCGATGCTCCACATGATCATTCGTTATGGCGATAATTTATTGGGTGAGTTTTTTGAAAAATATTTTCACCAAATCTTTCAAAATTTCATCACCCACAAGCAGGCTATGGACGGCCAGTTTCAGCAATGGATCGAAATGGGCTTGAACATGTCGGATGCCGCCCAAAAAAGCTTTGTCAACATCAATCCTTTCCAAAGCTTCTTCGATACTTTCAACACTCCGACAGATAAAAAGAAAACGGATAAAGATTGATTTAGTGAATCAATAATCAGGCACTGCGCTCAATAATAGTTTCCTAATTAATATTTTTATCTTGCCGCCCGGCCTGTGGCATATTATATTGTTTTTTATTTGATAATTTGCTCCCACCCAATGCTCTGCCAGTAATGTTTCCTTGAATTTCGAGGACTCATGCGACATGCATTTTGAGACAATCCGAACCCGATCCAAACCGGAAAATCGGGAGTAAGCTTTTTTTTCGAGGTGCATCATGGATGAAAAAGAACTGAGCAAAGAATCCCGAAACCGATTCCATCAAGACATGGTACCGCCGGACCGGCGCTGCAACGACAGACGCAAAAATCCCTGTGAAGGATTTACCTATGTCAGTACAGTGGGATGGATATGCCGCCGGGAACGAAGCCGGCGCAAAAATCACCATAAGGAATGTTAACCTGCAACGCCATCAGATGAGAACCGCTTTACCCTACCCTCAAGATTTTCTGCAGGTTCAAAAGGTCCTCTGTGGCGGGGCCACGGTAAGATTCAATTGCATTATAACCTGCTTAGAACATTAATTATTGTCCGATTCCGGACAAAATCAATACAGTAACAACACCAATTCAATCAAATCTATCATGCCTGCGATACGGGTCTCTTTTACGACATGAAACTGATCGGTGAAGAGGTGAATCCAAACATCAATCGACCCAATCAAATGTGCGCTGCACGGCTTTGTGCCAGCCTTTAACACCTTTTGCCCTTACGGCATCGTCCATATCGGGCTGCCAGACCTTGTCTTTTGCCCAATTGCTGCTTAACTCGTCCAAACCGGACCAGAATCCAATGGCCAGACCGGCGGCGTAGGCCGCTCCCAATGCCGTGGTTTCGGTCACCTTGGGTCGAATCACCGGAACGTTGAGAACGTCGGCCTGGAACTGCATCAGCAGTTCATTGGCCACCATACCGCCGTCTACTTTGAGCCGTTTGAGGGTCACCCCGGAGTCTTTATTCATGGCCTCCACGATATCCAGGGCCTGGTAGGCGTTGGCTTCCAACACAGCCCGCGCCAGATGGCCTTTGTTGACAAAGCGGGTCAGCCCCACCATGGCTCCGCGGGCATCGGAGCGCCAATACGGCGCAAACAATCCGGAAAACGCCGGTACGATATAAGCGCCGCCATTGTTATCCACGCTGCGCGCCAAAGCCTCGATTTCGGGAGCACTGTCGATGATGCCCAGATTGTCGCGAAACCACTGAACCAGGGCGCCGGCGATGGCGATGGACCCTTCCAGGCAGTAAACCGGCGCCTCGCTGCCGATCCGGTAGGCCACGGTGGTAATCAGACCATGTGTGGAAGGCACGGCTTCGGTGCCGGTGTTGAGCAGTAGAAAGCATCCCGTACCGTAAGTATTCTTCGCCTCGCCCACATCAAAGCACGCCTGTCCCACCAGCGCAGCCTGCTGGTCCCCTAAAGCGCCGCAGACCGGCACCCGCGCTCCCAGCGGAGCCGAGGGTGATGTATGGCCCCACAGTTCCGGATCCACCGACGGCACGATGCGCGGCAGCATGCTGCGCGGTATGCCCATGATTTGCAGGATCTCTTCATCCCAATCCAGGGTTTCGAGATTCATCAGCAGCGTCCGGCTGGCATTGGTGACGTCCGTGATATGGGCGCCGCCATCCGGGCCGCCGGTGAGCCACCACACCAGCCAGCTCTCCACAGTGCCGAAATAGGCATTGCCGTCATCAGCAATCCTTTTGGCGGCCGGCACATTGTCGAGGATCCATTTGACCTTGGGACCTGAAAAGTAGGTGGCCACAGGCAATCCGGTGGACTGGCGGAACCGGTCCTGCCCCCCTTCTTCGATCAACTGATGGCAGATCTCATTTGTGCGGGTGCACTGCCAAACGATGGCGTTGTAGAGCGGCCGCCCGGTCTTGCGGTCCCATACAATGGCGGTTTCACGCTGATTGGTGATGCCCACCGCCTGGATGTCAGCGCCGTCCACACCGCTCTTTTTCAAGGCGTTTTTCATTACGGAAACAGCGTTTTTCCATATCTCCATGGGATTATGCTCCACCCATCCGGGACGCGGAAAGATCTGTTCATGCTCCTTCTGATCCATTCCCACAATGTGGCCCTGGCGGTCGAAGATGATAAAGCGATTGCTGGTGGTCCCCGAATCCAAAGCACCAATGTAATGAGGCATCGCCTTCTCCTTTTATTCACGGAGTTGATATTTCTTATATCTCCGGAGCCCGAAAGACATCCACTTTAGGAAGCCGCACCAGCCACCGCACCGTAAGCGGTAACGATGGAGAGCCCGCTGCCGCACTTTTGCCGAATCCAGTCCTGATGGGCCAGAATCGATCCGGCTGCATGTAAACGCTCATGGATGACGTTACCATGGGCGTCCGTCGGCCGAAACAGGGAATCAACGGTGAGCCCGGCCCGGTTGATGGGATGCCCGTGGGAGTGCAGCAAGTCTTTGCGGTGCCACAACGTTCGCTCAGCCGGTTGATCAACCGGAAGATCAAAAATGGTTTCACGGATGCAGGACCGATCCGCCCGCAGACCTTTTCCGAAAAAGCGTCCGCTGGCCATGATCGTCTTTTGGGCATGGACACGCATTTCCGGCACCTCAAAGCCCACCAGGAACTGGAAACTGCCGTCGGATAACACTTCGGCTTCCAGCACCCTTTGCTGGTAGAACGTCCGCACACCCATTTGGGGCAAGCGCTGCTCAAAAATTTCGCGCAAGCGCAGGCCGGTAACAGCCGGCACCATGGTGGGCATTTCAAACACGGGCACCCCCAATCGCTTTTCCAGATCGGCCAGAATGTCATTGGTGCGGTAGATTCCCAGAACCGCCGGCAATCCAACGGCCCGACAGGTTCCGATATGGGGCCGAATGGCGTCGGCCAGGGGCTTGCGGTTGCCCTCAACATCCAGGGTTCTGGCGGCATGCTCGGTATACAATTCCCCTTTGGCACCGGGAAATGTGATGCGCGCCCATCGAAGGGTGGGCCACTTGGCCCCCAATGTCTCCGCTATCTGCCGGGCACTGAATCCCTTGAGCCTCTCAAAACCCACCAATAAGGTGGGGGTCCGGTTCGATAGGGCCCGGGCACCGGCTGACATGCTTCGGGGAACGGCATAGGTGGTTTTGAGGGTACCGGCCGGAGTGACGATTTTGGTATTTCGGCGACCATTGGTCCGGTAAGGAAGACCGGCATCTTGGAAAAAGGCGAGGCATTGCGCCATGGCGGTCTGGATCTGTTCGACGGGCATCAGGCCATAGGGATGATTGGGCTCATCGCGCACCAATTGTGCGATGCCGTCCCAGGGATCGGCCAGAGAAATCCCCTTGGCCACCGGGTGCACACCGAGAAGATCCAGGAGTCCGCTGGCAAAATTGATCTCTGCGGTAACACCCACCTGAACGGTGTCGATCTTTCGGCGGGCGGCAAACAGCGCGGCGGCCATCCCGGCCATTCCGGAACCGATCACCATGATCTGGGTTTCGATGGTTTTCATATCAGACATCTTCAAGTTCGAGACCGAACAGTCCGCAATGCATGGCCTCCATCAGTTCAGCCTGGGCCAGGGGTAAATCCCAGAGCAAAGGATGCTGACCGCGCCAGCGCTCGCGCAAAAAGGCACTCAGCTCGCTTAGACCTTGATCGTGGTTGAACACTTCACGGTCGTACAAATAGGAGGCCACCCGCAAACTGCAAAAGGTCCCCTGGCAGGGGCCTTTGCCAATGCGGCTGCGAAGGCCGATGGCCTCCATGTTGGGCCGGCTGCCGTGTTCGCGCAACAAGGTCACGATGGTATCCACCACGCTTTGGGGCACCATCTCGCACTCGCACAGCAATCTGTCTTCGGGATTGTTCCTGCGCAACCACATGTTGGGGGCCAGTCCCGGCTCCGTCCAGCGGGCTTCCACAGTGTTCGGCAGCGGCTCGGTGCTTGTACGGCAAGCCGCCGAAATCCCCAGACGGCGGCACACCAGGTCGGCTGTTTTCTCGGCCATCAGACGATAGGTGGTGAGTTTGCCGCCGCTGATGGTGATGAAGTTGTCGATGGGCCGGGGATCGTTGGCGTGATCGATGAGCGCAAAACCGCGGCTGATGTTACGATCATCCCACGCGTCACCCTGGCTGATCAACGGCCGTACCCCGCAGTAGGCCCGAATGTAGCGGGTTTTTCCCAAAACCGGCATCATGGCCGCGCCCTGTTCGATAATGTGGTCCACCTCGTGAATTGCGGGATAGATGGCATCCGGCGATGCGGTGCGTTCCGAGGTGGTCCCCAGAATGGAGACGGTGCCTCCGGGAACCAGGATATCGCCGTTGGTGGCCGGACGCAGCCGGTTGATCACCCGACGGGAAATCCGATTCTGGGTGACCAGCAAACTCCCTTTGGAATAGACCACTTGTATGGTGGTCCCCGCCAAAGCAGCTATCTCGCCGGCCCAGGCACCGGTTGCATTGACCACCACACGGGCTTCAATGAAGAGATCCTCTCCGGTGACATGGTTGCGCAACTGCACCTTTTGGATCGTGTTTTTACGGATGTGAAACCCCGTCACCTGGGTAAATCGCATCAATTGAGTGCCCAGCATTTCGGCATGGGCAATGTTGTCCAGGGAGAGCTTGAAAGGATCGATGGTGGCATCTTCCACTGCGTAAGCCGCGATAAGCTTATCGGACAGCGCCGGTTCCATTTCCCGGGCCGTTTGAAGATCCAGCGGTTGCGCATCGATGTTCGCCCGGGTGCACATATGGGGAAAGTCGGCAATATACTGTTCATCATCGCCGGCCACGGCCACAAAGAGCCCGCCGGTGGTTTCGATGCAGTGGGGAGCCATTTTTTTGAGCAACCGCCCTTCCAGCTTGCATTCGCAGGCGGACGCCGGGTCAGAGGCCACATAGCGCGCACCACTGTGAAGCAGTCCGTGATTACCACCGGAGGCGCCGGCATTGATGTCCTGTTTTTCAACCAGGATAGCGGTAACGCCGCGAAGGGCCAGATCCCTGGCCAAGCCGGTACCTGTGGCGCCACCGCCGATGATGAGGACTTGGGTTTGCATTCAACCCTCCTTACTCGAAAACGGCTCGTGTAACAGACCGCTCTATAAAGGTCATCGCCCCTTTTGGTTTTCACTTGAGAAGCAGTTCAAGGCTTTTTGTATCTTAGAAGCGATATCAAAACCTCACCAGCCAAGCGGGTTGAAAATAAGCATTTTTCATAAATGAAAACTTTTCTATCTCAATGGTGATAATTTTCTATTTTTATACCATATATTCCTAATTACGAAAATATATGGCCGGCGATATAGCTATATGGGCATGTGGTCAACCCCACCGACCGGATGGCCGGCGACGGCAAGGACGTCACCTTGCCCACGCCGGATGTGGAAGACGGCATGGGCCGATCCTTCACCACCGGCCCGGACGGCAAGCTCTATCAGCTGCCGGACCAGCAATTTGCCAACCTTTACGGGTTCCGTTACAACTGATTCAGCCGGTCTGATTTCAAGAAGGCCTTTAAGGAGAAATATGGCTATGAACTGGGCCAAAATCGTGTGCATTTCGAGTTTTCCCATGAATAACTTAAGTTAGGCATATAGAAATGAAAATCATTGCCACAGTTGTTGCATCTGCTTTTATTCTCTCATGCGGAATAATTCATGGTCCCGGATTTTCCATGAATGATAAAAACTATTTTATGGAAAGCCCTAAACTTGTAAAAAACGAGGTGGGCTATAAGTTAATTTGGCGGTATGGTAAAATGGGGTTATGTCTGCTCTTGACTCTTATAGGACGTAAATGAGTCAAGAGCAGACTTGACCCGTTGTCACGTTTTCGTAAATAGATTAAATACGTCATCGCCAAAACTTTTACTGAAAGCATTTATGTACAATATTATTATTCAATAGACGTCTTGTTAACAACCCAAATAAGGACAAAAAATCCCATATTTCAGCCTACAAAATATTTTTAGAGCTAATTTAAGTACGGAATGGATCTAAATACAGAGAGGTGGTCGAGAGAAATTTCGCGGTTTTGTGTGAAAAACCCCTTTTTATACTTGGCTTTGGCCAGTGTCCCCAAAT
>JASFER010000245.1:0-9632 GCA_050124755.1 Desulfobacteraceae bacterium
CGGCATCGTCCTGTTTTTGATCCTTGCCGGCGACTCCGTGAGTGGCGGTGAGGCCAGCAACCCCCGCGGTTCTTTTTTGGCCTATTTGTTTGAAACCGTTTCGGCCTTTGGTACCGTGGGGCTCTCCATGGGCATCACACCGCAGCTGAGTCTCTGGGATAAGTGTTGGATTATTCTAATGATGATCATTGGACGGGTAGGCGTTCTGACCTTTTCATACCTCGTCGTGGGAACCGGTACGGTCAACGGCATCGAGCATTCAGAAGAGAATATGATGATCGGATAGAAGGAGCATCGGCATGAAAAAATTCGCAGTCATCGGGCTGGGCAACTTTGGCTTTCACGCTGCCAAGGCATTGTATGAAGACGGCAACGAGGTGCTGGCGGTGGATGCCGACAAAGGGCGGGTGCAGGCCATCGACGCTTTCTGCACCGAAGCCGTCGTGCTCGAAGCCACGGACAAGGAGGCGCTCAAAGCCCTTGGACTCGAGCACATGGACGGGGTGATCGTCTCCACCGGCACTAAAATCAGCACCAGCATTCTCATCTGTCTGCATCTGTATGAGATCGGCATTAAAAAAATCCTCGTCAAGGCACTGGACGAAGACCATGAGAAGATCCTCAAAAGGGTGGGGGCCACCGAAATCATCCACCCCGAGCGTGACATGGCCGTGCGCGTTTCCCGGGGGCTGTCCCGACCCAATATCCTGGATTTCATTCCCCTTTCGGATGAGTACGATCTGGTCCAGGTTGGACCGCCGCAAGCCTTCATCGGCAAAAGCATAAAGGAGCTGAACTTGAGGGCCAAATACAGCGTCCATATTATCGCCATCAAGGAACTGGTCCCGGAAAACTTTCTCCTGGTGCCGCCGGCATCCTTCGTCATCAAGGACAGTGATATTCTGATTCTGCTTGGAAAGTCCGGGGACATCCGCAAGATCAAAACCCTGTGATTCGCTATCTGAGAATCAGTACCGAGGCGTCGGCGGCTTCCAGCAAGCGATCCACACTTTTAGGAGGAATAAGTCTGCGCAGCAACGATTGCCGTCCCATCCACAGGGCCACAAGATTTTCCCGGGCCGCCTGGGCGGCAAATGACACCAGCGAGCTTTGGGCCACCAGGCGGACCAGGGCGTTAATGCCGTTGGCCGCATAGTATTTCAGAATCTGGCCCATTTTGCGGTCGACTTCTTTGTCCAGTCCATCGCTGCCGGTCAAACCCACGATTTCAAGATCAGCCTGGTAAAGCGTCACCATCTGGTTGATCATTTCAAGGGAGGGCTGACTGACCTGGTCATGATCCAGGCAGGCGACGATGCGACGGGGTTGTTTGGCTTCCGACACCATCAGCACGGAAGCATCTGTCTCGCGGATGACTTTTTTGACGGATCGGCTGATTTCGCCGCCATCAGGTGCCGCCAAAGTCCCCACGACAATCAAGTCGCAGGGCAATTCGCGGGCTTCAAGCAAAATTGCGCGGGCCGGGTTACCCGGCCGGATACGTGAAACCAGTCGTTTGTGCGCGCTCCGACAGACTTTGAGATCTTCCCATATGCCCTTTTGAACTTCCACCAGTTCTTGACTGAAAATGGTTTCCTGATAAGGGGATTCTCCGACCTTGAAACGGGATAGAAAGTTCTCGTGGTGGCTGCGCAATGCGCTGACCAGGGGATGCCGTTCATCCGGTCGGTCAGATGCTGCCAGGGGAGGTTGATTTTGGGGTGTTTCCGATTCGATGCCCAACAGCGTGACATCGGCCCAGGTCGAGCCGGCCAGACGCGCGACTTCATTGACGACGTAAGCGCTTTGGGGGGTTGTATCCACTGCTACCAGAATTCTCATGGTGACCTCGCAAGTTGGGATGATAAATAACTACTGTCAGCAAAGCAGAATAGGAGCAGGCGTGGCTCCCAGCAGCTCCAACAGCGCGCTGCCGTCCTGCCCGGGTTGCAGGAACGAGCTGGTGGCCACCAGGCTGTATTCTTCGATTTGTCGGGCCAGACTTTGAACAGATCCTTGCAAGGCAAGCCGGTTGCCGGGTGTCCACCCCCGGGCTTCGAGAATCTCGTCAACCTCTTGATATAAAGGCAGGTCCGTGTCGATCGGCTCCGCCGGTGATTTGTGCTCCAGGAACCTGCAGTACATCAGGTCCAGGCGCACATCTGCCCCCTTGAAAAGTTTGATCAACGTTGGCAGGAGCTTGCCGACGTTGACCTCATCATTGAGAACGACCAGAATTTTACGGAGTTGAATGAGGTTGCGGGCGATGATGACAGGGCAGGGCAAATGGCGGTACAGCTTGGAGTTGAGCCGCTGGCTTAATTCCGATCTTTCATAGCAGGACACACAACCTTCAACAAAAAGATCGTAAGCGCCGCCCAGCAAGTTCGCCAGGATTTGGTCGTCCCGGTTGCCCAGAAGAAATTGCGGCTTGGCCAGCACCCCGGAAACAACCTTTTCGTCCTCGATGAGACGGTGCACCGCCTCCCGTTCCCGGTTTATCAGGCCCTGCTCCCAGGTGCGGCGCACCCAGCCCGTGCCAGGGGCCTCATCACCGGATTCCGGCTCTTTGACGCAGATGGGTTGGATGCCCATTGGGACAACGCCGGAGAGCTGGCAGGCATAATTTAACGCAATGACGGATGCTATATCCGAATTGACGGAAACAAGGGCTCGCAGCATGCTCAGGGTCCTCCTTGGGATTACCACGACGTTGCGGGGCTCCGCGTTGCAGCCCGGGCAGGCCGTCTTTTCCTTGTGCAGCCCGCCGGGTGAATAGTTTTCGCCTGTTTGACTTCAGGTGCATGAAATCATCTGATAAAAACCAATAGATGTCCGCCGTTGACTATGATTGCCGCTCACTTTGGTTCAAATCATCCACCGCCTTTTGGATCGTACTTCTGATCTCGCTGGATTTGAACGGCTTGGCAATGAAGTCATAGGCGCCCTTGGTCAAGGATTCCCGCGCCAGTTCCAGGGTGGCATACCCGGTGATCAGGATGACCTTTATCCGTTGCGATTTTTGCCGCACCGCGTTCATCACCTGGATGCCGTCTATGTCGCGCATGCGGATATCACTGATCACGATATCAAAATGCTTCTCTTCCAGGCGCTGTAAGGCGGTCTTCGGTTCGATGAAATTTTCCACCTCATAGCCGTCCTTTTTCAGTAGCGTCTTGAGACGCTCACCCACAATGGGTTCATCATCCAGAATTAAAATTTGGTAGGCACGGTTCATTTTTTCTCCTTGGATGTGTGTTTCTCATGTCGTATGGCC
Source organism: Desulfobacteraceae bacterium (assembly GCA_050124755.1). Taxonomy (GTDB): domain Bacteria; phylum Desulfobacterota; class Desulfobacteria; order Desulfobacterales; family Desulfosarcinaceae; genus JARRKU01. The sequence goes on from JASFER010000245.1 coordinate 3,278, forward strand.
ACGGCAGCATCCCGTCAGGCCGTCTGCCGCATTTCCCCGGTCTTCATTTCAGGAGGTTTTTTCATCACCAACAAGGTTTTCTGTAATTTCCTGCGCTGTCGATAGGCTTGCACGACTTTCATCAGTATAAGCGCCGCGCCGGAAATACCACTGGCAAAAAGAAAGAATTTACTGGCCAGATTGAAGTAACGGTCATAGCCGGCTTCGAAGCTGATGAAGCCCAGCTGCCGGAGATAAACCGGAATGGCAATGACACGGCTGAAGACACACAGCAGAATGATCAGGCTGGTGACCATGCGGATGTACATTTCATTGACCACCTTGACACCGTATACGCCCAGGTGGATGCCGACCAGTGAACCCAAGTATAGCAGCATGGTCAGGCGAATATCAACAAAACCATGGTAGGCGTAGCTCAAGGCACCGAAGGCGCCCATGAAAAGCGCCAGAAAAAGCTCCGTACCGGCCGCCACGGCGGTGGGCACACCGAAGACATAAATCATGGCGGGCACGCCGATAAATCCGCCCACGCCGATGGTTCCGGCCAGATAACCGGTGCTGATACCGCCGGCCATCAGCACCCATAGGCTGACTTTGGTATCGGCCACATCGAACTTAATCACCGGCGGCAGGTTCAACCGGGACAGGAAATCGGCAATCTTCATGGAAGGCCCGGCGCCTTCTTCTCCATTGCCCCTGGATTTAAGGACATCCCTGAGCATGGACACGGCCACCACCGATAGGATGATGGCGAAAACCAGGCTGATGTAAAGGTCGGCGCCGGCGCTGCCGCCCGCCCCATGGCCGTCACCGCCGCCTTCAAACAGGTAGCTGTTGATGGCTACCGCGATCTGGATGCCGATCACCGCCGTGATCAGCATGTAAGCCGCCAGTTTTTTATCCACATTGCCGGCTGCGGCATGTTTGCGCGACCCTACCATGGCTTTGCCGAATTTATGCGTAATGTTGCTGGCCACGGCAATGACGCCGTCCACACCCAGATTCATCATGCCGGGGGTCATGAAAAAAGCCCCGCCGCTGCCGATAAACCCGCTGAGAATCCCGCCGATAAAACCCAACAGCACGACTTGCAGCGCGGTGGCCATGTTAATGTCGATATAGTTGATCAATGTATGCATAGGTGCCTCCCAAGCAAACCGTTTAATCGATATTGATGAGCTTCAGGGCCAGTCCGGTCACGGTTCCGTAAAGATAGGCGATCACCGGAATAAAAAGGACCACGATAAGGGGCGCCAGCCACTTGATCTGCTCGTGGCCGGGACCGCTCAGAAACGACAGCACCTTGTCCTGGTGCGTGAAGATCAAGGTATAGAGCAGCGCCACAAGCACCGCAAAACCCGAAAGGGCCAGGGCCTGGCGTTTGCCGAACAGGAAACGGGATTTCAACTCCTCAGCGGTGATCACCGGTGCTTTGAGCTTCTCGCGGACACTCATGGCCAGTTCACGGGTGCGCCGGGTGCGAATGGAACGCCCCTTGGACAGAAACATGTCGCCCACCACCACCAGGGCGTATTTGGCATCGCCCCGGACCCGTTCCAGGATTTTATTGTAATCGCCGCACACGGCACGTCCTCCGCCGGCGCGGCCCCGGTTGATCAATTCCTCCATGGTTGCTCCCATGCCACCATCGTTCACGGGGGAGACCGGATCGTCGTCTTCTACGCCGCCGTCATAAACCGTTGGACTTTCCCGACGACCAAAGGCCGGTTCAAAAGCTTGCTCGGGGGTTTGTCCATCTTCCGACATCTCCTCCGAAGAAATCAGCCGCATCAACTCAACGGCCGCGCCCCAGCGCTGGGCCAGCTGGAGAATCTGGCCGAAATTATCCGATTCCGGGTTGAACCGCTCTTGAATCCACAGGATATTGGTTTCAGCCATGGTGCATTGAATTTCGCGGCATCCGGCCAGGTCGGCCAAAACCTGGGGAATATGTTTGCTGACCGCGTCCTGATGCGGCGGATAGGTGACCGTCACCACGCCGTTTTCAGCGTGAACCTTGAGTTCGGCGTTGCCCGTGTGCTCGTCCAGAATCAGACGCAGTTCCGCCTGGGCCGCCAGGTGCAGGTCTCTCAGCAAACGGGTGCTGACCGCCGTTGACTGGTATTCGGGCAATTGAGCAAGATTCTGCAGTGTTTCAGCTGCGTGGGGCACACTCATCTTTTCCAGGTTGAAAAACACATCCAATTGGTTGGGATGATAGCCGTCTGTATGATGGACGTACCGAATCCATTTTTGAACATCATCGTCCAGCTGAGCAAGGTAGGATTCCGCCTGGTCCGGTTGCATGCTTAGCGCCTTGGCGGTTCTTTGCACGCGGATATCCAGCGGCGCCGTCAAACCCACCCGCAGCCGGTGGTTGACGCCCGGCAGCAGCAAGTGGCCGGCCCGGCCGCAATAAATGAGGTTGGCCTCAAGGGCTCTTTCGCAAAGCGTGGCCGTTACAAAAGCCAGGAAAAGGTTTTTTTCGCGGGCCAGTTTTTCCGACAGGGAAGGTCTTTTAATCATCGACACTTCCAGCCGGCCGACCCTGATGCCTTGTTCTCTGGCCATCTCGTGGAGTTCTTCCCGGCTGAGAACGGGCCAGCCCGTTCTGCGGGCCAGGGTCTGGGCCAACTCATACCGCCCCCCCTGGTACAAGCCTGAAATCATGACTAGTGCCATACCTTGTTTATACCCTCCTTTATCTTTTTCATGTCATCTTCTCTGATGCCTGGTTCGTAATCTCATGGACGGATCCCTACAATATGCGTGCCAATTTTAAATAGTGTGTAATTTCAATTTGTTGTCTATTTGTAGGGTTTTAAAGGCAGCTCAATAGTTTCAATATGAAACATCCGGCGCTTCTTAAAAAAGACATTAAAATATAAATCATTTAATATCAGCGTGTTATGTATATTGTTTCATATTGGAACAAATTTGGTGAGAAAAGGCAGGGTAATTTTTCCATCGTCATTTGACATTATTCTTAGGCGAGACCGTGGTGTTTTATTTTGCGCCGGCTCTGATTCAAGCGCATCCAATCACCGGAGCAAGGGGGCCACTCCCCATCATAGACGATGTTCATGAACACCTTTCCGTCGTTCGCCGCCACGGTTACATCATTACCGGGCTGGCACAAAACAACTTGCATATGACTGGCGATCAAAAAACGGTTTATTTTCCATTTCCAAGTGTTTGTTTGTGTTGATAGGCCTTTTCAATTATTCTTTTTAATTTATTAAAATCAACGGGTTTTTCCAGGTAGTCAAACGCCCCTCGCTCCCGGGCTTTTTTTTCTATTTCCGGATTCCCTCTGGCCGTAAGCATGATCACCTCAACGTCCGGATACTCTTTTTTGACTTGTTCCAGAACCGTCAATCCATCGATGCCGGCCAACTGAAAATCCAGAATCATGACATCGGGCAATTTTTCTCCCAGCTTGGCCAGGGCTTCGCTGCCGTCGAGCGCAATCTCCGATCCCAGTTCTTGCAGCCTGGCCCGCTCGGCCAGCAGCTGCACGAATTCTTCCTCGTCATCGACAAACAACACCTTGATATTTTTCATTCCCTGTCGCTCCTTTACCGGTTGGCTTCAAACGTCCTTTAAAGACGAGCTCTCATTGTATCCCGTAAAAAAAATACAGGACCGTCAGTTCCACTGTCAAAAAAATAGCCGTCATGATAATGCCGGCTTTGGCATAATCAATGGAGCGATATGCGCCGGGTCTCATCACGAGAGCATTTACCTGATGGGTCGGCAAAACGAATGTATTGGAGGCCGATAAGCCGACCACGAGCGCCGCCATGCGGGGATCCGCACCGGCTATGACCGCCATGTTCATGCAAAGCGGTACAAGCAGCACCGCCGCTCCCACGTTGGAAATAACGAGTGTAAAAAAAGAGGTCATGATGCCGACCGCTGCAAGGAGCACGATGGGGGATGGATTTCCAAGCAAGCCCAACATCTGATGGGCGATGAATGAGGCTGTGCCGGTTTTTTCAAAGGCGATGCCCAGTGGGATAAGGCCTGCCAGCAGAAAAACAGTCATCCAGTCCACCGCCTGATAGGCTTCATCTATGGAAAGCACACCGGTAATAATCATCCCCAACGCCCCGGACATCAGCGCCACCGAAAGCTGAATTTTGAAAAAAATAATTTGCACCAGCGCAATCGCCAGCCACGTAACCGCAAAAGCCGCTTTTTGCGGCCGCATGATTTCGCCCTCCAGCGGCGTAGTGAACGTCAGGGGACGTGGCTGGGGCCTGTCATTTAAAATATGAAAACGCTCCCACGGCCCTTGAAGCAGAAGCGTATCTCCCATTTGCAGACGAAGACGGGTTAATCCGCCGGAATACAGCCGCTGCTCTTTATAGAGCAATACCGGGTTGACGCCGTAAAGCTCCTTGAATTTTATTTCGCTCATGGTTTTCCCGATCAACTCCGAACGCGGCGAGACAACCGTTTCCGCCATTCCCGCATTGGTCCGCGACAGGCTCTCCGCAAACACATCGAGGCCGTCCTTTATTTGCCAGCCATATTCATCGGCAAGTTTTTGAATGTTCAGATCTCTTCCGACGACGGCAATGTCATCGTTGGCATTGATTTCATCGCTGCTGCGGGGCACAAAATTCTTATCATTCCGATTCGATGAATTAATGGCGACAACGGTTACCAGAAATTTGGGTCTGATACCCAACTCCTGCAATGTGCGGGGGCCGTCAAAATCCGAGGGGATATGCAGTTCATACGTACTTTCCAGCCACCGGTATTCTTCCATCAACGAAGCCGTGACGCCTTTATCCGCTTCGCCGCTGGCCGCCGGCAGAACGAACCTGCCCAGCAACAGGAAATAGACAATGGCGCCCACAAGCAGACATATGCCGATCGGCGTCTGAGTAAACAATCCGAAAGGTTTTAGCTTTTCCCCTCCCAGCACCATTAAATCATTTAACAAAATAGTAGGACTGGCGCCCACGAGCGTAATCGTGCCGCCTATGATCGCACAGAACCCCATTGGCATCAGGATCCTGGAAACCGGAATGCCCAGCCGTTTGCTTATCCGCTGCGTCGCGGGCAAAAAAAGGGCCGCTGCTCCGATATTTTGCATCATGCTGGAAATCAGCCCCACTGTCGCGGATACCAGGGCAATGATTTTATTTTCGCTTTTACCGGCAATCTTGATAATCGGCACTGCCACCTGGTTCATCACCCCGGTTTTATCCAGGCCGGCGCCAATGATGATGACGGCAATAATGGAACAGACGGCATTGCTGCTTAAACCAACAAAGGCTTCCTTGGGAGAAATGAGACCGATCAGCGGGAGCAAAACCATCATGATAATCCCGACCACATCTACCCGAACCCACTCAGAAATGAAAAGCACGATCACGAAAACCAGCACGATCATGGTCAAGACCATCTCCGCTGTCACTTCAAGCCCTCCTTTTTCCCGGCTGCCATAAAATTCTTGCCGGGCCGGTTATTTCCTTCTATTTTCCTTTCTGAACTTAAAGCATAAGAAAAGTGCGAAAATGATCAGCCCGATTCCCATGTATAATTGTGCGCCCACAGAGCCCTCCTTTTCGTGTAAAGGCATAAGTCCGCAATTGTCAAAAGTCATTTTGAGGATTACATGATCGAATAAACAGAGATTTCACGCTTCGGCTTTTCGCCATTACCGGTTCCGGCGGCATCTTCCGGATCCTCCTCCATTTCAGAAACAACAAACTCAAACTCCCCGATTTCCACCTTGATTTCTTTAAGAACTTCGTAGGAGTCGCTGAATTTGACGACATGCACAAAAGGGATGCCCTCCTTTGCGGCCCTCTCTTGAAATGCAATGATGTTCTTTTTTGATATCTCCTTGAAATCTTGGCAAATCCGACTCCTGGAGGAACTGAATAATCTAAACGTATCGCAGGACAGCGGCGCCGTATTTAACGCAATAATCTCATAAGAAAGCCTTTGGGCCATCTCTATCGCATAATCGATGATTTCTTCCGAAAACACGCTTTCTCTGCCAACAACCAAAAGTCTTCGGGCGGTCTCGGTCGTCGCCGCGTCTGCAGCCGCTTCATGGGTATGCTCATTTTTTCCTGCTTCAGCGTTTGAGCGCGCCTCTCGACGGTGATTCGCGTTCGCGGATCCCTTCTGTATCTTCTCTTTTTTCCTTCTAAAGAATCTGACCACCTTTATGTCCTCCTGCTTGAGCGCCTGACGGTGTTCTTTATCTTGTTTTCCAGTCGAGCATGGGCCATTTACCGTGGTATCAGCGCCGGGGTCGACACCGGACCGATAAATAGAGCCGCTTTGCAGCGGCTAGGATGGCAGCCCTGAAAAACGCTTTATAAGGCAT
>JASFER010000246.1:0-9615 GCA_050124755.1 Desulfobacteraceae bacterium
AAAAAGTCTCTCAGCACGTCACTCCGGCGAAGGCCGGAGTCCAGAACTGCCTGATAATACTGGATTCCGGCCTTCGCCGGAATGACGACCAGAGCTACATTTGGACTTTTTACGAAGCCGTCAACTTTAAACTTAAAACTATGTTTTAATATGACATATGACTCTAAAAGAAACGCTGAAGCTTATTTTAGGCGATAGATCCGTTAAGATACCCTTAAGACAGCGTCTTGCGCCTGTGGCGGGAGTAAACATCTTTCTCTAATTTCGTACGCGCCCCGCTACAGAAGTGGTGATATGCAGCTCCGGCAATCATACCGGCGTTGTCGCCGCATAAGGATATCGGGGGGATGTATAGTTCAAGTCCTCGAGCCAGGGCTTCAAGCTCGATCCGTTCTCTCAAGCCCTGGTTGGCGGCCACACCACCGGTGATCGCAACATGGCGGCAATGTTTAATTTCGGCCGCATGCACGATCTTGTGAGCGAGTACATCGATTACAGCCGCCTGGAAACCGGCGGCAATATCGGCCTGATGGTCTTGTGTCAATGGAGTCCCATAGGATTGGATATGACGGTAAACCGCCGTTTTGATGCCACTAAACGAAAAATCAAATCTCTGTTTGTCCAAATACGGCCTTGGAAAGGCGATACGCTTTGAATCCCCCTTTTTGGCCAGTTGATCAATGATACCACCGCCGGGATACCCCAACCCCATCATTTTGGCCACTTTATCATAAGCCTCACCGGCAGCGTCGTCGCGGGTCTGACCCAGCAAATCGTATTGGCCTTCGGCTTTGATGTAGTAAATGGCTGTATGGCCTCCTGAGGCTAACAAAGCCACATAGGGAAAGGGGGGGGGAGTGTCGGACAGCAGCACCGACGATAAGTGTCCTTCTATATGATCTACGCCTAAAAACGGAACGCTCAGGGCATAAGCATAGGCTTTGGCAAATGAAAAACCGACCAATAATGCACCAACCAGGCCCGGACCCTGGGTTGCGGCCACAGCTTCAATTTCGGTTTGATCCAATTTAGACGCTTCAATGGCCTGGTGCACGACCGGAGCAATGGCTTCAATGTGCATGCGGGATGCAAGTTCAGGTACTACTCCACCATAAATATGGTGCACGTCCACCTGCGATGCCACCACAGAAGAGAGAATCCGTCGTCCGTCTTCCACAACAGCTGCAGCTGTTTCGTCACATGAGGTTTCAATACCGAGTATTCGCACTGGAGGTTATTCTATTTTGCCAGGTATTCACCTATCAAACCCACTGGATGCGTTCATCTTCATTGGCATGGCGTTCCACGATTTCGCCAATAACATAGGCTTTTTCATCCATGGCCGCCAATCTTGCCAGGACGTCCTGGACCGACTTTTCCGGAACCACGGCCACCAGGCCTATGCCGTTGTTAAATACCCGCATCATCTCTTGCTCTTCGACATTACCTGCTTGTTGCAGGTAAGTAAAGATGGGCGGTACATCCCAGCTGTTGCGTTTAAACACAATGCCACAGGCCTGGGGAATAATCCGTAACGTGTTGTCGCTGATGCCACCCCCGGTGATATGCGCCAAACCGCGTATGGGAAGCCCTCTGATCAGGTGTTGAATCGGTTCTGAATAGATCCGCGTTGGGGTCAGCAGTTCTTCACCGATGGTGCGGCCAAGCTCCGGCACTTGTGTGTCAATCTTGAGTTTGAGCACATCGAAACAGATTTTTCGAACCAGGGAGAATCCGTTACTATGAAGACCACTGGACGCGACACCGATGATCTGATGCCCCACCCGAATCTCGGAACCATCTACAATTTTACTATTATCAACGATGCCCACGGCAAAACCGGCCACATCGTATTCATTATCCGGATAGAAACCCGGCATTTCAGCTGTTTCACCTCCAATCAAAGCACACTTGGCCTCCTGGCAGCCTTGGCCGATACCTTGAACCACATCTTTGACGGTATCGCTTTCAATCCTTCCGGTGGCTAAATAATCAAGAAAGAATAGGGGCTTGGCACCCTGGACGGCAATATCGTTCACACACATGGCGACCAGATCGATACCCACGGTATCGTGTTTATCCATCATGAAAGCAATTTTCAGCTTGGTGCCCACACCATCTGTGGAACTCACCAGCACGGGCTGATCCATATTGGCGACGTTAAGGGAAAAAAGCCCGCCAAAACCTCCGATCTCACCCATGACGCCGGGGACACGGGTTTTTTTCGCAATATGCTTGATGGATTGAACCAATCGGTCGGCTTTATCGATATCGACACCGGCATCGGCATATGTCAACGGTTTGTCCATGTAAACTCCTGCTTAATTTTTTCTTCAACCAAGGTTAAATGATTTTTGGGGGAAGCAGGCAACAGGATCGCATTAAGCTAAGCATTCGAAAACCATGACATACCAGAGCAGATGCCATTGTTTATATCTGCAAAAATCGGAATGTGCAAGAAACCGGTCCAGACCGATGCAAAAATCATTCAACTCGGGCTTCGTCAACGACCACCGATAAAGCGTGCAGATTGGATTTAGCGGGTATGGCCGAAAAAACCACAGCACGTCGGTGTCTTATCGTCTTGGGTTGGAACCATGGGCGAAACACCCGGCTTAAGCCACCAAACATTTCACCCATAAACTGCCCCCCCATAAAAGTCAAAACAAAATTTTTGACTTTTCTTAAATCCTTTTATACGGTTAGCCTATATCAGGAATAGCTGACAGCAGAAACATCCAATAGGTCAATAATCCCGGTGAGCCGAAACCGAGGCCGTCGTTTTGTGGACGTAACCACAACGTCATTTCCCCATAAAACAATAACAACAGCGAGACAGAGGCCCATTATGACCCAATTTGCCCGATTAGATCGACTGCCACCCTACGTATTTGCCGAAGTGAATAAAATCAAAATGGAAGCCCGCCGCACCGGACAAGATATTGTCGACCTGGGCATGGGCAACCCGGATCTGGGCACACCGGAGCATATTGTTGAAAAACTCGTTGAGGCCGCCCGCAAGGAGCACAACCATCGTTACTCAGCCTCCATGGGCATCACGAAGCTGCGCTTGGCTATTTCCGATTGGTACAAAAGACGCTTTGATGTGGACATTGACCCGGACAGCGAGGCCATTGTCACTATCGGCGTCAAAGAGGGTATGTCCCACCTGGTTTTGGTGACCATCCGGCCCGGCGATGTTGTGCTGGCACCTGATCCCACCTATCCCATCCATCCCTATTCCGCCATCATTTCAGGCGGAGATGTTCGCGGCGTGCCGTTGGGGCCCGGTCAGGATTTTTTTGACAACCTGGTACAGGCGGTGCGCCAATCATGGCCGCGGCCCAAGCTAATGATTCTCAGTTTTCCCCACAATCCCACCACTGAAGTGGTGGATCTTGATTTTTTTCAAAAAATTGTCGATTTTGCTCGCGAACACAAGATGCTGGTGATCCATGACTTTGCCTATGCAGATCTGAATTATGACGGTTATGAGGCCCCCAGCATGTTGCAAGCCAAGGGCGCCAAAGAGGTGGGCGTGGAATTTTTCTCCATGTCCAAAAGCTACAGCATGGCTGGCTGGCGCGTTGGTTTTTGCGTGGGTAACCCGGAGACCATCTTCGCGTTGAAACGCATCAAGAGCTATCTGGATTACGGCATCTTTCAACCTATCCAAATTGCCGCTATCATCGCACTCAACGGTCCGCAAGAGTGCGTCGCACATATCCGCGATACCTACCGCTCGCGGCGTGACACCCTCATCACAGGACTGAACCGAGCCGGCTGGGAGGTGGAAAGTCCAAAAGGAACAATGTTTGTCTGGGCTAGAATCCCCTCCCAATACAGCAGCATGGGATCAGTGGAGTTCTCAAAGCTCCTCATCAAAGAGGCCCAGGTGGCCGTGTCTCCCGGACTTGGCTTTGGTGAGTACGGTGATGATTTTGTCCGCTTCGCATTAATCGAAAACAATATGCGCATCAACCAGGCCATAAGGGGCATTCGAAAAGTGCTATAGTCAAAATGAGCATCCATCAATGCTCATCAATGGTATCTATCCGGCACTTTGCATCGGAAGCCTACGCCTTTTTTATTGACTTTAGGCGGCGACCTATATGATGAAAGTGCCTTGGCTGATTGAAAAACGAGGAGCATCAAATGAAATCCGTGAGGTTGGGATTGATCGGCTGCGGCACGGTGGGAACCGGTGTCGCCCGTCTTTTACTTGAGCAAAAGCAATTGATCGAGCAGCGCATCGGTATGCCCCTGATACTCAAACACGTGGCCGATCTGGACATGGATACTGATCGAGGCATCGCATTCTCCCCTGGTGTTTTCATCCAGGACGCCCGTAAAATTGTAAACGATCCGGATATCGACATCGTCGTTGAAATGATCGGTGGTGAGACCCTGGCCAAGGATCTCATTAAAGCAGCCATCCAAAACGGAAAACATGTGGTCACCGCCAATAAGGCCTTGCTCGCCTCCCACGGAAACGAATTGTTTCAAATGGCCGACACCCACAACGTCGATCTGGCTTTTGAAGCCAGTGTCGGCGGGTGTATCCCCATTGTAAAAACCATCCGGGAAGCACTTGTGGCCAATGAAATTCATGCCATGGTGGGCATTCTCAACGGAACGTGCAACTACATCCTGTCCCGGATCACGGAAACCGGCATACCTTTTCACAAGGCACTGGCCGAAGCCCAGGCCAACGGCTATGCCGAGGCCGATCCGACGTTGGACATAGGCGGCTTCGATGCGGCGCATAAATTGGCCATTCTAACGGCCATGGCTTACGGTATGCCGGTCAACTTTAATGACATCTATATTGAAGGCATCTCCGCCATCACGCCGATGGATATTCAATTTGCAGCCGAGTTCGGCTATCGCATCAAACTGCTGGCGATCGGAAAGCATCGGGAAGGCGTTGTTGAGGCACGCGTGCATCCGACCATGATTCCCTTTGACAATATTTTATCCAATGTTTCGGGTTCCCTGAATGCCATTACGGTGGCAGGTCATGCCGTAGGGGAGCTTTTTCTGTCCGGATATGGTGCGGGCATGATGCCGACAGCCAGTGCGGTTTTAAGCGATATTGCGGATCTGGCTCGCAATCTGCCGTTTAAAGCCAACGGCCGTGTGCCCATGGCAGCTTATCAGCCGGAACACATAGAAGCCATCCCGGTGATGCCCATCACGGACATCGTGACCCATTACTATTTCCGTTTCGATGTGTTGGATAAGCCCGGGGTACTGTCCAAAATCGCCGGCAAATTGGGCGACAACAGCATCAGCATAAAATCGGTCCACCAGAAAGGACGCAAGACCAACGGCACCGTTCCCATCGTGATGCTGACCCACCATGCCAAGGAAGCAGATGTGCAGAAAGCACTAAAGGAGATTGCCCAATTGGATGTGGTGGGCAAGGAGCCAATGCTTATCCGCATCGAGCAGGTGGAGATTGAAGATTAGAGGACTTGACGGCGTCTGCCTGATCCGGAAAGCGAAGTAAAAAAGAGAGCGATACCATGCAAATACTATGCACTGATTTGGAGGGTGTACTGGTTCCGGAAATCTGGATCAATGTCGCCCAAAAAACCGGGATCGAGGAACTCAGACTCACCACACGCGACATCGCCGATTACGATGTCCTGATGCGCAAGCGATTGTCCATTTTGGACAGTCATAAATTGAAACTCAAAGATATCACAGACGTTATCGAAACCATGGAACCCCTGGAAGGGGCACTTGATTTTCTGAACTGGCTGCGGCCTAAGATTCAGGTCATCGTCGTATCCGACACCTATGTTGAGTTTGCCAAACCGCTGATGGCCAAATTGGGGTGGCCCACGCTGCTGTGCAACTCTCTGAGCATCGATGAAGCGGGCGCCATCGCCGACTATCACCTGCGGCAGAAAGACGGCAAACGTCACGTCGTCGAGGCACTGGACACTTTAAACTATGAAGTGATCGCCATGGGGGACTCCTATAATGACATCACCATGCTTCAAACCGCGGCGCAAGGTATTCTGTTCCGGCCTCCGGAAAATGTGGTGGCCGAGTACCCCCAATTTCCGGTGACCCATAGTTATGAGGAGCTGCGGCGGGAGCTATTAAGAGTGATAAATCGGTGATCGGTATTCGGTGATCGGTTGTCGGTGATCGGTATTCGGTATTCGGCAAAGATGAGTACCGGTTAACAGCCGCTTAATCAACGCACTCATTTAATTATACCAAACACTAAACACGAACCAAAAACCATGGGTACAAGCACTTTGAGCCACACGACCCCTTACCGTGTCATCTATGGAGATACGGACAATATGGGGGTGGCGTATTATGCCAACTATTTGCGCTGGTTTGAAATCGGCCGCACCGAGCTTTTGCGGGCATGGGGCCTGCCATATCATCAAATCGAATCCAAAGGCCTGCTGCTGCCGGTGGCTGAAGTGCAGTGCAAGTATGCCGTACCGGCCAAATACGATGACCTGCTGGCCATAGAAGCATCGTTGGATCCTCAATACAAAGGAGGACTTAAGATTGACTACCGCATCTTGAGCCATGATGAACGAATCCTGCACGCCACGGGGTACACCCGCCACGCCTTTGTCAATCCGGAGGGACGCGTTATCAGGCCCCCCCAATTTATGCGCCGGCTCATCAACCAACAGCTCAACCAACAAGCATGATGGACGTCAAGGAGAGTTCAGACGGTCTGGTTTTTTCCGTCTACGTGCAACCACGCTCATCAAAGACAGCCATCATCGGCGATCACCAAAATGCACTGAAAATCAAACTTACCGCCCCGCCCGTGGGTGGTGCTGCGAACAAACAATGCATTCAGATACTGGCCAAAGCCTTGGACCTGCCCAAATCCGCCGTCAAGATCATTACCGGACAGACCGGTCGCCGCAAGCAAATTCGCGTTCAGCCCATGCATGGCAAATTCAAGCCAGCGGACATCAAGGCATTAAAACGCAAATTGTACGAACTGGCTCAATAATCCTCTAAAAACACCTTGACGGACTATCGGGAAACCGATATATGATCTCTTTCATTTGATGCGGGGTGGAGCAGTCTGGTAGCTCGTCGGGCTCATAACCCGAAGGTCGATGGTTCGAATCCATCCCCCGCTACCAACTGAAGAGACGGCTCGAAAGCAATGTTGTCATTGACAGCATCCCTTTCGAGCTTTTTTCGTTAGCACGCTTGTTTTTCTGCGTTGCGCTCCGATAGTGTCCATTGTGAAGTTATTGCATAAGTTATTCTTCAAAAGCGAATGGATTTAGGAATTGACGTTTCCATAGGCGCTTTTTGTCTATCTCGCTAAGCTGAGCTTCTTCACATACTGAATCCCAATATTTACGAATAACACTCTCAATACGTCCAGATATCGACAACGCATCTTCATTAGACAGCAGGAAATGATGAGCCGCCTGGATGCAGGATTTAAGCTGACTAAGATTGTTTTCTCCCGAAATTTTCATGGCCTGAGATGCTTCGTTACCCGTTCGTCCTTGCGGACAGATATCGTAAGCCGGAGTTAGGGTAAGCTCTTTACCATCCCAAAAGGCTGCATGATTGCGGGCATGGTCATCTGTATTTCCACACAAAATATTATATACCAACCTGCTATACAGCTCCTTAAGCGTTTTTTGGGGTTCTATAAAACGGTGTCGTATAATTTCTGCAAAATCTTCATAACCGGCATATCGGGCTGTCATATCATTTAGGCCGAACATGGTCAGCGCAGAAACCATGCACTTACGTGCCCATCCTCCGCTTAGGCGAGTTCGATCAAAACGTTCAATGAGCAAGACGTCCTTTCCTGCAGCTTTAACCAATTTCACCGGAGCAACGTTCAGCCCGGAAAGAGCCGCTAATCTCATAGCGATGTATTCGGCTTTAACAACGCTATACAAGTCAGTACTGGATGAGAATTTAGCGATGTATTTCGTACCCTGATCTTCAATCAAAGCTTTTGGCCGCGCACCACCAATAGAACTTCCATAGAAGAGAGCATGATCCAGCTCCGGCGTTAAAGGCACGCCCCTTTCAACGCGATCCGCAGATTCCAACAATTCTTCCAAGGTCGCATTATTGGCTGAGCGTGGAACATATTCTGTCGGTGAGTGCTGGAAATCAAGTGCACCAATGCGGTCAGAGCCGGACGCCAGGAGATAGGTTAGCTCATCTAACTCGCTTGTATCTGTATCCTTTCCTTTGAGTCCCAGTTGCCGGTTTATTATAACACGCCGTCCCCACGCATCTGGCGCAGCATCACGAATGCAGCCCGGCATTTCAAGGCCATGTAAAAGAGGCAACACCCCGGATTTTAGTGGCAATTCCGGCTCATAGATAGAAATCGCGAGTGATTTATCGCCTATTCGCTCAAGATAGCTTTTACCATAGTTGAAATGGATAAGGCCATTATCAGCTTCCAGCTTTCCGGCAACTATCGGCTCTGTTTCTCCCGGTAACCATATCCAAACAAAGGCTTCATCGTTTTTTTGTTTAGAAGTCATCATCTACTGCCTTTTTCTTGTTCCGGATACGTTTTGGAAGTAAAGCAATTTTACTTTGCGTCAGATCAAGACGGGTTTCAAGACGCTGATTGTCTTGTTCAAAAAGGTTCACGCCAACCAGGACAGCCGTTTCGAATACAAGCCCAATTGAGGGGCTCATTTCACCGGCTTCTATTTTTTGTAGCGTCGCTCTTGAAATACCAGCTCTATCAGCAAGGTTTTTCTCGGACCACTTGCGTTGCTTACGTCCAAGTTTGATTTGCTGACCAAGCAATAAGGCCGCTTCTTTTGCGTATTTTGAATATGTTCTCTTTTTCATTGCACTATACACCCAACTGTAATGGCTAACATAATAGTCATAAATAATGTTAATGGCTATTATAATAGCCATTAGTTAGATTAGCAAGAAAAGTATATAAATTGACCACAATAATAATCATAAATAGTCACAATGATCATTATTATAGTCAAACGGCTAAAAACGAGCCTGTATAAATCGTGATCTCAATTCTTCAAGGGTGGGAATGTCTGCAATGGATGGACCGTAACAGCGGGATATAAGATAAGCCTTCGGTAGGTTCGCATCGCACGACAAAAGATGCCGGATTAAAACGACATAGACACTGGTTTTACCAGCTTGTATACTTTTTGGTAGTCCTTCAGTCGAATACCCTGCTCCAAATCGCCAAGCTGCGGATAGGGACATGCCTGGATTACTGCGCCGCCCGGATAATATGTATGCAGTGGGCAGGTATCGTCCAGACCATTTTTTAGAACATCAATACCGCCCAGCTTTGAAACGAACTTGTCGGACAGCACGGTCAGCCAGTTGACGCCTTTGATGCCATTTTTGAATTTTTGCCTTATTATAGTGGGCGAACCAATTTCGATTCCTGGGAACCGCTTTACGAGCGGATAGACCAAAGGTTCAGCTCTCATTGCCGCGCCAGCCTCTGCACTTAAAGAGAGATAAATACCCGCATAGCCGTGCAGGGGTCTGAGCTTTTGGCACCACTGAAGCACCATTTTCCTGAAAAATCCAGGCGGCTGCTGCTCAATAAAGGCAAAAGGTACACAGGCAGTAATGAAA
>JASFER010000247.1:0-9540 GCA_050124755.1 Desulfobacteraceae bacterium
GGATACGGTGATTCTGTTCAGGTTCCGGGCCATCTGGTTGAAGGCCTGGGAAAGATCACCGATTTCGTCACCGGTTATATTGGCAATGCGGTATTCCAAATCGCCTTTTCCGAAATGCCGGGCTCCGGCAGTCAGGGTATCGATGGGCCTTGTTATGCTTTTTGCGATTAATATGGAGTTGAGGATGATCAATATGGATATGACGATCACGGTTGAAAAGATAAAGATACTGTTTTGTTGGTGTATCTTTTTTAAATCGTTTCTGATCAAATTGCTTAGTTGGTGTGCGCCGGAGACAATATCCTCGGATTTGATCAGGAGCTGTTTTGTGAGACGATCAAGCAATTCTCTGGCCGGCGTTTCGTCATCTGAAGCCGATTCACCCAGTTTTTCAACAAATATGGAAAAAATGACCTGAAGATTGGCATGATTGCGCTGAATTTTCCTGAGCATCTGTTGCTCGGAAGGCGTGTCGAATGATGTTGCGGCAATAATCTGCGCTAATTGCCGGTGGGTACTGGTCCATTGAGTGTGAGCGCGCTCCGATGGGTCCATGATAAAGTCGAAGGTCAGCCTGTTCAAGCCTGTGATGTGGTCAACGATTTTATCGGCCATGTGCTGCTTGGCAAAGACGGTATTGCGCCGTTGGACGACAAGCAATTGAACAGAACCGATCAACACGATCATGATCAGTAAGAACGATGTGCTGAAATAAAATTTGGTTCTGATTTTCACCTGATCCCTCTCGTCCTTCAGTTTTAAAATGGAACACTTTCCGGTCTCAGGGCCTTTAAAGCATCAACAAATAAAAACTTCGTGTAATCAGGCATGGAGCCGCGGGAGGCATATCCATATCTCATAGCCCACTGGGCTTCCTCCTTCAATGTGCTGGCAAGCGATGGGTAGAGAGAGACTTCAAAGTTTGATTGTTTGAGATAGTCCCTGATCAGTTTCCCATCGACCTCGAGCCTTTTAGATATGATCTTTTCAACTTGATCCGGTTGTCCCATACAAAATATTTCCGCAGCGATGAGCGCCCGCAATAAGCGTTCAACTGCCTCCCGGTGGTTATTGAGAAAACTGGTTTTCGCCACCAGGTTGAACGTTTTGGAATAGAGGCCCGGTTCGGCCAAAACCCGTCCGTTTTCTTTCAGACGTTCGGATGCAAATGTGGCGTAGGGCTCAAAAAGGGAAGCCGCATCGATCTCACCACTGCTCAACATTTCTACAATGGCAGACGGGGGGTCATGCACAACAGTGACGGTGTCCATTGGAATGTCGTGCCGCAATAAAAAAAGATAGAGGAAAAAGTGAGCCGACTGACCTGTTTTAGTGGTTCCGATTCTCTTGCCTGTAAGGCTTTTGGGGCCGTTTTGAACGGCATCGGATCTTACCACGATCTTGGGGTCATTGCTGTTGGAAAGGATGGTGGCGAAAACGCGAAAATCATCCCTTTTGAGTCCGCTGAACATGATAGGGGTTTCAGCCACCGCCGATACTGAAATCTGGTCGTTTAACATAGCGTTTAGTCCCTTTCCAGCCGACGAAAAGTATTTAAGATCGACCTTGAGGCTGAATTTTTCAAAAAGTTTTTTTTCCTTTGCGATCATGAGCAATGTTGACGTCAGGGATGCGGAAGTGCCGAGGGTGATGGTTTCAACACTTGGTTTTGACCTTGTATATTGAAATGCAAGCAAGGCTGAAACAAGAATGACGACAATCAAAGCCGCCAATAACCATTTGCGCTTCAAGTATTGAAGATTGCTTTTGCCTTTCGGGTCCCTTTTTCCCCTATGCATGACGCATCACCGTATTCCATATTGTTGCGACGATCACTTGATAATCGTCATATTTTGGGGTGCAACTTTTTTCAGTGCGTCGATGTAGATAAAGTCTAAATAATTGGGCATCCGTTTGGGAACCGTCTTCTTGCTTCTTATGCTCCAATGGGTTTGATTTTCAAACTCCAAAACCAGGGACTGTTCCAGCGTGACATTAAAAAGATAGGTCGCACCGAGTTCTTCCAGGACGCGGCTGTCGATTTTCAGATATCGGGATACGATGGCCCTGGAAGACCGTGGATTGGCTATAATGAATTGAGAAGCATTGTAAAGTGCGCGTATAAATTTCTCTATGACTTGCGGATGGCGATGGATGAATGCTTTGGTGGCCGCAGCGATGAAAAAAGGCTTGTAAATCCCCTTGGCTGTAAACAGCACCCCCCGATCGCCGAGTTTTTTGTAAACCATGTGTTTTTGCGGATTCCAGGTGGCCACGGCATCCACATCTCCGGCCAGCAGGGTATCCGCCATATCTTGCGGTTTGATGTCAACCCGGTGGACGGCAGTTTCCGGAATACTGTTTAACAACAGAACAAGATCTAAAAAATACTCACCATTGCTGCCCATCGTGACCCCGATATTTTTGCCTTTGAGATCCATGGGCATTTGAATGCCCCGATCTTTTCTGGCAACCACCCCCAGATGGCCCCGGGCGGTGATGGTGGTGGCGATGGCTTCGATCTGGCCGCCATTTAAAATCGTATTGATAAATGGTGTTTCTGACGAAAGGGCGATATCGGCTTCGCCATGGAGGATGGCTTTCATTGTTTCCATTCCGTTGGTATAATTAAGTTTTATTTTGACATCCAAACCGACGGCTTTAAAATCCCCCCTTTCAAGGGCGATGAAGATGGCGTAGCCGGTAAAGGAAAAAGGCATCGCGGCGATGGATAGCTTTTGATGGGACCATTTTGAAGCGATGGCCCTATTGGTGTCAAACCAGAAGCCGGTTGCCGCCCAGCAGGCCATTACAAGTGAAATTACAGCGCAAACGCGTTTTGGCTTCGCATGCATTTCTTAAGTTTCGGTTTGTTGCAACCAAAGTTGTGCGGTTTTTAGAAAACGATGTGCCCAGATCTTTGCTTAATGGACTAAGATCAAGACGATTCAACTCCATTGCAGGTAGGCGCAGGGCAAGTTTAAGACATCAATATCATATTTAACCTATCAGATGGAAACTTGGCAAGATGTTTGTCATATTAGGCGTTTTTTTGCCCTAAACCGCTAATTGTTAATTGTAATAACTCCAAAGGGATATTAGAACTTGCAGGCCGTCCGCAAAGGGGGGATATTTGAGATGCGGCTATTTATCGCAAGGAGAGACATCGCCCTTAGGTTGATGTCTCTCTTTATTGGATTGTTGGTTGGAATACACGGTTTGCAAGCCAGTGAGAAAAAGCAATTAAGCGGCTGAATGAATAAATGTTAACGTCCACACTGGCCATATGGCGTAAGATCTCTTATGGGGATCGTAATCGTTCGAGACCCATTTCTTATAACCGTGTTATACCCCCCGGTTATATAACCTCTGCCTTTCTCGATACAAACAATGACGTTATACCCCACGTCGCTTTTCAGGCCCTTTACTGTTGCATATTTGAGATATGTACCTGCTCTCGCGTGGCCTGCATAGCTATAATAACGATCACGCTGATAAACATGTACGTCAAATCCTTTAAAGTATGATCCATCAGGTCCTTGAGCATAAATGTGCAAATCAGAGGCAAAACATTCTTGCGTAATTCCAATAGTGCCAATTGTGATCATAATAAAAAATGCAATCAGTATTCTTCTCATTGTTGAATCTCCCTTAATTTTTGAGTTAAAAAGTTATCGTTGGTTCAAATATTTTAACAGTCATGGACCTCAGCAAATGCCGTGCCGACTAAAGAAAAAATGAACATACCTTGAATATTACCGTTTTGGTCATATCCCATTAATAAGTCGATCAATATGAACGAAATGACCACAAAACCTTCTCTCAAAGTGAAGGCCTGCAGCCATCCGGTGTAAGAAAGGATGCTCAAATTGTTGCTGTATACCCATTTCTGTTACCGAACTTGATGTCTATTTTATTGAAAAATCAGGAAACCATAAATATTCAGGAGTTTATAGAAACGGCACTGTTAAATTCTGAAATCAATATTTGCTTGATAAACTAAATGTATCAAGTGATTAAATGGTGCTGTGAAAAATTTCGCGGTTTTGTGTGAAAAACCCCTAAATGGCAATTGGCTTGACTGCAAGCCCTGGTTATGAGAATTTTTAGATATCGTAAAAAAACAATTATATTTAATGTGTTACCCTCATTCTTTTTGGACACTATCTTGAATATATCTCGTTGACTTCCATTTCAGCTCAAATTGTGAACTCCGCACTACATAGTCGTTTCAACTAATCGGATCAACCGATCATTGAGTGAATCACAGGAGACACCCATGTCAACGTTCGAGGAATTTGAACAGGCTAAATCTTCCCACCATATGGCGGAGGAAAAGCTAAGGGAGAGCGAAAAGCGCTTTTCGATCATTTTCAACACCAATCCTGCTGCTATTGCCTTGGCACGACTCGCCAACAGTCAGCTCATGGACGTCAACAAAGCCTGGCGAGACATGACTGGCTATACGCACTCCGAGGCCGTCGGGCATACGGCTGTTGAACTCAATCTCTGGGTTGTTCCCAAACAGCGCGATCAGATGGTCAAAATGTTGCGCGAGCGGGGTGTTGCGCGAGACGAGGTGCAAGTCCGCCGAAAGTCGGGCGAGATCATCGAAGTACTGATGTCGGCGGAGATCATCGAATTATCCGGCGAAAACTATCTGCTCACCATGGCCCAGGACATAACCGAACGAAAGCGGGCAGAAAAAGCCCTGCGCGAAAGTGAAACAAAATACCGTTCCATGATGGAGGCTTTCGCAGACCCATTGTACATTTGTTCACCTGATTTTATCGTCGAATACATGAATCCCGCCATGGTCCGTCGGACTGGAAGGGACGCCACCGGAGAGAAGTGTCATCACGCGCTGCACGGATTAGACGCGAAGTGCGATTTGTGTGTTTTTGATAAAGTAGCGCGAGGTGAAAAAATTGAAACGACGATCAAAAGCCCCCTTGACGAAAGAAATTTCCGTATCACGCATATGCCGATTCATAATCAGGATGGGACCATTTCCAAGATGACAATTTTACGGGACATTACGGATTACCTCCAGGCTGTTTCAGAAAAAGAAACTGCACAGGCACAACTGCTGCAAGCCCGAAAAATGGAATCCATCGGAAACCTGGCTGGTGGCATCGCCCATGACTTTAACAATATCCTTGCATCCATCCTTGGCTTCACCGAACTGGCCCTTGAAGAGGTTTCAAAAGGCACGACTCTCGAGCAAGGTCTGCAGGAAGTCTATTCGGCCGGGGCCCGGGCAAAGGACCTGGTGAAACAGATTCTATCCTTTGCCCGTCAATCAGATGAAAAAAGAAGCCCCCTTATACCGAGTAAGATTGTAAAAGAAGTTTTGAAGTTCATCCGTTCCGCCACACCCACCACCATAGAAATCCGCCAGGACATCGAAAGCGACGCCTTGATCATGGGCAACGCGACCCAGGTCCATCAGGTTTTGATGAACCTATGCACCAACGCGGCCCACGTCATGGAAGACACAGGTGGTATACTGGGGGGTGAGCCTTAGGGACGTGGTAATCGATAAGGAGGATTCATTAAAGAAAATTGGCCTGAAGCAGAGGGATTATGTCGAAATCAAGGTATCCGACACCGGTGTCGGGATCGCTCCCGAAATCATCGGATCGATTTTCGATCCTTATTTCACGACGAAAGAGCCCGGCGAGGGAACCGGCATGGGACTCGCCATAGCGCATGGCGTGGTTGAAAGCTATGGCGGCAAGATCACCGTTGACAGCCGATTGGGAAAAGGGACCACATTTACAATCTATCTGCCCGTTACCAGCAAGCGTGCAGCCCACAGCGCCTATCTGCCCGAACAGTTGCCGTCAGGTACGGAACACATTTTATTTGTGGACGATGAATATCCCCTCATCAAATTGGGCAGCCAAGCGCTCGGGCGTTTAGGCTATTCGGTAACCGCGCGCACCAGCAGCATCGAGGCGCTTGAGCTTTTTCGAGTGAAACCCCACACCTTCGACCTGGTCATCACCGATATGACCATGCCGAATCTGACCGGGGACAAATTAGCGGCTGAGTTGATGAAAATACGACATGATATCCCAATCATCCTGTGCACGGGGTACAGCCAAAGGATATCTGAAGAAACTGCCTTGGAAATCGGTATCAAAGCGTTTGTTTATAAACCGATGGTTAGAGCGGATCTGGCAAGAACTGTTCGAAAAGTGCTGGATAAGGATGAGTGATGAATTTCTCTATTGAAACTGCAGCCCTGTCTGCTGCTTTCAGTATGGCGATCATAGCATCCACATTTTTATATCTATAGAAATTGATTCCTGAAAATCAGTACATCAAATGGTGGGCCATTGGTTGTTACGCTATAACGATACCCGGTTATCCATAAAGCTCAAGTTGCAGGTATCGGATTTTATGCCAGGCCGGCGCAGAGGCCGGCCCTACGCTAATCACTCCGACCCCTGGCGTTTTGAGGGTTCCCGGGTAGGGTCGGGCTCTGTCCCGACCGGTGGGGATAAACCCCGCCCGCTTAATCTTTTAAGATAACCGCGTAACGATAAATTATCTAATCGTTTTTATTCTTCCGTTTGACAGCATAGGGTTTCTTATTCCTCTGTGGGAAGCAGTCCACGCAACTTTCGTGGCGGGCTTGTTGATTGGTGTTTTGTACTTATTGAAAAGAAAACCGCGATTTTTGGCAATCATTGGTTTATGGTTCATAATGAGGGGTGACTCTATGTTCAGGCTGGATTCTTTTCACTCATCGGCCAAGTTATCAAGAGCCAGGATAGTGGTGGAACGTCTGATATCCCTTCAGGGAGAAGCGATTCTTAGCGGCTCAACTTTGTACTCGAGATGGTGCCGTTTCCTGCCAAAACTATCATTCTGAGAACAAAAGCATTGAAGATACAATCAGTTTGATCGACGCGCCCACGTCAACACTTTAATATGTTTATATAATCAGCCTGTTAGCTCCCATTCCAGATTGGCATGTAAACTGCTTATCCTGGCCCATAGCCCAATGAAGAGGGAGCCACTTTCAGGGCGATGGTTCCCTATAATGTGTATAGAAAAATAATAATTCAGAAAGGAGCGATAGTGTCATACCATCAGCTTGAGAAACGTTTCGCCATTACCGCCATACAAATGGGCTTTATAACGGCAACTCAACTTCATGAAGCAACGACGGTCCAATTAAGTGAGGATCTGCACGGCATGGAGCACCGGCTGATCGGCCAAATACTGCTTGAAAGGACATACATCACCTCTGCTCAGACCAGAGAAGTTCTCAGGCAGATGGGGCTGCCCACCCGATTCTGCCTTTGCGGTCATGCTGTTAGTATAGGTTCACAGAAAGCGGAAAGATGCGTTTGTTATCAACGCCAACCCCCAACTTTGGAGAAGCAATGAAACATAACATCTTTTTTGTTAATGATGAGGCAATGTTTGATTCAATGCAAATGTCTAAAAACCGTTGCTGCGACATCTGTCGAAAAAAGGGTTCATCCGCACAGATTCAAATGCATCACTCTTTTTACATGTGTGCACGATGCAGGAATTGGTATGATCTGCTTCCCGGTGTGCTTATTATGAGCTTACGAAGATTTGTAATAGGCAATATTCCATGAACACCATAAGCAGTTGTCATTGCCGATTTCATTGGCTGTATGGGAAAATCTGTAAAGTATTCTCCCACAAGGGCTGATCTTGAAATCAAACGAATCAGGTAAGACCGAATGAAGAAATTTGGAGAATGGCCGCAAAGCATATTAAACATGTCCTGCCCTTGCTTAAAGACCCGGAATAGTTGACTGAGAGTGCCACAGCGCTCAAGGCCAAAACAGACCTCTTGCTGAACAGCACCATAATACGATTGCACTTTGATATCTAAGTTTCCTTTCCGTCTGAAATTATTATTTAAGCTATATGGCTATTGATCGAAAGGTAGATTAAGTAATTTATCCGACTTGAAGCTCTAGATGCCTTGCTATTCTCATGCCCTATCAACAGTATTCTTGAAATTGAGCACAGATCAACGCTCTACCGGCTAATTGATTAAGCTGCAATTTAAAGGCAAAAAGGAGAAGGCTATGCCTAATATATTGATTGTGGATGACAACCTGCTGGGTCAAAATATGATGTGCCAGGTTTTAAATCGGAAGGGCTATGATACAATGTCGGCATCCGATGGGGAAACTGCTTTGGATATGATTTTTTCAGAAACACCGGATTTGGTCCTTTTGGACATTAAAATGCCGGGTATGGACGGATTTGAAGTTACCGGCCGGATAAAAAGCAATCCCGCAACAAACAGCATACCGGTTATCTTGATCACCGGCCTCGATACCGTCGACAACCACGTCAGGGCGTTGGATATGGGTGCAGACGATTATATTTCGAAAACCGCCGCCCATGCCGAAATCATTGCCAGGGTGCGCGCCCATTTAAGAGTCAAGCAATTGAACGACCGGATAAAAGCATACCAGCAGAATCTTGAAACACAGGTTGCCCTCAGAACCAAACAGTTGAACCACGCCCTGGAACAACTCAGAGATGCATCGCTGGATACCATTTTCAAACTGACCGCGGCCTCGGAGTATCGGGACAACGAAACCGGTGCCCATATCAAGCGCATGAGTCATTATTCGGCCCTTATCGCCCAAAAAATGGGTCTGAAAAGCAAAACGGTGGAAACCATTCTGTATGCCGCCCCCATGCACGATATCGGCAAAATCGGAATACCCGACAAGATCCTGCTCAAGCCCGGCAAACTGGACGCCGAGGAGTGGAAAATAATGAAAAAACACACCACCATCGGGGCCGATATTTTGAAAGGATCCAATATCGGATTCGTCCGCATGGGTGAAATGATCGCACGCACCCATCATGAAAAATGGGACGGCAGCGGCTATCCGTATGGTTTGAAAGGGCGCCGGATCCCGCTGGCCGGACGCATCGTCGCACTGGCGGATGTTTTTGATGCCTTGACATCGAAACGGCCGTACAAAGAGGCCTTTTCCATCGAAAAGGCCAACCGGATCATTTTAGAAGAGCGCGGCAGGCACTTCGATCCGGACGTCGTGGATGCGTTTTTCTCCATACAGGATGTGATCTTGAAGATTAAGGAAACCTATCAAGATGACCTGGAAAGCTTAATGTTAAAAATGAATCATTTGTCGGAGGCCATTTTCAAGGAATTGCCTCATGGTAAAGCCAATCCAGAAAGGGTATCCATATAATCTAGGCCATTCTTTTTGTTGATGAAAAAAAATTCGCTCAAAAAGCACTGCCTTTTTTGGTTCCCGGTTATCCATAAAGCTCAAGTTGCAGGTATCGGATTTTATGCCAGGCCGGCGCAGAGGCCGGCCCTACGCTAATCACTCCGACCCCTGGCGTTTTGAGGGTTCCCGGGTAGGGTCGGGCTCTGTCCCGACCGGGGGGATAAACCCCGCCCGCTTAATCTTTTAAGATAACCGCGTTTTGGTTATAGTAAAAATCCCGAACAGCACTATGGGTGACGCCAGTGTAAGAAGCTTTTTGAAAAAT
>JASFER010000248.1:0-9510 GCA_050124755.1 Desulfobacteraceae bacterium
TAGGGCAGGTCGTTCGGGCGAAGGTTGAAGAAAGCGCACTGGCCCAAACATTTCCTGAATATTCCAAATATAAAGATCGAACCGGTATGTTTTTTCCAATGAAATGGTGTAGAAAAGGAGAAATAAATGTTTAAAGGAAGCAATCGTTTGGTTAGTATTGGATCTGGTTGGATTGTATTTGCTCTGTTGTTGTCAGCATGCGCTGTAAGAACGCCTGTAGAACAGAATGCGGAGCCTGTGAATCCCGAATTGCTAAGGGACACCTGCGTTGTGCTGCGCGAATTTTCAACCAATGCCTATGCCCAAAATGGGGCAATGGCCATGACACAGTGCAAAAACAGCGCATATCAATACCTCAGCAGCAAAGGATTGTTTAAGGCGGTCGAGAACGCCTCCGATAAATCCTGTGATTCACCGGTTCTGTTTGTGGATGCAAGGTTGATTGATCTGAGAATCGTAAGCAAAGCAGCTCGGTTTTGGGGGGGCGCATTTTCCGGGCGGTCACACATGAAAATATTTGTTGAAATTACCGATCAAGAGGGTCAATCCATCGCCCAGAAGGAACTCTTCGGGGCTCCCAATGCCATGGGCGCGGCATGGTCTTTTGGCTCGTCCGACACGAACCTACCATATCATATGGGGCGCCTGCTGGCTGATTACGTGGTTTCAGAAGCGGCCAGGATAACGAATTAGAATCCGCCATACTCCTTTTTGCAAATCAGATGGTTTACCTTGGCCCCGATGACGGCCGATAGGTTCCGCTGATCATCGATCTTTAGAGGGGGCCTTGGGGCCCCCTTGAACTTCAGTTGCCAACGGCCGCTGTTACGGTTTGAAGGCGTTTCTTACGGTTTCGCAGAAAGCGGAAGAACCCCTGAATCGATTTCCTGCTGCGCAAATAGTACGAAAGATAGGCCCACAAGTGCCAGAGTTGCATTTCATGGGTGGTGCCGATGTGGGGGTGGCGAAATACGGCGTGCATGCCGTCAAAGGTATGGCCGCTCCGATACAGCAGGCGTTCTTCCAGTTCTTCCCAGAGCACCGTTCCCGGGTAGGGCGTCAATATGGTGAACTGGGCCGTGTCGGTGTCCAGCTCCCGGGCGAATCGAATGGTGGCGCGAATATCCTTGGGGCGCTCCTGGGGGAAGCCCAGGATGTAGCTGGCGCAGATTTCAATGTTCAAGGACTTTAAGATGCGTACCGCCTCCCTGGCTTGATGAGAGCGGGTTCCCTTGTTGTTGCCGTCCAGCACCCAGGCATTGGGGGATTCGACACCGATGAAGATGGTCGCTGCACCCGCCCGGGCCATGTGGGCGATCATATCCGGATGGCGAACGATGGTATCCACGCGGCAAAAACACCACCATTTCAGATCCAATCCCCTGGACAAAATCCCATCGCAGATCTCATGGATGCGCTTTTTGGATCCGGTAAAGTTGTCGTCCATGAAGGATACCGCTCCGTATCCCAGGTCAACGGCCACATGTTCCAGTTCGTCCAGCACGCTTTCGGCGCTGCGGGCGCGCCAGGTTGCGCCGTCAATCTGGGTCGATGCGCAAAAGCGGCATTGGAACGGGCAGCCCCTGCTGGTGTGCATTGACATAAAGGGGCGTCCCTGCAACTGGTTCATGGCGTAAAGGGGGAGGTCGATCAGGTCGCGTGCCGGCAGGGGCAGATTGTCCAGATCATGAATATGCCGGGCCGGGCCTCCGTCCACAATCCCGTCCGGCGTATGCACTATGACACCAGCCATTGCCTCGGGAGTATCGCTGTACTGCCATGATTCCAGGAGTTTTACAAAAGAGCGTTCGCCTTCGCCGCGCACAATGGCGTCCACCCAGCCGGTGGCCATAATGGTGGGCGCGTCGAAGCAAGGGTGAGGGCCTCCCAATACCACCCGGCAGCCGTTGCTTTTGGCGCGGCGGGCCAGATCCATCACCTGAGAAAATCGGGTGGTGTCGCAATAGATGCCCACCACATCACATCCGGAAAACGCGATGGGAGGTTTTTCCACCATTCCATCAAAGATCTTCACCTGGTGACCGCTCCGACGAACAGCCGCAGCGATATAAAGCAGTCCAAGCGGCGGTGGCACAATACCGAGGGATCGAAAAGTGTTGCCGCTGGAGGGATTCACAAGCAATATCCGCAATGTTGAAGCTCCTTACGCTTATTGGCAGCTGATTAGATCGGCTGAGCGTGCATGAAAAGGTTATTTAGTGGGGGGCGGTGGCGGTTCACAGATGAGGTCGGCAATGGTAACGTTATCCAATTGCTGGTACATTGCTTCAGTGGCCTCAATCCAAACGTCGCGCACCCGGCACTCGTCTGCCCGATTGCATTTATTGGGTGCGCTCACACATTCAACCAGATCGGCTTGGCCCTCGAAAAGGCGGACAATCTGGCCAACGGTAATCTTTTCAGGTTTTTCGTTGAGGTGGTGCCCCCCTTTGGAGCCACGCACGCTGGTGATCAGGCCGGCTTTTTTTAAGGTGCGGATCAATTGTTCAAGGTATTTAACGGGAATTTGTTGAACGCGCGCGATTTCACTCACCTGCGTCGGGGCTCCACCAAAACGGCGGGCCAACTCTATCACGATCCGGGTGCCGTAACGGCTGCGTGTTGAAAGTTTCATATTGTATTAAATCGTTTCACCTGCTCCATGTTAACTGTATATCGATTATTCATCCGGCAATTGAAAGTCAACCTATTTAATCTATACTAAATTGTCAAATGACAAAATCCAAATGTCAAATGGCGGATGGGGATCGATTATAAATAAAATCGGCAGGATACATTCATTTTACATTTGGGTTTCGACATTTGGATTTGAAGGCTCTGGCAACCCATGGGCTATCATGCAGCCATAGCCATTTTACAAGTTATTTCCGCGACACAACACTAGATCGCCCTTTATCCCAAAATCAATTGCTGGGGGTCGCATCGCTCCCGAAGGATACGTAATTCATCGGTTGAAGGCGGAGATACAGGCTTTGCCTGAGATGTCTCGACATCAAATCCCATGTTATTGCACACCTGTTGGATGGTGATACCCGGAAACAATCCGGACAGATACATCTTTCCAGTTGTATCATGAAACCGAAAGAGGGCCATATTGGTCACCACAACCGACGGCCCCCACGGGGTCAGACCGGCTTTGCGGCGACCGTCCGGTCCGTCCAGCCAGCCCGGTGTGGTCAGGTAATCCAGGCGGGGGACGAATTTGCGCTTCTCCTGCTGCATGAAGATGATGGTTCGGTGGACAAACGACCCCACATCGCAGGCCCCGCCGCTGCCGGAGAAGCGCACCTTCGGTTTAGCGTATTCACCGATCACCGTGGAGTTTAGATTGCCGTAGGGGTCGATTTGGGCCGCCCCCAAAATGCCCACCACCTTTTCTCCGGTATGGCGGTTCTGCATGAAGCCGAAGGCGTCGGCCAGGCTGCCGTTGACGGCGGCGCCCAGCATGACGCGAGGATCGGCCACGGCCATGGGAACTTCTTCCAATTGGGAATCGATGGCCCCGGTTTCGAAGAAGATGACACCGTTGGGGGCGTTGATATGCTTGGCCGCCATGGCCGCCAGCATGGAAATGCCGGTACCGCAGAAAACAATGTCGCCGTCCTGGATTTCACGGGCTGCCGCGATGGTCATCATTTCTCGCAGGGTGTATTCGGACAACCGTTTCTTCCTTTCATCGTTACCGGCGGTCAAGGCCCACGGCGTATCCCGTTCGCTCGTCCGCCACGATTTTATTGAGACGATCTTCGCCCTGCAGTGCAAGGAATGCAGCATGATCCTTCACGTCAAAAATCTGCTTCTGCAGATAGTCTTCATAACCGTGATCATCCTGGGCCTGGATACGGTAATTATTCAGGTAGGCCGGATCGTAGTCATAGTGACGGCAGCATGCCGTGGGATAGGCACCCCAAGGAATTTCGACCACGGCATCCACACAGAAAAAGGGGAGCTGGTTGGTTTCGGGGCGCTGCCGGAGACGATCCGCATCCACCAGTTCTTCACAGGTAACGATGACATGGCGGGCCGCCTTGGCCTGCTCCACATCGGCAAAGGTCAAGCCGTCGATACGGATGGTGCCGGCCCGGTCGGCTTGCTGAACATGGACGATGGTGACATCGGGATTGATGGCCGGAACGAGCACCAGCCGTGATGCCCGGGACCATTGCCCAAAGGGATTGTCGATGATGCACACTTTGTGGTCGGGCAGTTTGGGATCGGCCCGGCGGGTGGCGGCATCAAATCCCCATCGGGCCACGATATCCGTGCCCATGCCCGATCGCACCGGCAAAAAGGGCACTCCCATGGCGCCCGCCATAAACCGCAGCGTCATCTGGTAGTTGGAGTAGTCTTCCACCGCCAAGGTTCCATTTTCCACCGCTTTACGAAAGCGGATGCATGTGGGGGCAAACCGACCGTTACCGCCATAGGCGATCTCCAGACGCTCAATGCAGCCCCCGCCGATCAATTCATCCGCACCCTGGCCGTTGGAATGGGCATACAGGTGAAGGCCCCGCTTTTTTTGGCGGATGATTTCATAAACGGCGGCCATGGGATTGCGATTGACCGTGAACCCGCCGATGGAGATGTGGGCACCGTCTTGGACAAAGCGTCCAATGGCTTTTTTGAGAGACATCACCTTGTCCGTACCGGTGTTCATGGTCAGTGCCTTTAACCATATGGGTGAAAATGCCCATACTGTGCACGGGACCCGGGTGGGTTGTCAAGGACAAGATGTTCGGTCACGGTTGCGGCAAAGCGCTTGACAAAAATCTGCCCCAGCCGTAACTATTTAAAATACCATTCTGAAATTCAAGATTGAAAGTTGAACGCGACCGCTGAGGATGATGATTGCGCTTTCTGCTGTTATCCAGTGATTTCCGGGTTGGGTTTCAACTTATCTTGTGGTGGAGAGATGGTTTTGCGACTACCGCTGTGAGATATCGGCATGATGCCGTTTGTCTGTGAATCGTCAACCAAGGAGGGTGATATGCATGGGAGAGTATTGAGCCGTGCGGCCATAGGATTGGTGCTGCTATCGGTGATGCTGGTCTGGACCGGCTGCGCAACTGCGCCGCCGCCCAATGTTAAAGCCGTGAACTGTGAAACCCAAAAAATAGAGTGGGAAGTGGCCGATGAAGCCGAGATTGTGAGCTTTGACTGTGCCATGGGCAAAAAAGGCCTGGATCCCGCACTGATTTATACGGTGGCGCTTAAAAATGTGACCGCTAAACCGATACGTTATCGCATCAATATCTTTCTGCTCGATTTGGACAAGGCGGCCGGTCATCTGGTGCCGCGCAAAGGCAAGCCCCCCCAGGTGGCACCCGGTGCTACGGCCAAGGTAACCATCCCATTTATCAAAACAACGGACATGCCCGGCAAAATCCATGTGCGGGTGGTTCCCATGAGCGAGTAATCCAATTTGAACCGGTAAATCCAGGGTTGAACCGGTAAATCCAGGGAGGATCCATATATGAGACGCAAAAATCAATTTCGTTGGTGGCTGGTGGTATTTGTAACAATCGCTGGATTGCTGTTCGCCGGTGTGGCGGCAGCCAGAACCACGTTTATTTCCATCGGCACCGGTGGTACCGGCGGTATTTACTATCCCTACGGCGGGGGTGTGGCCGAGATTTGGTCCAAGTATGTTCCCGGTGTAAAAGCCGTGGCCGAGGTGACCGGAGCCAGTGTTGAAAACGTCAAACTGGCCCATAAAGGCGAAACCGTGGTGGGCGAGGTGATGGGCGATGTGGCCGTGGCCGGCTACCAAGGGACATCCAAGTTCAAGGGCAAAAAGCATGACATTTTGGGGATGGCCATCATGTATCCCAATCTGCTCCAGGTGGTCACCCTCAAGTCCAGCGGCATCACCGACATCGAACAGCTCAAGGGCCGCAACATCAGCACGGGCAGCCCGGGCAGCGGCACCAATTTCATGGCCGAAGCGGTGCTGAAAGCCCTTGGCATCAACAAGGGCGACTATAAAGACAGCCGCCTGTCGTTTACCGAGAGCGCCAACGCCTTGCGCGACGGCACCATCGAGGTGGGGTTCTGGTCGGTGGGACCGGGTACCAGTTCCATTCTCGATCTGGCCACCACCCACGATATCCACATTATCAATTTTACCCCGCAGCAAACGGAAAAGATCCTGGCGGCCAACGCCACCTATTCGGCGGTGGACCTGGGCGGCGGTGTCTACCGGGGTGTGGACCAGCCGGTGCCCACCATCGGTGTCTGGAATGTGATGATCTGTCAAAGCACCCTCAAAACCGATATGGTGTACAAACTGGTCAAGGCCCTCTATGAAAACAACGACTATCTGCTCAAAATTCATCCGTCGGCGGCCTATACCACACCGGAAAACGCGGTAAAATACTGCCCGGTTCCGCTGCATCCCGGAACCATCAAATACTTGCAAGAGAAAGGGCTCGCGGTACCGGAGAAGTTGATGCCCTGATGCACTGACCCGGAAACCATGAAACCCACAAGGACCAAGATCCTGGCCGCCAGCGCAGGTCTGCTGTTGGCCGGCCTGCTGTTGGGGTTGCGGCTGCCCGGCGGCGTGGTCCTATCCGTGACCCCGGTCAAAGAGGGGCCTCCATTGGCGCAGTTGTGGCTGGCGCCGGGAGAAACCTTTACCATTCGGTACTACCATTCGGTGGAAAATGCGCCCATCTGGGAAACCCACAGTGTGGATGCCCAGGGGCGCATTTATATCGAAGAGGAGCGCTACCTTAAATTCGGCGCCGGCATGGGCAAAATGCCGGGCGTCGGCCGCATGGTTCGCCGGGGGCCGTATGAAGTCATCGAGGCGATGCACATGCCCACGGGTAATTTCGTGCTGCGCATCGGCTCCGCCGGTGTGGACCATACTTTGATTTATCGAGGCCGGGAGATCAATCTTTCCGCTGTGGCCCCCCACGTGGCGGTAAGGTTCAGCGCAAGGCCGGTGGATTGGCTCCACCGCCTCCGGTTGAATTTATGCACCGGCGGATGTGCCTTGTAGACGAACCCAAATCGCGTTGTTTTGCGCAATCCGGCGGAATTATTCCTTGCCTGCACCCTTAAACGAGGAAAGTGCGTTTATGGCCAACGATTCTGCTCCCATGTCCAGCCACGGCGCATCACCGACGTCGTTAAATATAGTGACGGCCAAGGTTGTTGCCGTTATCGCGGTGAGTCTGAGCCTTTATCAATTGTACACGGCCGGTGTGGCCGCCCTCACGGCTTTGGTCCAGCGCTCCATTCACCTGGCCGCCATCCTGGCCCTGACCTTTTTGCTCAAACCCGCCTTTAAAGTTGTGCGCAAGGACCGCTTGAATCCGTGGGTGGTGGCCGACTGGCTGCTGGTCATGGCATCGGTGGGCTGCACCCTGTATATCTGTTTGAATCTCACCGCCATTTTTGAACGCCAAGGCGATTGGCTGCCGGCCGACCGCATCGTCAGCATCGTGGGCACCCTGCTGGTACTGGAGGCTTGCCGCCGGGTGATCGGGCTGATCATGACCGGCATCTGTGTGATCGCCATTTTTTATGCCTATTTCGGACCATACATGCCCGAATTGATCATTCACAAGGGATACAGCATCGAGCGCATCACCACCACCTTGTGGCTGACTACTGAAGGCATTTTTGGATTGCCCATCGGCGTGGCCGCCACTTTTGTCTATGTGTTCGTCCTTTTCGGCGCTTTTTTAGAGACCACCGGCGGCGGTAATTTTTTCATCGACCTGGCCCATGCCCTCACCGGCCGCTTCTCCGGAGGTCCGGCCAAAACTTCGGTGGTGGCCTCGGGATTTATGGGATCGGTATCGGGCTCGGCAGTGGGCAATGTGGTGGCCACCGGATCGTTTACCATTCCCATGATGAAAAAGGTGGGCTACCGGCCCCATGTGGCCGGCGCCATCGAAGCGGCCGCTTCCACCGGCGGCCAGCTTATGCCGCCCATCATGGGTGCCGGCGCTTTTTTAATGGCCGAGTTTACCAACACCAGCTATTTGACCATCATCAAAGTGGCCCTGGTACCGGCCATCATGTACTATGTCACCGTGTTGTGCTTCGTTCACTTTGAGGCCCAGAAACAAGGGCTGAAGGGGCAACCCAAAGAGAGCCTGCCGCGGCCCTGGAAGGTCATTAAGGAGGGCCTGCACTTTATCATTCCGGTGATCATTCTGATCTACGTGCTGGTGTCCAACTATTCCCCCATGATGGCCGGGTTTGTGGCCGTGGTGAGCACCCTGGCCACCAGCCTGGCAGCCGAAACCGCCCGCTGGATCGCCCGGCGCCGGGCCGACGCGTCGTCTTCACCGGGAGTCGCCCGATTTGCCGGAGACCAGACCAAACAGGTCCTGGAGGCCCTTGAAAAGGGCGCACGCAATGCCATCATGGTATCGGTGGCCTGCGCCGCAGCCGGCATCATCGTCGGCATGGTGACCCTTACCGGTATGGGGCTTAAATTTTCTTCCCTGGTGCTGGAATTGAGTTTCGGCATCAAGGCGCTGGCCATCTTATTGATCGGTGCGGCCTCTCTGGTGTTGGGCATGGGACTGCCGGTGACCGCCAGTTATATCGTCCTGGCCACCTTGGCCGGCCCGGCCCTGCTGGATATGGGGGTCCCCTTGCTGGTTTCCCACATGATCGTTTTCTGGTATTCACAGGACGCCAATGTCACCCCACCCGTAAGCCTGGCCAGTTTTGCCGGGGCCGGAGTGGCCGGCGCCAATCCCATGCAGACGGCATTCACCTCCTGGAAGCTGGCCAAAGGCCTTTATATCATACCGCTGGTCATGGCCTATCGGCCGCTGTTGGGTGTGGGCAAAGGTTATTCCCTGCTCGCCGGGGAAGTGGCCATCACCATGATCGCTACCATCTTTGGACTGGTGGCATTTGCCGCTGCCATTGAACGCTACTTTTTCCGCCGGGCCACCTGGATGGAGACCATCCTGTTTTTAGTTGCGGCGGGCGGTCTGTTGTGGCCCGGACGCTTGTATGATCTGGTCGGATTAGCGGCCTTTGTCGCCGCGGTGGCATTGCAAAAGCTCTATCAACCAACCAGGGCGGCATCCCCATAGCATGTACCCATCCATTTTTATCGGCACAAGCACTGGAGTTATTGCTAAATCGACCGATAATCTACAGTGAGTCGGCCTGGGCGGTCTTTGCAAGGTGGCACCTTATGTATTGTATCCTTGCCATTATAGAAGAATCGTCGTATCTTGGCCCTTGTCACGAGCTCGGGGAACCGTTCGGCACGTCAAAATCTATGGCACTGAATCACCCCTGGCGGTATGGCCGTCCAACCTGGCCGCCGTGTTTGGTGAACGGGTTTATGGACATGATCCATCCTGTTTGCCGGATGTGAAAGGCAACGATTGGCTGGCGAAACCAGTTGAGCGAAAATCATATCAAGGGGTGAATGCATGCAATTTCCATCACTAAAAATCGGGGATCTGGTCAGCCGAATCCCCATCGTTCAAGGCGGTATGGGGG
>JASFER010000249.1:0-9382 GCA_050124755.1 Desulfobacteraceae bacterium
TTAAGTCTTGAACGATGGATGGGCTGAGATCGCGTGAAATGCGACGCATCTCTTCAATGATATAATCGATAAAGCCCAGCACCTTTTTGTAGTCGGCCTTAAGAGGTCCTTGATCTTTTCTCAACCGTTTGGCTAGTGAGTTCAACTGTAGCTTCAACACTGCCAAGTTTTGACCCAATTCGTCGTGAATTTCCATGGCTATGCGTTGGCGTTCGTTTTCCTGCGCCGCCAACAGACAGGATGAGAGATAGCGAAGGCGGCTTTCCGACTCGCGCAGGTTTTGCTCGATTCGTTTCAACCTGCTCACGTCAAGGAAGGAGGCCACGCTTTTGCCCATACCCGGCATCACAGCTACCGTCACGAACATGTTGCGGACTTGTCCATTCTTGCCCTTGGTACGACAATCGTAATTGCGCGGTGCTGCATCCGGATCGATGCGCCGCAGCCGGTGATATGTCTGCATCATCTCAATATCTTCTTCTACAATGAACTCCGTCCATTTTATTTTCCCTTCAATTTGCGCCTTGGAATAACCGGATAGCCGTTCAAATTCAGTGTTGACCAACGATATGGTGCCGTCTTCTTCAACGATCATGGTCGCCGCGGCGGTCGTTTCAAAAATGGTTCGGTATTTTATTTCGCTTTCCGATAACGCAACCTCGGTTTTACGATGCCGGTTAATCTCATTCTTCAACTGCAGGTTTTTGATGGTGAGCTCAGCCGTGCGCTCTTCAACCATCCGTTCCAGATCGTTGCGGGCCTTTTGCAAAGCAAGTTCTGTCTGGCAACGTTGCTGGATTTCGTGGCGAAGCATTTGGTTGGTATGGGTTAATTCGGCGGTCCGTTCAGACACCTTTTGTTCCAAGTGCTCGGTAAGCTCTTTTAACTTGAGATGGGTATTGACTCTAACCAATACTTCTTTTGATTGAAAAGGTTTGGTAATGTAGTCGACGCCTCCGGCCTTAAAGCCTTCGATTTTTTGGTCCATTTCATCCAGTGCGCTGATGAAGATAATGGGTATGTTGCGATGATCACGTTTTGATTTGAGGCATCGGCAAACTTCAAAACCGTCCATTTCCGGCATTTTGACATCCAATAGAATCAAATCCGGAGGTTGTGATGCGACCGATCTCAGTGCCAGTTTTCCACTGATGGCCGTGCGGACCCTATATCCTTTTTTTGCCAAAAGGTTGGACAACAATTTGAGGATATTAGGGTTGTCATCAACCACCATAATTTCAGAAGGTTGTGATCTGTCAAGGCCATGGCGGGTCATGCCAACTCCCAATTTTCCATCAAGACATTGAAATTAAGTCAAAAAAGGTGGTGACATACAGTCCGTTCCAACGCTCGGTATCAGTAGGGAATACGTTTGGATGATGAAATCTGTGGTCCAGGTCAGTTCCAATGCAATTTTAACGCGTAACGCCATTATACACCCAAAACGGCTTGCCGCACAACTGCAGCCACGCAACATAGGGCATTTTCATTGGTTTTTTACTTTTTGGCAAAGGAACTTTAATACCTATCACCGTCAATACGCGATAGGAATACTGGCTAACCACCTCTTGTTGCTTTGCAACACCGGCAACAAGTTGCCGGTGCCACCCGCGCTTAGATTTTAACGGTTATTAATCATACGCATTAAAACATTTCGCGGTTATCTTAAAAGATTAAGCGGGCGGGGTTTATCCCCACCGGTCGGGACAGAGCCAGACCCTACCCGGGAACCCTCAAAACGCCAGGGATCGGAGTGATTCGCGTAGGGCCGGCCTCTGCGCCGGCCTGGCATAAAATCCGATACCTGCAACTTGAGCTTTATGGATAACCGGGAAACATTTTACCAAATCCGCAGAATCCGGCAGTGTACCTGGATGTGGTGGGCGTGTCGGTTATACAGGAAGCTCGCTCCGTCCCCATAGGCAAACGCAACGATTTCGAGTTCGCAGCCGATTCCACCAGCACCGAAGGCCTGCTCGGCAACCTGCTGCAGTGTAAAATCTTTCTTTGCGATGCCAACCAAATGCCGGGAGGCTGTGTGGAATCGGTATCCAACGGTGGGAAGCAATTCGGTGGAGACATCGACAGCCTTTTGTTTATCTGCTATGGGGCAGTCCGGATCGGGGACGAGTAACAGTTCCGGTTCGTCCCGGTTTACTGCAGACAAACCGCACGTTTTGGGGATACGAATAATTTTTCCCGGCGCATAGGCCGCATTGAGTTCCCTGATCGCTATCCTTATTTTATTGTCTTTGCAGATGGAACATGTCTCGTTTACTGCCCGGGCCAGCATGGCTGCAGGACCCGCCGGGTAGGCGGAGCAGGCGCAGGGTCTCTCCCGTGCTCGGCAGAAAGGTAAGAGGGTCCCGGTCCCAATGGGCATGCAGACCATCACGACACACATTAAAATGATAATTTTGCGCATGATTCTCCTACCTCTAACGATATGCCGCTATTTATGATGAATGGCTTTTGGAGCGGTCAAAAGAAAAAATTGAACTGGACCCCGATCTCCGTCTCGTCCCGGTCCCGGACCCGGGACCAGATACCGTTTACATTGATACTTATATTGGGTGTCAAGAGAAATCCCTGCCGAATGGATAGCTCCAGCAGATTGGCAACATCGCCAAGGCCGTACTGTATGTCCCGGACTTGGACGGCCAGTTTCCACCAATCGGTGATGTCCACCAGGGCGCCGGCCGAACCTCCGATGCCGCCGGCATACCCATGGTCCAGGTTGCCGCCCACATTTAAATCGGCCTCCAGCATCAAGTAGCCAAGCCCTGTTCCTGAAAGTTTTTCAGCAATCCCCACACCCGGATTCAGCCCCGCCACCAGCGTGTCGGATCCATCGGCTCTTAAACGACGGTACAGACCTGTGCGCACTTTCCATGAATAAGGGCGAAATAACAGATCCCGTGGAGCCAGGGAAACAATATCGATGAGGTTCAATTCCCGCAGTTCCAGATCCTGCTGGTCCGGATAATGGCGCAGAAAGATCTCTCCGAAGATGATCTGTGCTCCCTCCTTGTAGCCGACACCCGGATCCAGGAGTTCATGGTAAGCTATACGCAGCCGGAAATCGATGGTCGCCGTGCCCTCTTCGGATGCCGCGCCCAGCGCCAAGCGTGAGGACCGGTGGCCGGTTTCCGGAGCTGGCGGATCCGGGGCGGCGGGGCGGGAAGATTGAATTTCGCTGCCGCCGCGGCTCCGGCTGGCCAGAATGCCAAGCAACCGTTCGCGGTACACCTCCTTAGCCATTTTTTTCCGGCTGTATTGGTATTGCAGGTATTCAACTGCCAAATCGGCGATATCGTTTCGCTGAACCGGTAAATTTTGCCTTGCATCCAATTCGGAAACCGGCTTGCGACCTAATGCGATTTTGCGGGCCAGGACCTGATCGGCAGGATCCAGGCGGCCGGCTAAATGCTGGATGGTTGTGGTTTTCGATGGTCGGAATTCCGGTTGCCCGGCCAGTCCGGCTTTTTGGACAACGCGAATGGTGTCCAGGGGGATCACCCATCCGTTGAACTGATCGGTGAGATCCAATCCCGGACGGGCCGCGTCCAATAAAAAGAGCAGGGTGTAGGAGCAGTTTTCATCGATAAAGTAGTAATCCGACCAGACCAAATCCGACTCCCAGGCATGCAGCAACATCCGCCGGATCTCCCAAGCGGTCAGTTCGAGCGGATACTCCCAAATGTCCCGGTGGTTCACATCCGTGTATTCCTGAATTTTCTCGTAATAGGGCAGCAGGGAGAAATAACCCGGATAAAATCCGAACAGTCCTTTCAGGGCAAAGAGCAGACCGGGGTCTTGACCGGCCACCGCAGCATAATTAACGGCATGTGATAACAGCCGGGTCCGCTCCGAAGTGTCGATGGTCAGCAGTGTGTGCCCGAACATGGAGGCCGGACTGTTCATGTGTGCCGTGGCAAATACCAGGGATACCGAGTCCGGATTCACCGACTCGTAAAAATCATCAAAGGGCTCGCACCGACGCATCGGCAACAGGTCCGGGTCGATGGGAAGCTTCTCCGACAGCCACTGGAATCGCGCCGCGAACCGGCATACGGCGTGGTCCCTCTCCTTAAAAACCGGCTGGAAAAAGGCTTCCAGGGTCGCTTCCAGCTCTGCGGCCGGATTGTGCTTCCCATCCGGGGAGAGAAAGAAATCGGGATCGTCTACCAGGCTCTTTCCGCCTCCGGGCCGGGGCTTATAGTGCAGCAGCGTGTGCCAGTAGGGGTGTTGGTCCAGCGCTTTCTCTTTGGCAGCCCGGATCAGATCTCGAACGATATGACCATTGGCACACGCTTCATGATACGGTGGGAAACAGATTGTGATCAGCAAGAGAAAAAGGAGCACAGACTCCCATGGGGTGAAAAAAGAACCCGTGCTTCTTGTCAGCATGAGGAATCCCTGGTTTTAACTAACCGGCCTTGCGAATCGCTTCGATGTTGTTCAGCACATCGTCCTGTGTAACCGTCTCGGAGGTGTAGATCCGAGTGAAATTTTTCTGGAGAGTGCGGCAGAAGGCCGCCTTTTCTTCAGTCGGGATCTCCATTAACACGACCAGGGTATCCAGATATTCGCCTTCGCCCCGGGCGATGTCCCGGGCAACATTGTCCATATTGGCTGCGACAAACTGGTTGAGTTTTTGGTTGGAAGCAAACGAACCCGGTTTTTTACAGTTGGACGTTCCGGATGTGATACCGAAAGTCTGGTTGCCCGACGTACCGTTGGTCGTAACGGCCAATATTTCCGTAAGAATGCTGTCAGCTTCAGGGAAGACCATGGTCCCCAGTCCACATCCCGTGTTGGACTGGTCTGCAGCACTAATTCCCGCCATTGCCAGCATGCCTGTGATCGCCACCAGGCAGATCAATAATTTTTTCATTTTTCGCCTCCTTTTTTTGGGTTGTTGCCCTTTTGGAGCTCACGGAAATGCTGCCGCATCATGGGAGATGCCTGAGTGGTCCGTGCCTGCAACCCCGCTTTACACAACACTCCGTATCCCGTCGAGCAATTACTTGGGTTACACTTTTGTGTTCAACAAAAGTAAGTGTAACTAATGCAATGGTTATGACACCTCCTGTTTAAACAGGACTCAAATATTATCCGTGTATACTTGAAAGCTCCAATTCGGATGCAAGACGAGTTTTTCAGGCCAAGAACAATATGTGTTGTGTTTATTTGACTTTGGTAGGACTGGTTAAAATTATACAAAAATTGAGCTTAGCGTCAATTAGATTTTGTTGATGTTTACCTTTTAGTGGAAATGCCGGTGAAAAAGTTTACCAGAAACAATGGAACATCACCTTCAAAATTCGAAAAAGGGTTGGTGACCCAGAGCGAATATGAACAACAAAAACTCGAACTGCTAAAAAAGATTTAACTGCCCATTCTTTAAAATCCATAATTGAAAGGTATGCTCATGAAAAAAAAGATCCTGCTTATCGTTGTTTGCTTTGCTTTAGGGACCGCCCTGGCACCCAGGGCCAATGCCGACCTGGATGGTCTACTCGGCAACATCAATATCCGGGCCGGAGCCGACTTGCCGGGTTTCAAAGCCAAGGCAAGCGCCCAGTTCGGCGTTCCGGTGCCCCATGTGCAGGCCGTTATCGACATCGTGCCTACTCCCGCCGATGCCTTCATGTGTTTTCAGATCGGCCTGATGACCGGCAGATCTCCCCGGGCGGTGGCCGAGATTTTCAACCATAACCGGCAAAAAGGGTGGGGAGCCATGGCC
This sequence comes from Desulfobacteraceae bacterium, assembly GCA_050124755.1. Classification (GTDB taxonomy): domain Bacteria; phylum Desulfobacterota; class Desulfobacteria; order Desulfobacterales; family Desulfosarcinaceae; genus JARRKU01. The sequence continues at coordinate 5,750 of JASFER010000249.1, forward strand.
AAGGAATTGGGCATAAAACCGGGAAGCGCCGAATTCCACGCCCTCAAACGCGGAGATTTCGCGCTCACCGGTCGGCCTTACGGTAAAACCGACCGGAGTCATGGAAAAAGCGGGCAGAAATACAACAGTAAAGGCAAAAAGAAAAAATAAAAGTGCTGTTTCTGAATGGATTTGTTGCGGTGGATTTCGAGGCTTAAAAAAATCAAAGCTAAATGATTGCCTTTATTATTAAGCGACAATATTTGTATCGTCCCACAATAATTTTTTCTTTATTGGATCGTTGTCTGCCATCGGTGCCTGATAATCTTCATCATGTCATTTCATTTTATCTGTAAGAGGGTGTCGGCTTTTCGATCTGCGCAGCTTTCTCTTTAATCAAGAAGTGATAAAGGACATCACAGTATCGATCTAATTCCAACATACCTTTACCGGAGACAGCGTATCGCCAGAAACCGTATAGTTTTGTTAGGTTGATGAGACGCTGGCTGTAGGATTTCCAGTTGAAGTGGCTCTGCACACGTTCGATAGCGTTTCCGGAGATAGATTTCCAGAGGTCTTTTTCTTTTTGGATCATATCAACAAAATCTTCCAGGCTTGCCATGATTAATTCGGGCTTGCTGGTGTTCATTAAAAACCCACTTTTACCATACTCAATAATCTCCAAAGGGCCACCAAATTTCGGTGCGAAGGTGGGAAGCCCAGAGGCCATTGCTTCGATGATTGTAAGACCGAAAGCCTCAAATAAAGCCGGCTGTACAAATATTCCCCTGCGATCTGCAACGATCCGGTACACTTCACCAGTTTCGAGTTTGTTGATGCTTGGTAGCCATCGCACCTTTCCATATAGATTGTAGCTCTCGAATAGATCATATGCTTTGGTTATTTCATTTCTTTCCTCAATATCAGCAGAATCCTCAATATGAATGGAACCGGCAGCAAACACAAGGTTGAAATATTGCTGCAATTTTTGGCTCATGCCAAAGGCCTGAACGAGTCCGGTGATATTCTTAATTTTATCAAAGCGCGCCATGGTAAAAATCGGCGGTTTTTCAGGATCGTCCAGGTTTCCGAAGATGGTATCGCATTCCTCGGTGAATAATCGACGTTCCCAACTCTGCCGTTTGCTCTGGATGCGCTTTTCCTGTTCAAAGAACGGGAAATACAACTCCTCATCCACTCCCGGTGGGATAACGTTAAATTTTGGAGCAAATAGGTTTATCCCGTTAATGACCTGATACAGCTGGGGCATACTAAAGAATTGGTACGATTCATATTGTCCCATTGTATCTTCGGTACCAATGATCTCTTGCAAGGTACTGGTTATGATAAAATCAGACTTGTTCATGGAAAGGATGTCTGCAGTATATTGCAGGGAAAAGTTATAATCCTGATCCAATTCTTTCCAGTGTAAATCTGAAAAGGCGTACTTTGTTTTTTCCAAAGCATGGGCAATCGTGCATTGTGTTACGTCGAACTTATCTGCAAGCAAAGAGGCTACAAGGTTTCCGTCCGAATAATTGCCGATGACCAAATCCGGCCGACCTCGAAATTCACTCATTAATTCTGTGGCGGCATCATCGGCGAAGGTCTCTAAATAGGGCCAGACCTTAAAGCGTGAAATCCATTGTTTGATCACATTGTACTGGCCGTCACGAAAGGGAACCCGCAGAATCCAGCCGTTTTTTGTGTGAAAGATTTTTTCGAGCCGCTGATTGCAAGTGGTGTCTTGCGCCTCCGGGATTAAACGGGTCAGAACAATAATCTTGGGATCGATTGCCAATCCCATTAAATGGAGTTCCTTTCTCAATTGCTTCTCAAGGGCCCTAACTTGGTCCAGGATGTAAATGACCTGACCACCGGTGTCCGGTTTACCTAATGCATTGGTTTGCCCGAACCATCCGTGGGGAGAAACGATGGCGATTTTGGAAATAATTGGAATGGGCACTCGCGATATGAATTTCTCCAGAAGTTGGTCTGTTGGTTCACCTACCAAGGCCAATAAGGTTTCCATGGTTTCCCTGATCCGTCCAACCGTATTGCCCCAGCCGACCTCGAACCCGGACTGTTTCATGCGCACTTTTACGCTGGAATATGGCGCCTCAGCCGGTTCTTTCTCTATCCATGCCAATGTTTTTTCAAGCTCGCCCAGGAATGAAACAGGGTTGTTTAAAATGGTCCCGTTCACAAGCAGCTGTCGGCCTTCATACTGATGCATCCTGATAAAATTAAATGACTTATCCAGCCACTTGCGGGGGCGACTGAAAATATTGCTGCTCATGTAACGGTTAAGAAACCGGATGCCGTTGCCCACCGAGCGGATATCCCGAATGCTGGGGGTAAAATCATAGAACGGCATGAAATCCAAACGTAATTGAAGACCCTCTGTTTTGGTTTGTTGTAAATAGGCGTCTCTTAGATCGAGATAGTTGCAAAGCGTGGTCTCTTCGATGTACTCACCGTCTTTTCGAATTAGGTAATAACGATATTTGGCCATGGCATAGCGATGCATCAGCGCCAAGTGATTGTCGACGAGAAAAAGCTCTTGGGCCTTTTTGATAAAATTGAAGATAGAGGATTCCTTTCTGAACGGCTCAGATTCTTCGTGTATATCGCAAAACCCGCGGAATAATTGCATAATGCCATTCCGCAGAATGATGTCGGTCTCTGAATCGGCGACAGAGCAAATAAACTCCCTGAACTTGCTGTAGTCTTCCTCGGCAATCAGCGTGTTAAGCAGATTTTCTATCATGAGTTCGCTTTATCCTCCCAATTTCCTACCAGTCTAAACGTACAGCTCTGAAACATAGTGACTATCCGCCCTTAACCCAATCCCTTATCCTTTACCATTCTCTTTTTTTGATTGCACATTGTTCTTTTGGCCTATTCCTGTCCTTCTGTCCCATCCGGATCTTCTCTCAGGAAAATGGATTGTTAAATAGCGTTTGCGTCTTATCATCTTTCGCCGTCTATCGCTTTTGATAAAAGGTGTTGTCATAGAAACTCCTTCTGGCAAAAGTGTTGAAAATTCAGGCTGAGCATAGGATAGACCTATGGTATCTGAAACATAGATGACATTTCAATAGTGTTTTTTTAAGGATATTTCTGAAAATTTCGCGGTTTTAGACCTAAAACCCCAATAAGCAGGCCAAGATCCGGCTGCTAAGGAATGTGGCAAAAGGGGTCAAGAAAAAGTGGGGCAAAAAAAGGAAAAGGGGCCTGCTCTTGACGCTTACGATGTTGCATGACCCCTTTGCTTATTTGGTAAACTTATGTAACCAACCAATATAATAAATTATAATTTTTCTAACCAGTGTAATTTGGTTTAGAATGCATGATGATCTAAACTTGTTCCTTTAGAGGTGCGGAACCAATTCCTCCATTTGGGAACCTGAACCACCTACCTTCCGATAGAAAAGAAGAAAGAGGCACCGGTAACGGGATCGCGGAATCTAAACATTAAATGGGCGTTTTCACGGTAGTAATGTCCATGCTTGTAAATTTCCGGATGGTTTTTTGCGTACCTGTCCCATTGCTTCCAAGATTTCCAATGGCCTCGGTAGTCATACCGATGGCCTTTATGACGGTAATAATCGTAATGGCGTTTTTTTCCGTATGGGCGTGCTCTGTATCCAC
>JASFER010000250.1:0-9369 GCA_050124755.1 Desulfobacteraceae bacterium
TCGCTTGCTCATTTGCATGGTAACACCTCCTGCATCCCGGTTTCGATTCCCGTTGTGTGATCGCAATGAATCCCTCGAATTGAGTCGAATTCACATTATATTGATTACCATTCCACTGGATTCTTTCAAGGGGATTGTATCGCAGCCGCCCTAATTTTTAAATGATCAAGATTCTTTGACAAAATGTGATTGCCATCGCACAACTGAAGATGCATGCTATCGTTTTCATGGAAATTCATCCTTTCTTGATGGCGCCAATAAATGGTGCAATGCAAAAAATATATTGTTGACAAAACTGTTACTATCCGTATTATAAGGGTTTAAAACATTTATGAGATATATCGCACCGCAAAAATTTTACACTCATATCAAAAAAGGAGGAGCATGATGATGGAGGCCAATCAGATTACCAAACAGGTGCTTGAATTTCAAAAAGGTGCGTTTTCCAGCTGGTTTGGTGTTTTGTCCATCCTACAAGACCAAGCCGACCTGACCGTGGACACGATGCTAAAACAGACGCGGTGGATGCCTGATGAAGGGCGCCAGGCGATATTGAGTTGGGTGAGCGCCTGCAGACAGGAGCGTGGTCGTTATAAAGCTTATGTAGAGCAAAGCTTTTCCGGCTTTGAAAAATACCTTGTTAAAGAGGTAAAGAGCTCAGCGGCCAAATCCAAAAAACCCGTTGCTAAAAAAAAGTCCGTGTCTGCCAAACCTAAAAAGCCTGCTTCCGAAGTAAAAAAGACCGTGTCCGCAGAATCCGTAAAACCCCCTGTTGAAGAAAAAAAGGCCGCGCCCGCCAGGCCCGAAGAACCTGTTGCCGAAGAAAAAAAGGGCGCCTCTGCGATTAAACAAAAGTAAGTCAGCTATACTATAACTCTATACAAGGAGTGAAAGCCATGGAACAAAAGCAAGTTCTCAGACAGATCTTTGAATTCAATCAATCCACATTCAACAACGCTTTTGAAGCAATGGTGCTGCTTCAGGATCAGTTCGAAAAAATTACAAATACAGCCTTGGATCAAATCCCCGGTCTGCCGGCTGAAGGACGCAAGGCTATTGATAATTGGGCGGAGGTTTTTAAAAACGGCCGCCAGAGCTTCAAGCAGCAGATAGACAACAGCTTCGAACAAGCCGAGAAGCTCATGGTAATATAACACAACCTATTCTTGGCAAAAGAAGGTGGCGTGGTTTGATGTAAAAATTGGTGGGTCGCGGCGAATGATGGGTCGGATGCGGGGGTGCTTTTTAAAGCGCCGTTCAACGAATTGCCGGACAGCGGATCGATGCCAGCCCAAGGGATGGTCGAAATCACTGTAGAGGCAAAGATCGCCCGTATAGAACCGGCGCCGGTTGAGTGTATCCATTCCGGCGCTGCCCGTGGGCAGGTTAAAGATGGCCAGGTTTAAAAAACCGATACAGCGGTGGTGCTCGGCCACAAAGTGCAGGGTTTTCTCCGCCGAGGCGGCGTCTTCAGAAGGGGTGCCGAAGAGCAGATACACATAGGTGGCGATACCGACCTCTTTAAGATTACGCAATACCTTTGACGCCATGCCCAAACGGACGCCTTTTTGCAAGGCGTCCAGTACGTTTTGGTCTCCGGATTCAAGTCCGATTTTAAGCATAATGCAGCCGGAGGCAGCCAGACGCCGACAAACGACGGGATCGTCCAAAGGTTGTCCGATCCTCACAAAGCCGTACCAGGGTGCCCCGGGCGGATCAGCCGCTATCCTGTTGAGCAAGGCGGGCGTCACGGCATTATCCAGCAAATGGATCATGGCCGGACGGGTGCGGCGGGTCAATGCCTTTAGTTGATCCAAGGCCTGCGTATGGGGCATTGGGTGATAAGGATTTTGCTCGGATGTTTCCGGGCAGAAGGCACAGCGCCGCCACCAGCATCCATCCGATGCACTGAACGGCAGCACGAATCCCGGGCTGAGATAGGGGAGTTCTACAAGGTCATCATAGTCCGGCAGCGGCCATCGGGAGGGGTTGGCTTTGCCCATGAGTTGGATCAACGGCGCCTCTCCCGGGCCTGGTATCAGGTGATCCACCCATGAGGAAAAAGGATTGGACCAGCCCGGCCGTCTCACCCATGAGGTGACCAATCCACCGCCGATGATGATGGTTAGGCCGGGATGCGCTTTGCGGAGCAGACCGATGATAGCGAACGTACACAAGGCTTGTGACAGAAAGTTAATCGAGAGTCCTACGGCCGTGGGCCTTAAGGATGCCACCGTTTTTAAAATACGTGTTTGAAAAAAACTGTAAAATGGGTTGCATTCGGGTTGCTCTGCCGCCTCGAGCAGATCAGCGCTGCGCAAGGGAGACAGGTTTTTATCCTCATAATTGGCCAGGCTGACACGAATTTCAGCATTTTTTGCAACCAGGGATAGCAGGCGGTTGAGATCCGCCACAGCTCTTCGATATTTGTCGGGAACCCGGTAGGCGGACTGGTTTTGGAGGGCGGCCATGTGGGCCTTAAGGTGCCGCAGGGCGCGGCGGGACCAGGTGTCGGACGGCTCTTGAACATTGCCCAGCAAATGATAGAGGCCTTCAATGTTGGCATCGATCACATGGCAGGCGATACCGCGGGTTCTGAGGGCGCCTGCCAAACGCGCCATACCGGCCGGGGGCTCGGAGGGTTTGGCCACCGGCGGATGAATCAGTAAAATGGATTTGCCGGCCACTATCTCTTTTTTTCAGGAACTTTATATGTGGACAATTCGAGTACGCATCCCAGCTTGGGGCGTTTGCGTGTGCCGCCGACAATTTTGGCGACCTTGGCGGTGGTGGCGATATGGTCCTGAGTCAGCCATCGAATGACGTCTGCCGCGGTTTTTTCGTTGAGCCTTCCAAAGCAATCCGACATGGCGTAGCTCTGGGCTCTGCCCCGGGACAGGTAGATGGTTTTTTTATGACCGCTTTCCCCGGCATCCCACAGCAGCCGCACTTTTTGACCCGCTTTAAGCTTTTGAACGGCGTCTTGCCGTTCACTGCCGTCGGGGTTGGTGTATTCACATCCCACGGCGGCCGATCGAAAAGTCTGGACATGGGCCCCTTTTTTAGGTTTGCAGATGATCTCTTTGAGACCGACGGTGGTTTTTTCCGGTCGCTTGGATGGAATGAGCAATTGTTCGAGTGAGCTCAACAGCCCCATGGGAAGACTCCTAAATACAATAACTTATCTGTTCGGTTGGATGGATTGGATGCACAGATCGCACTCCGCTTTTTTACGGTTGCCGGAGGTGCAATAGTTGGCGAATGACTGAATCCACTCTTCACCGGCGCGCGGACAGGTAAAGACATAATCGATGAAACAAACCAGCCGGTCGATGGTTTGCTTGTCGATGGCGTGTTCCATGCGGCAGGCGGTCTCTTCGGCCGTCTGCGCATCGATTTGGAGCACTTTGAGCAGGAACTCTTTCAAGGCCGAGTGCCGATAACTGATATCCTTGGCCAGTTTCATGCCTTGGGGGGTCAGGGTGATGAAACTGTAAGGTTCGTAATTGATATATCCCTTTTCCGACAGATTTTTCAAAGCGCCGGTCACCGAACCCCGTTGAACGTTCAACCGGTCGGCGATGTCCTTGGCACGTGCAACTTTTTGGCTTTGTTCGAGCTCCAATATGGTTTCCAGATAATCCTCAAGGCTTGCGGAAAGCTCATGCTCGGGGGGCATGGTAACTCCTTTCATGGTTGGTAATAGGCTTACCATGCCGGAACAGTTCGGTAAAGATAAAAAAGTGTATTTACCCCAAAAAAGATGTTGACAAACAAAAAAGTTAGGCGTACCTAACATTTTAACGGGTAAAATTACACCTGAGAACGGAGACTGAGCATGCGCAAGTTGAATATGCGACAGATGAGATCCAGGCAATCCGGCACCATTGCCGCCATTTCCGCCGAAGGCGAGCTGGGGCGGCGCATCAGAGATATGGGGCTGGTACCGGGGACGCGGATTATCATTCAGGGTCGGGCACCCCTGAAAGACCCGGTGGCTTTGCGGGTCATGGGATTTACCTTAACCCTTCGAAACAGCGAAGCGGACTATATAGATGTGGAGGTGGATGGGTAACATGGAAGCCATGATCGCACTGGCGGGAAATCCCAATGCCGGAAAAACCACGCTGTTCAATAATCTGACCGGATCGCGACAGCATGTGGGCAACTACCCCGGCGTGACAGTAGAAAAAAAAGAAGGTTTTTACCGCCATAACGGGCACAGGTTCAATATCGTCGATCTGCCCGGGACCTATTCATTGACGGCCTATTCACTGGAAGAGGTGGTGGCCCGTGATTTTCTGATTACCGAAAAACCGGGCGTGGTGATCAACATCGTGGATGCCTCCAATCTGGAACGCAACCTCTACCTGACCCTGCAGTTCATGGAGATGGGCCTGCCGGTCTGCATTGCCCTGAATATGATCGATATGGCCGACAGCCGGGGCATTACCATAGACGATCAAAAGCTTGCCCAATTGTTGGGAGTGCCGGTGGTTCCCACCATCGCCCGCAGCGGTAAAGGCAAAGAAGGCCTGGCCAAAGCCGCCATCGACATATTGGAAAATAAAGCTTCGAAATCCACGCTGAAAATTTCCTATGGCACCGATATCGATGTGGCCTTGGATAAAATGGAAGCGATCATTAAAGAGAGTGATTTTCTAACGGACACCTATCCTTCCCGTTGGATTGCATTAAAGCACTTGGAAAACGATGACCAGATCATCGCCCTGGGACGCAGCGTCGATGGCAAAGTCGCCGGAAAACTGGGCGCCATCGTGGAAAGCGTCCATTCCCATATTCGAAAGACGTTGAACAGCTATCCGGAGGCCGTCATCGCCGATCATCGCTATGGCTATATCAAGTCGGTACTCAAACAGGACGTGATTACCTATGCCGGGGACCGCAACCGCCTCTTTATCTCAGACAAGATTGACAAGGTCCTGGTGAATCGATTCGCCGGCCCGTTGATCATGCTGGCCGTTCTTTTCGGGCTTTACCACTTCACCTTTACCTACAGCGAGGTGCCGGTGGGATGGATGGAAAACCTGTTCGGCTGGCTGGGGGGGCTTGTAGAGACCCACATGACCGAAGGATTGCTTAAGTCCCTTATCATTTCAGGCGTCATTGACGGGGTGGGCGGCGTGCTTGGTTTTGTGCCGCTGATCATGTTTATGTTTTTCGGCATCGCTTTTTTGGAGGACTCCGGATACCTGGCCCGGGTGGCCTTCATGCTCGACCGGGTGTTTCGAACCTTCGGCCTGCACGGCAGCTCGGTGATGGCCTTCATCGTCTCCGGGGGTATTGCCGGCGGATGCGCCGTACCCGGCGTCATGGCCACACGCACCCTCAAATCACGTCGGGAGCGCCTGGCCACATTGCTAACCGTACCGTTCATGAATTGCGGGGCCAAGCTGCCGGTATTTGCGTTGCTGGTGGCGGCCTTCTTTGCCCAAAAAGAGGCCCTGATGATGTTCGGCATTACGCTGGCGGCCTGGGCCGGTGCCCTGTTGGTGGCCAAACTGCTGCGCACTACGGTGATCAAAGGGGAGGCCACACCTTTTGTCATGGAGCTTCCGCCATATCGCATGCCCACCTTCAAGGGATTGGCCATTCATACCTGGGAGCGCACCTGGCAGTACGTCAAAAAAGCCGGCACCGTGATTCTCGGCATTTCCATTCTGCTGTGGGCCATGATGACCTATCCGGGGTTGCCGGAAGAAGAGCAGCAGGCTTTTGAAAACCAGCGTCAGTCCATATTGGCCAAACTGCCCACCGAGATCGCACAGCAGATTAAATCAGCCGAATCCGGTGAAGGACTCACGGACGCCGCTCGGGAGGCACGAATTCAATACATGGACATCGAGTCTGCGCAGGCGCAAGCCGCATTGAAGCACTCCATTGCCGGGCGCATTGGCACCGGCCTCGAGGTCATAAGCCAATGGGCCGGATTCGACTGGAGAACCAATATCGCTCTGGTGGGTGGATTTGCGGCCAAGGAAGTGATCGTGGCCACCTTGGGGACGGCCTACTCAATGGGCGAAGTCGACCTCGAAGGGAGCCAGTCGCTGACCGAAAGACTGACCCGATCCCCCCAATGGAGCCCGTTGGTGGCATTGAGTTTGATCGTGTTCGTTATGTTCTACGCCCCTTGTTTTGTATCAGTGGTGTGCATCGCCAGAGAGGCCGGATCTTGGAAGTGGGGGGCCTTTTCAATGGGTTTTAACACCGTCCTGGCTTTCCTGCTGGCCATGTCGGTCTACCAATTCGGCAGATTGCTTGGATTTTAGGGCGCCTGCGCCCTTAATGGAGGCCACCCGTGCAAACCGCGATTGTGATTGGCATTGTTGCTTTGGCGGCTTTTTTTATGATCCGTCGGTTCTACAACAGCGTGAAGAAGCGGAGCTCATCCGCCTGCGGTTGCGGGTGCAGTGGATGCCTGCCGGACCGGAAACAAGACTGCACGGAAAAAGAGAACCAATCGTAACTGAATAAACCTGCCTATTTGAAAGTCGTGACCCGCGATATGATTATGGAATTATTGAATGTCGCGGGTATTGACTCCGTGGTGTCATCTCGATATGTTTAAATGAGCAAAAAAGCGAGTTCCATTCTGCTGTCTTTCTGGTATTCAAAACATGTGGCGATAGTTTATGTTGAAGCGGTGCACTCACAGCGGATCCGGTCAGTCGTACAGCGATGGCGGCAATGCCTAAAATTACGGTACACAAAGAATCTGATTGTATCGCTGAATATTTCTTTAAAGATAACCTTTCCATCGGCCGGCACAAAACCAACGACATTGTCCTTGATGAACACGACATATCCAAGATCCATCTTTATCTAATCCAGACCGTTGAGGGCGAATATGTATTGTATGATAATGCCAGCCTGAACGGTACCTATGTCGGTCATCAACGCATCCATTATTATCGTTTGTCGCATGGTACAACTTTCCGGATAGGTGAATACAAACTGACCTTCACCATGGTATCCGGAAAGGATGCGCGGCCAAAAAGGTTACGAACAAGCAACAAGATAGATGTTGGAAACAGCCGCCAAACAGATGCAAAAACCATTCTATCCGCCATTCCCCGGATCATAGACGACCGTGAATCCTGCCGCGATCCGAGCAAGCGCATGGCCTTGATTCTTTGGCTGGGCAAAGAGATTGTAACCGGCACAGATCCTAATCTCATTGCCGAAAAAGCCATGGACATATTGATGAAAATCATGGAGGCTCAAAGGGGATTTTTGGCCCTGCGCAACGAAGCGGGTGAATTGGTCTATTTGGAACTCAGAGGTTTTCAATCAGAGGGTCGCAATATACGCGTGAGTCGGACCATGATCAAAGATGTGGTTGAAAATGGTCTGTCCATCCTCACTGCTGACGCGGTCTCCGAAAATCATTACCAGAAAGCAAAAAGCGTTATCAGCTATCAACTAAAGTCCGTCATTTGCGTCCCCCTGCAAGTAGCGGATGAGGTGCTGGGCTGCATCTATCTGGACGATTCCGAGCGTACTGAAAGGTTTACCCCCGAGGACCTCGATTTTTTAACCATCTTGGCTCATCAAATCGCCATATCCATCAAAAACAGCCAGCTTATCGGCCAAATCACGACCGAGAAAGAGGCCTTGCTCAGCAGGCTTCGGTTTCAAGAAAAAATCGTTTTTATCAGCCCCAAAATGGATCGGCTCTATGAACAGATCAACAAAGTCGCCCCATCCAATGTATCTGTCCTGATCCGGGGTGAGACCGGATGTGGAAAAGAGTTGGTCGCCAAGGCCATTCACAAGTGTTCGGGAAGAACCGGCCGATTCATTGCCATCAATTGTGCGGCCATTCCGGATAAATTGTTGGAAAGTGAATTGTTTGGTTTTGAAAAGGGTGCCTTTACCGATGCAAACAGCACCAAAATCGGACAACTGGAGGCTGCCGACGGCGGCACCATTCTGCTTGACGAGATCGGCGAAATGAGCCCACGGCTTCAAGCCAAGCTTCTCAGGGTCTTGGAGGACGGCCGGATAATGCGTATCGGCTCATCCAGGAGCAAGAAGATCAATGCCAGAATATTGGCCGCCACTCATCAGGATCTGGAAGAGATGATCAAGTGCAAAACCTTTCGCCAAGATCTTTATTTCCGGTTGAACGGTGTTGAGCTGAGTGTGCCGGCCTTGAAAGAGAGAAGAGAAGATATCTTGGTTCTGGCGAACTATATGCTGTTGAAGTTTGCCCGGAATGAAAAACGCCGGCTTCCGGTGATTTCACGCAAAGCCATGCAAATCCTCCATGCCTATGACTGGCCCGGTAATGTCAGGGAGCTTAGAAATGTGTTGGAAGGCGCAACGCTGCTGGGTGACGGGGTCACCATAAAACCCGGCGATCTGCCGGATAGAATGTCCGATGCATCCGTTCCAAGCCGCTTTCCACCTTTGGAGGAGGTGGAAAAAGAACACATTCTCAGAGCGCTGACGCATACCAAGGGCAATAAAAGCAAGGCGTCGGAATTGTTGGGTATTACACGAGGCACCTTATATGAAAAGTTGGCCCGGTATGGCATCCAAGCCCGATAAATCATCTCTCGCGGCGTTATCGCTTCTTTTGAGCAGGTGGCGGATGCTCACCCTGAGGGCCGAATCCCTGTCCAACCACCCAAACCGATCAAAACTGTCTGAAAATCGGACACCTCTTTGATTCCCGGTGGTAAATCGCTTTTATGGCCAAGTGCCTTATTAATAAGAATATAATATAATTTCTATTTGTTATATGGATATAGAACCGTTCGGAAGTAACTGGCACACGGTTTGCTCATTGATATTGATTAGGCGTGGCCATCCACTTTTACAGGTCCGGCAAGATGAAACCTAGCACCGAGAGAGGGGAGTGAACAATGGGATTCTTGGGATTGTTCAGGAAAAAGAAATCACGATCGGTCGATGCAAAGCGAGGCGGCGCAGTCGGATTCTGCGTAACACCGGAAATGCCAGAGGCCATGAAAAAACTCAAAACAAGTCTCCCTCAAGATCAATACACCGTAAACAGAGGACTGCAATCGAGGCCTGGATATCAATCCGCAGCATGTGCGGGCGTTGGACATTCGTGCGCGTTGTTACAAGGCTGTGAAATAGTATGCAGATGCGGAGGATAATTACATTTGCCACTGCCCGGCCATGTCGGCGTTTATTGAAATCATTGAGCAATGTGCGGAAGGGAAGATGATGAGAAGATTTTGGACAAGATTCTGGATGGTTTTCTTGCTGATGGTATCGATTTACATGGAGACGAACTGGATTAAGCACAGTGCTGCCGAGGCCGGCCTGGAGACCGCCGGCAGCGCCAAGCTGGACATCATGCTGGTTTTGGACAAC
>JASFER010000251.1:0-9253 GCA_050124755.1 Desulfobacteraceae bacterium
CGGGTTACCGCAGCGACAGCAATACCTGTTTCCGGTGCCAGCCTGCACAGTTTTTCCACGGCCAGTGCCAGCGCCCCAAAAGCGAAGCCATGCTGCGCGTCAATCCGAATGGCGGCATCGGCCACAAGGGTTTTGACAGGCACGGCATGCCCATCGACTTTACCGCTTGCGGCTTGGGCACAATAAGAGGGCAGTCTTGATAAACCGTGCCCCCCCAAACCATCAGCCTCGGCAGCCACCAAGGCATTGGCGACCAAATTGGCGTTTTCCTCACTGGTGTTATGCCGTCTCAAAGCGTTTACTGCCAATTGATGCAGTTGCGCCAATGAGAGCTGTTTGCCATTCATTTGGATTCCTCCAATACCTTGCATACATTTTTCATGGTAACCTGGCTGACACGTTGGTTTGATTCAACGGTCACACCTGCAATGTGCGGCGTCAGCACTAAATTGGGGACGCCGGCGAAAAGGGCGGCGGCGGATTCTGTCAGTGGTTCGGTTTCAAATACGTCCAGGGCTGCTCCGCCGATATGGTTGGACTTTAGCGCTTCTACCAGAGCTTTTTCGTCAACGGTACCCCCCCTGGCGGCGTTGATCAGGATCGATCCGGGCTTCATTCGGGCAATGGCTTCAGCGTTGATCAGATGATGCGTGGACTCGCTAAGCGGAACGTGCAGACTAACCACATCCGCTGTCGGCAACAATTCGCTCAGGTCATCCATTTTTTTTGTATCTTGCCAACAGCGGTCATCGGCTGAAATATAGGGATCAAAGGCGATGATCTCCATTCCCAGAGCCTTGGCCCGCTTTGCTGTTTCTCGGGCAATACGGCCGAATCCGATCAGGCCAAGCATTTTTCCGGCTGTTTCAAATCCCATGGATTGTTGGCGAGGCCATTTTCCGGCCAGCATCTGAGATGTCGAAAGAAAGGCTCCCCGAAGCAACATCATCAGGCTGGTTATCACCCACTCTGCGACGGAAGCATCGTTGGCCCCTGTGGCCGGACAAACCACGACCCCCCGTTTATCACAGGCTGTCAGATCTATGTTATCAAGGCCCACCCCCAATCGACCAACCACCTTCAGTTTTGGGGCCGCATTCAATAATTCCTGGTTTAATTGGGTACGATTGCGGACCACCAGTGCCTGGGCATTTTCCAAAAGCCCCTTCAGTTCGTCTGGATTGTCGACCAGGTCGGGATCGTAATGGACATCATACCCCCTGACTGTCTCTTCTATGTATTCTTCATTCATAAATTCACTGATTACGATGTCTGTCATTAAAACTCTCCGGCGTTTATGAATCTTTCTTACTCACTCCACATTGATCGGGGAAGTGGTACATCTAAAAATCCACTGAATATAAAATAAAAGGCTGTAACGACCACCGCCGTCAACAGCATTGACGAAAGAATATTTTTTTTGGTGAATCGTTGGTCAGCCAGATAAAGATTGAAGCAGAAATAAAAGGCATAACTGGAAGGTAAAAAACCGACGATCGGTAATGCGATGAGGTATAGCAGCAGAATACAGACACCGACGATCACGTTGTTACGTTCCACTACCGATTCGAAAAATTGAATATATTCCGGTTTGATCAATCCTTTGATAATAACCAGCACGGCCAAGACGGCTAACGCAATAACCACACAGTCTACAAAGACGCCGCCCAACCGGCTAAGCTCTCGCGTGGAAAAATAGACCAGTGCGCCTAAGGCCAGGCTGAACGTGCCAATGATCAAATCACTGTTCAATTGTTTTTTTTCATTTACGCGGTTCTCATTTTTCATTATGGGCCTCCATCTTTGAATATGGCGCCACGGGAGCAGCAATTTTGCTTCTTTGCCTGGACCGCCACAAGGCATACAATGGCCACAACAGCGAAAACAAGCATAGTGCGATCAGGATGCCGCTGATCGGTCTGAATACGAGGTATTTTAACGTGCCGCCCGCAGCCGGGCCCGCCAGCATGGATTGTACGAGTCCTTCTTCGACAAACGGACCAAGAATCAGACCAAGAACGATGGGCGCCGGGTGGAATTTCAACTTATCGCTGACATAGCCGATGATACCGAAAATAAACATGATCCAAACGTCGAGCATATTATTTCGGATGGCATAGGACCCCAGGACGGTCATAAAAATAATGGCCGGTGCCAGGTAGCGGGATGGAATATTGATAATTCGACTGAAGACAACACTGCCCAGTGTTCCAATAGCCGTAACCAAAAATGCAGCCACCAGCAATCCCATAATAAAGGCGAAGGTCACATGGGCATAGTCGGTAAAAAGTTCGGCGCCGGGTCTCATGCCGTGCAACATGAGTGCGCCGAGGATCACCGCTGCCGGTGGTGATCCCGGAATGCCCAGCGTCAGCAACGGGATAAGAGATCCTGGTGCCATGGCACTGTTGGCCGCTTCACTGGCGGCGACGCCCTTGATTGTCCCTTTGCCGTACGCTTCGGGGTGCTTGTCCCAGCGGCGAGCCTCATTGTAAGAAACCATACTGGCAATATTTCCGCCGGCTCCCGGGGCAAACCCTACTATGGTGCCGATGCCCGCTGACCGAATCAGGAGGCCCGGCCGACGGAATAATGTCCGTATAACCTCCCAGATTACGGCAAATCGCGGTTTAGCGGCTTTTTCGGTATAGGCGGCACGGCGTTTGCCAATGACGCTGCTCAAAATTTCGGGCATACAGAAAAATCCGATAAGCGCCACGATAAGCTCGATGCCGCCCTGCAATTCCGGAAAACCGAAGGTTAAACGAATGTCTCCCCCGATTTCAGCCATGCCGACAGCTGAAAGGATCATTCCCACAGCACCGGCTAAAAAACCTTTAATGACACTGCCGGTGGACAACGTGCTGATAATCGTCAAACCAAAAATACCCAACCAGAAGTATTCCGGGGGGCCAAACTTCAAAGAGACGATAGCCAGTGGAGGCGCAGCCACCGCTAAGACCACATTGGCCAGCAATGAGCCGGTGGCACTGGCCACCGCAGCGGCTATCAAGCCGTGTTGGGCCATGCCTTTCTGACTTAATGGAAAACCGTCAAAGGTAGTCGCTATGGCAGCAGGGGTTCCAGGTGTATTGATCAGAATGGCTGGAATAGCATCTCCATACATGGCTCCCACGTAAATTCCGGCAAGCATAATCAGGCCGGCCGCAGGAGACATGGTGAAAGTAAATGGCACCAACAGGGCCAGGCCCATGGTGGCCGTCAGCCCGGGAAGGGCGCCGAAGACAATTCCCATGAACACCCCGATGAACAACAGCAGGAAGTGGCCGGGAATGAACACCTGCCCTAAGCCTTGTAACGCAACATCTAACATGTCATTCTCCTGATACCGACCGTTTTGGGCGGTGGCGCACCACCGCCCAAAACGGTCTCGAATTAATGGGTGTCTACTTTTTGAACTCTTTTACCACAGGCGCCCATTCTTTTACTTTCTCATTAATGTAAGCCTTGGATGCTTCGGCGCCCATGGACAAGGGGACGAATCCATCTTTGCGCATCTGCTCAATGACATCGGGATCAGAGGAAATTTTCAAAAAGGCCTTCTCGAGAATTTTGATGCGATCATCCGGCGTGTCGGGAGGGGCACCGGCACCGCGGTCAATCGAAGCGTAGAGTGGATACCCTTTGCTTTCGAAGGTCGGTACCTCAGGCATATTGGCAAAGGGCGCTTTGGTGCCGAAGGCTAACACCCGGATTTTATCTGCATGCTGGACCAAATCGTTGCTATTGCCCCAAAGGGCTTTGACATGTCCGCCCAGAAAAGCCGCCACGCTTTTTGCCGCGCCCTTGCTTGGAATATAGGTCATGTTAATGCCGGCCATTTTGGATAATTGCAGGTGGGCGATGTGATGCCCGGACCAGGTTCCGGAGCCGCCGCAGATCACCGCCCCGGGATTCTTTTTAGCGTAATCCATCAAATCTTCCAGGTTTTTATAGGGGCTGTCCTTCAATACGGCCAAACCAATGGGCGTGGCCTGAAACAAGGCTATCGGTTTGAGTTGATCGGTTTCGTAGCCGGCGTTTCCGCGCGCCAGAGGCTGTAACACAATATGGGGGATGTTGATGCCTGAAATGAAATATCCGTCCGGTTTTTTCTTGATCAGAGTGGCCCAGCCGATAGACCCTCCGCCACCGGGTTTATATTGGACAATGACCTTGACGCCAAGAATATCTTCCAGTAGCGGCTGTTGGCGCCGGGCTTCAAGATCCGACTGCCCCCCGGGCCCAAAGGGTATTTGGTAGGTTATGGGGTTTTCAGGAAAGTCAGCAAAGGCAACGGTTGTAAATGGCATGGTTATGCACAGTAGCATCGCCAAAAGTATGGAGCGTCTCATCATTATCTCCTTTTTGTGATGGGTGGTGGAAAGGCTGGCATCCCATCTGATGACCAGCCTTGGCCAATATGTTATTACGCGCTCTCGTAAAGTTTGGTCAGTACATATTCCTCATGACCGAGGACTTCCTGAGCGGTCAGGCGTCCGTTGCATGTGCGGATCAACATGTCGATCAGGTTGTCGCCGGATTCATCCAGGGTCATTTCCCCTCTGAGAATGGCAGAGCAATCGTAGTCGATGTGCTCGGACATATCTCCGGCGGTGCGTGGATTGGCGGTCAGCTTGATGACCGGTTCAATGGGATTGCCGATGATGTTGCCCTGGCCGGTGGGGAAGAAATGGGCCACAAAGCCGGCTGCAGCCCACAGCGTAACGGCTTCGGCGGCGGCGCTGGAAGAGTCCATGTACCACAAACCGGGACCGGTTGGGGCCACCGCTTTGTCCAGGGCCCCCACATATCTGCACTCCTTGCCGATTTTCTGAATATTGCCCAATGCCTTTTCCTCGATGGTGGTCAGCCCGCCGGCGATGTTGCCTTTGGTTGGCTGACTTCCGGAAAGATCATCGGTCTTGTTGCGGTCGATCATTTCGGCATAGCGGTTAAACAGCGCCATGAACTGTTCGCCGGCTTCGGGGGTTGCGGCTCTTTCTTTGACCATCATCTCGCCACCGGTGATCTCACTGGTTTCACCGAAACTGCAGGTGGCACCCATGGCCACCAGTTTATCAAAAGCATTGCCCACGGAAGGATTGGATGCCAGCCCGGAAGTCGTGTCCGACTCACCGCATTTGGTGGACACCCAGATCTCGCTCAAATCGCACTCTTCGCGTTTGAGTTCGCTGGCCCAGTGCATGTATTCTTTGGCCTTCCAACTGGCCATCTCCACGGTTTTGATTTCGCCATGTCGCTCAATACCAAAACCGGTGACCGGTTTTCCGGTCTTGGCGATGCCTTCCACCACCCGGTTGGTCCACTCCGGCTCGATGCCGATAACCACCACAGCGGCCACATTGGGATTGGCGCCGGTACCGATCAGGGTGCGGAAAAACAGTTCCAAGTCTTCGCCGAACTGCAGCCGTCCGTATGCATGGGGAAGCGCCTTGCAGCCTTTGATGTTATAAGCGACTTTCTCGCTGGCCGAGTTGCTCAGGTCATCCAGGGGCAGAATGATCACATGGTTGCGGATGCCCACCCGTCCATTTTCTCGCCGGTAGGCCATTACTTTTGGATTGCTCATGGTTACCACCTCCTCGTCTTCAGATTTTGTGTGTGAACATGTCCGCCTTTTTTGATTTCTGCCACCACTTTCCCGATGTCGGCACCGTATTTGATTACGGCGTCTTCAACCTGGTGGTCGATCATAGCGATTTTGTGGCCCAGGGGGATGTCGTCCAGCGTCTTAACTTCCACCTGCTCCTGGGTGTCCATGTACAGCCCTGTGGCCGTTTCGCCGGCCTTGATTTCGACGGTGGCGACCCCGACGCTGTCGGCCTTTTCGTGGATTAAAAATTGAATCATTTAATTTCCTCCTAATTGAAATAATAGAATAATCAGATGACGATCAAATAAAGACGGTTGCCGTTACGATCCATTTCAGATATTGGAACGTACTCAACTTTTTATTGATCATCACTTGTTAAAAAATAGGTGGTAACGGCATGAGGAATAACTGCTACTTCCGGAATTCCCTCAAAATCATCCACCCACTCCTTGACAATAGTTGATGGGTTGGCAGCCCTCAAATGGCAGTTTCTCATGATGGCTGTATCCAGGTCCTCGAAATCACTGGCTTTGTAGTTCACAAGCGTCCCGCCAAACAAGTCAGCCTTGCGAGCCCCCATGGTATATCCATAACTTCTAAATTCCTTCATGACCTCTTCGGATTCGGCGAATGGGCAGACATAGTCGAAAACAATATCGTCACCAAATCCCTTCTGGAAGGCTACCAGAAAAAGAATTTTACCGCCTTCTTTTACCGCAGGGGATACGAGATTGAGGCCTTTTTGGGCCTGATATGCGCTGATATCCTTGGGGGAACCCGCACAGGAAGCCAAAATGATGTCATATTTTCTCTCGAGTTTGACACCATAAACAGCCGTACAGATCTCGGCCCCTCGTTCAAGGACGGCCTGCGGTTCGCCGGCCAGAACACGGGCCACCTGCTTATCGGTGTTTAAAACGACATTGACCGCAAAATCGATTCCAATCATCCGATCGGCCTCATCGAGGTCTTCACGCATCGGGTTATCCCCAAGATGCCCTACACGTGCCTGTTTTTGGTTAATCAACCGGTGGTTATACCGGATGCTTTCAGCTGACGCACATCCGATCGTCGCAACCTTTGAGCCGCCGGTAAAACCGAAAAACTGGTGTGGATCAATCAGGTCGATGACCATTTTAAAGTCGGCTTCACCAAATGCGGCGTTGATTTTCACCGGTGTTCCGCGGTGGGTGTTGCCAAAATCTTTCATCAGAGCGTTATGGGCATCATGGATGACAACATTGCAGCTGCGAATTAGGTTGGATGGGATCATCCGATGGATCGTTTCAAGGTCCGGGGACGGTTGAAGTCCGCTTCCGATAATGATGGTCACTATGGCCGGCTCGAAGTGGGGCAGTGCACGCTCCATATGCTGAAATATGATCGGCAAAAGCGCTTTTACCGGAACAGGTTGGCTTCCATCAGGAACGGCTATGGCGATACTCAAGTGATTTTTCCTTCGCAACTGTTCACTCAATGGGGCACAGCCCAAGGGACTCGCCAGGGCATGATCCAGCGCCTTTGAAAGCGATTTCTGAGCGGGCATGGCAACTGGTTGAAGAACAGTGACGTTGGCTTTTTCCGGGATCTCGATGGGCTTGATGCCATTTTGGTATTTAAGATAGTATTCCAATGCAAAGTTCCGTTTTTTCTTTTCTCAGAGAAAAAGCATGTATGGTGCCAAATTGAAAAAATACCGTATCAAACTGATATTAAAGGGAATTTGTCTTTGCACCAAATAAAAGGCAGGTTTTTTGGCCTCCAATATTGGCCGCTGTGTCCAATATTGGACTTTACACCCACTCTCCCACCATATTAAAATAGTGACCCATCTGATTCGTTTTATGACACCTTTTATTAAGGATGGTATTCCATATGAAATGGAGTCTTGCCACCCGGCACCAAATACTTCTTGAAATTACCAATGCCGTAATTTCCAAAACCACCAATCGAGACTTTTTCAAAGCGCTAACCACTGAGTTAAAAAAACACATCCCTTGCGATCGTGTGAGCATCAACCTTTATAATCAAAAAAAACAGTCGCTGCAGTACTTCACCGAAGCAGACGGAATTGATCCCAACAGCATCTCACAGATGGATCGGCGCCCAATAAAAGGATCCATTGCAAAGATGGCCATCGAATCCAGGAATCCGGTGATTATCGACGATTTGACACAATATTCGGATCTATCCATCATCGGCCAGTTGATTAAAGCCGGGTTGAGGTCAACTATGGCGTTTCCGCTGATTGTTCGAAAAAACGTATTAGGAACGCTCCACTTTTCATTCAAAACTCCCCCGGATCATCTGTCGGAATTATCGAATTTGCTCGTTGAAGTATCCAAACAGGTCGCCATTGCCGTAGACAATCTGGAGGCCTACAAACGATTGAAGGATGAAAAACGACACCTGGAAAGAGAAAAGCGTTACCTGATTGGTGTTTCCGAAGAATACAAAGCGGAAAATTTCTATTACATTTCCCCTGAAATGGCTGAAATTATGAACCTGGTTAAAAGAGTGGCTAAAATCGATGCTCCGGTTTTAATTACCGGGGAAACTGGAACTGGAAAAGATTTTTTAGCACGTTATATCCATCATATCAGCCCCCGTAAAAACCATATGTTCATCAAGGTCAATTGCCCGACCATTCCTTCTACACTGTTTGAGAGCGAGCTGTTCGGACATGCCAAAGGCGCATTCACCGGGGCCGCTTCCCATCGGGTGGGCCGTTTCGAAATGGGTGATAAGGGTACGGTTTTCCTGGATGAGATCGGCGAATTACCAGCCGGTCTTCAGGCAAAGCTGTTGCAGGTATTGCAAGAACGGCGCTTTGAGCGCGTCGGTGATAACCGGCCCATCAATGTCAATTTTCGTCTGATTGCCGCTACCAACCGGGATCCCGAGAAAAGTATGCAACAAGGCAAGCTAAGAAAAGATCTATATTACCGGCTGAATATCATCCGCATTCATGTGCCTGCCCTGCGCCATCGAAAGGAAGATATCCCATTGCTGGTTGAAAAGATCACCCGCAACGAAGCCGCCCTAATCCATCAGCCCGAGCCGATCTACACACAGCCGGCGCTTGATCTATTAAGTGCCTATCACTGGCCTGGAAATGTCCGGGAATTGAAAAATCTTGTCAAACGCATGATAATTCTTAAGCCCAGCGAAAAAATTCACCTCAATGATGTTGAAAAAATGATTGATTTGAAAAAGCGAAGCGACGCAGTGGATGAAATAAGTATTCCCACACTGGCAGAGTCCGAACGCCATACCATCGAGCAAGCCCTGATTAGATGCAAGGGGGTCATTGGAGGTGAAAATGGAGCCGCTCGCCTGTTAGGCGTCCCCCGCTCTACTCTCAAATACCGAATGAATAAGTATGGCATAGAACCCAAAAAGACAGTCGTGCTGGAAGATTGAGAACGGATGTAATCTGAATCCTAATCCAACGCAACCAGGTGATTACCAACGTCATCATATCTGTTCCGACCGGGCCTGTTTTCCCCACAGTTGCAACAATGGGGTTTTGTCAGCGGACCGATGCAATAAATGCTTTGATCAATCCTAAAACCTCCTTGGGTTTTTCCATCACCAGCAGATGCCCGGCATGGGCAATGCGCTGGAAGCGCCCGT
>JASFER010000252.1:0-9251 GCA_050124755.1 Desulfobacteraceae bacterium
CACCAGGACCAAGTGACCCGCTATGGGGGTGCTTCCGGTATCCGGGATATGGAGTTGCTCAAGTCCGCCCTCGGCATGCCGCCGGCCACATATGGCGGGCAATTTCTTCATACGGACATCTATGAGATGGCCGCGGCCTACCTGTTTCACCTGGTGAAGAACCATCCCTTCGTGGACGGCAATAAGCGTGTCGGCGCGGTGGCGGCCTTCGTCTTTCTCACCCTGAACGGGTTTAACCTTGATGCTCCCGAAGACGACTTTGCCGAGATGGTGCTGGCCGTCGCCCGGAGTGACCTCGACAAGGCCGATGTGGCCGTGTTCATGCGACGCTTCACCCGCCCCGCTTGATTTTCTCCCGGTTTAGAAAGAGAAATTTTTCTCAATTCAGATTTCCTGAGCTAGATGATTTCAATCCGGTGCCGGCCATTTTTGCCAGGGATCGGGCCATGTTGTCGAGAAAAGTTTCGTCGGGAATGGTGATGGTCATTTTCAGGCTGCCGTCTTCGGCTTTTTCCATGCAATCGCTCAACCTGGCTTTGAAGGCGCCGGCCAATTGGGCGGTCTGCTGGCCGTCGTCGGCGTCCGCGAACATTTCGCCGATAAAAGCAAAGGCCGCACTGACCATTTTACCGCCGGCTGCGGCGATTTTCTCTTTTTGGGCCAGGGCGGCAGCCTCTTTTTCCGCTTCGATTTTCATGCTTTCATCTTCCGCCGCTTCGGGTTTTGCCCCCAGCAAAATCTCCATGCGGCGCTTGAGCTCTTCGATGCCTGTGGCCATATCCACCGTTGTGGCGTCGGCCTCCGGATCGAGAACGGCCAGGGAGAGCTCATGCTTGGCCGACAGCGTGGCCAGAAGGTTTTCTTCCAAAGTCTCCGTGGTGATCAGCAGGAATACATGCACAGGCCTTTTCTGGCCCATGCGGTGGGCCCGGCCGATGCGCTGTTCCAGCACGGCCGGATTCCAGGGCAAATCCACATTGATCACTGTATTGGCGGCTTGCAGGTTCAGTCCGGTGGCGCCGGCATTGGTGGTCATAAAAAGCATGCAGTCCGGACTGTTTTGAAATTGGTGGATCAGGGCCTGGCGCTTTTTCTGGGGAACCGAACCGTCCAGACGCACATAGCCGATGCGGCGTTCTTCCAGCAGGGGTTCGATCAGGTTGAGCATGGTGGTCCACTCGGAGAATAGCACTATTTTGCGGTCCTGCTCGGCCTTGAGCCGATCCAGCAGGCGGCTCAGTTCTTCCAGCTTGCTGGAATACCCCGGCGGCTGCTTGTCCACCAGAAAAGTGCTGTCGGCCCCCATGCGACACATCAACAGGGCCTTTTGCAACCGGAGCAGGTCCATTTCAGACAGGTATTTTTTATTGATAATGGTCTGGACGATTTGCCGGTGCCCCAGCTGCAGGTTGTACTGCTCTTCGGTGGGAGCGATGCGGATCACTTCGGTGGTGCGCGGCGGCAGCTCCTCGATGACCTTTTGCCGGGTGCGGCGCAGCAGGATGGGTTTGAGTTTTTGCCGGAGTTGATCCAGGTTTTGGTAGCCCAGCAGTTTGCCCCTTTCATCCACCACCCGGTGGCGGTTGAAAAACCGGAAGGCCGGCCCCAACCGCCGGTCGTCGATAAACTCCACCACGGAATAGAGTTCGTCCAACCGGTTTTCAAGGGGGGTTCCGGAGAGCACCAGGGCAAAGGGGGATGCCAGGGCTTTGATCACCCGGCCGGTCTTGGCTTCCCAGTTCTTGATGCGCTGGCCCTCATCGAGAATAATCAGGTCCCACGACACCCGCTCGATGGATAAAAAATCCCGCAGCACCTGCTCGTAGTTGCATATGGTAAAAAATTGATCGCCGGCATACTGGGCCGGCCGCTCTTTGGCGCTGCCCAGCACCAGGCGGCAGCTGCGCCGGCAGAATCTGCCGATCTCGATGCGCCACTGGGACTTCAAGGATGCCGGACAGATGACCAGCACCCTGGAGACGGAGGCGTGGCGGGCCAACAGCTCGGCCACGCCGATGCCTTGAATGGTTTTGCCCAATCCCATATCGTCGGCCAATACCGCCCGGCCGGCACCGGCGGCAAAGGCGATGCCGTCCAGTTGGTAGGGACGCAATGGGGCATTGAGCAAGGTGCTGAGCAGGGGATGGGCGGCCGGGTCTTTGCGGATGTCGTCGGCGACGGCCTTCATGCGGGCTT
This sequence comes from Desulfobacteraceae bacterium, assembly GCA_050124755.1. Taxonomy (GTDB): domain Bacteria; phylum Desulfobacterota; class Desulfobacteria; order Desulfobacterales; family Desulfosarcinaceae; genus JARRKU01. The sequence continues at coordinate 2,197 of JASFER010000252.1, forward strand.
GAAAAAGTATATGTTGCATGTACTCTTCGGCGTCCGGATAGATGGTCACCGATTGGCCCAGGCGCTCCACTTGACCAATGCGGTGCAGCAAGTCCCTGGGGTCCTTAATGGCTTTATCCCGCAGCGGCCCAAGCTTGTGCGCCACCTGCTTGTTGATGTTCTTGGGCAGCAGCAGACGCAGTTCCAGGTCGCGACCGTATTTGAGATAGACGCCAATCCCGTCTATGGGCGCCGGAGTGTTCTGCACCTTTTTGCTGAATTTGGCGCGCCCGCGTTTCAATGCGTAGATAATGTGTTTACAGGTACCGAGGGTGTTCTTGCGAAAATCAGGGCAGGAACAATAGGATTCGCCCGGTTGCCAGCCCCGCAAGGCGAGGCGATAGCTTTTGCCGGAAACCGCATTGGTGATCACGTAATCGGTCCACAGCAGGTTCGGATGCATGGATTTGAGGCGCATCTTTTCCTCGATGGCCCGTTGTTCGCGTTCGGCCACGGCCTGTTTGACAAGGGCTTCTTCGCTCAGGCTTTCCATGGGTTTGCGCTGCGGCGGCGGTGCCGATAATCCCAGGGCCAGCTTTTCCTCCAGTATCAGGGAAAGGGCCGCTCCTTGATGCTCGCAGGCGCCGCTGCAGGAGCTGCACTGCAGGTGGATGCGCTTTCTTTTGGCGGCATTCAATGAAATGTCCACCCTCACCTGTCCCAAAGTCAGGCAAAATCGATTCTCATCGAGACAGACCTGGTCCGTCAGGTCGATATCGAATTTTCCGCCTTCCATGATCAGTGATTTGCCCCGAGGCCCCAGGAGTTTGCATGCCTGGGTAAACGACAAATGAGAGAGTCTGTCCTTGAGTGTTCGCATAGAAGTTGCCTTTATTCGTCTGTAAGTGTTTTTGGACTGATTTTTACTACTGATATGTCTGCTGTGTGTCAACCGGCAAAAGGCAACAGGTTCTTCAATATTCCAGAAACGTCGACCTGAAACAGGGACCAGAGGGTCATTCAGGATATGGGATTTTATACCCGGCCGGCACAGAGGCCGGCCCTACTCTCCATAGGACTATTGCTCGCCAGGGCAATGGTCTTCGTAGGGCAGGGCTCCGTCCCTGCCGTGTACGCAATACCATTGTCAGGATCTATACCCGGCCGGCACAGAGGCCGGCCCTACGCTAATCACTCCGGTCCCTGGCGTTTTGAGGGTTTTTCTAGAGTCGGGCTTTATCCCGACCGGTTCAGAAGGTGGTATTCGCGAAAGCTAAAAAATCTGCCGGATATCCATCTATCTTGCTATGCTAGGGACAATCAATCCCGTAGCGTTCAATTTTTTCGTACAGTGTCTTTCTTGAAATCCCCAGGCTCTGGGCTGTCAGGCTTTTATTGCCTTTGTGCTTTGCCAGTGTCATGCGGATCAGTTCGCACTCCATGCGGCGCAGGGTGACGCCCTGTTCGGGAAGTCGCCGGATAAACGCGTTGTCGGGTTGCGGTTCCGCAAGGTCTGATGCGGTGGTGATTTTTTGCGGCAGGTCCTCTGCCGTTATGGCAGAACTTTTGGAAAGAATGACCGATCTGGCAATGCAGTTTTTCAATTCGCGTACATTCCCGGGCCAGTGGTAATCGCTGAGAATCTGAAGGGCCCCGGGGTCGATGCTGGTTACCGGTTTGTTGTACTGGCGGGCGAACTGCCGAATGTAATGGTCCACCAGCAGGTAGATGTCGTCCCTGCGTTGGCGCAGTGCCGGCAGGCGCAGGGGAACGACTTCGATGCGGTAGAGCAGATCGTTGAGGAAACGGCCGGCCCGGATTTCGGCCTGCAGATCGAGGTTGGTGGCCGCTATGATCCGAACGTCGACACTGCGCGAGGTGCTGCCGCCCACCGGCTCGAAGGCCATCTCCTGCAAAAAGCGCAACAGCTTGGTTTGCAGGCCCAGGCTCATGTGGCCGATTTCGTCCAGGAAGAGCGTGCCTTTGTGGGCCGTTTCCAGCCGCCCTTTGCGGTCGGCCAGGGCGCCTGTGAAGGCCCCTTTGACATAGCCGAACAGCTCGGCCTCCAGCAGCGTTTCGGACAGGGCGGCTGAATTGATGCACACCATTTCTTCTTTTCGGCGGGGGCTCTCCATGTGCAGGGCCCGGGCCAGCAGCTCTTTTCCGGTGCCGGTTTCTCCATAGATCAGCACCGATGCATCGGTGGGGCCCACGGTGCGCACCCGGTCGAAAAGATCGGTCATTTTCGGGTCCGCTCCGATCATCCCGTGGAAGGCCTGCTCCCGGCCCATCTCTTTTTTTAGGGCCTTGAGCTCCATGGAAACCGCATATTCGCGCACCGCCTTGTCCAAAACGATGGAGAGTTCATCGTAGTCCAGGGGTTTGATCAGGTAGTTGGCGGCCCCCTCTTTGAGTGCCTGGACGGCCGATTGGACCGTCCCGTAAGCCGTCATGATCACAAACGGCGGCGGCGTGCGGATTTTTTTCATCTGCCGAAAGAGATCCAGCCCGTCCATGCCGGGCATTTTCAGATCGGACAGCACCGCATCGATCGCTTTGCGGCGGCGAAAGATGTCCAACGCTTCAAGCCCGCTGCCGGCCTGCAGAACATGGTAGCCTTCATCCTTCAAAATGGCGCTGATGACCTTCCGTGCGCTTTTGCGGTCATCCACAATCAGAATGGTTTTCTCAGGCGGCATGCGTCGGCTCCTGTTTTTCCCTGTCGCCCGGGATGGATTCAGCCGGGCCGATGGGAAGCTCGATGGTGACCCTGACACCGCTGGCCTGCCGGGGCTCAACGGTCATCCGGCCGTTATGGTTTTCGATAATGCTCAGACTCAGCGGCAGGCCGATGCCCGTACCGGACTCCTTGGTACTGAAGAAGGGATCGAAAATGGCGCCCAGGTGCTCGTCGGCAATGCCGGTACCGGTATCGCGGATTTCAATGCGCACCCATTCGGGGGCATGCGGCGGCTGCCGGCTTTTCAGGACAAAAGTGGAGAAGGTAATATCTCCGCCCTCGGGCAGGGCATCCATGGCATTGATCAGCACATTGACAATCACCCGTTCGATCTGATGGGTGTCCACCAGCAGTTCCGGAAGGTGGGGATCCAATTGATTGTGAAAGCGAATCTTGAGTCGGGAGGCCTGCTTTTGAAACAATTTCTGGGTGGCAACGATCAGCCGATTCAGGTGGGTGGGCTCGGGTTTGGGCTTGGATTGGCGCGCAAAATAGAGAAATTCGGTGACAAAGGTATTGAGCCGGTCGATCTCTTCGGATACCAGCTGGGTATATTCGTTCACCAGGGGATCCTGCCGCCGCCGTCGCTGCATATGGACCATGGCGCCTTTGATGGCGTTGAGCGGATTCCTGATTTCATGGGCCACACCGGCGGATAGTCGTCCCAGGGAGACCAGTTTTTCTGAGCGAACCAGCTCCTGTTGGATGCGTGACAGGTTCCTGACCATATGGTTGAAGCTGCGGGTCAGGTCGCCGAGCTCATCCCTGGTTTGGACGGGGATGGTGTGCTTCAGATCGCCCCGGGCGATCTGCTTGGTGGCCGCTGCCAGCCTGCGCACCGGACGCAGCAGGTAATAGGCCAATAAGGTGATCCCCAAAACAGCGCAAACCAGGACAATGGCGCCTACCTGGATCACACGGACCTTGATGGCGCGGGCCTCTTTGCCGAATTCATCCAGGGGGATGGTCACGCCCATGGACCAGCCCATAAAGGCCACCGGCGTAAAGGCGGCCACTTTATCGATGTTTTCATGCACATAAGTTTTCCACCCGCTGGTACCGGTGAGCATCTCCAGGATCAGTTCTTTGAGACTGGATTCGGGATAGGTCTCCAGGGTATGCTCGTAGGGCGCGTAGCGGGGATGCCCGGTGACACGCCCCTTGCCGTCGATGACAAAGGCATAGCCTTGATCCCCCACCCGGATGGCATTGATCATTTGAATGATTTTTTCATAGTCCAGATCAATGACGACACCGCCCAGATATTCATTCCAGCTGGAATAAACGGGAATCGCCCAATGCATGATGTAGCCGTTTCGCCGGTCGGAAAAAAGGATATCCGAAACGTATATTTGATTGGGAGCCGTCTTGTACAGGGTATCGGTCAGGTCCGCCCGGGCGCGACCCAATTGGAAGGCCGGCCGGCCGTCGGCCTTTACTTTGATCAACTCCCGGCCTTGATTGTCCAAAATGCGAATCTGGTTGTAAAAAGAGCTGCGCGTGATGAAATCTTTCAGCAGGCGGCCGATTTTCTCGCGATTGAATTGGGTTTCGGCCTCAAGTCTGAAAGAGCGGGCGATTTGGTAGTCCTCCATGACCGGCAGGCCGGCGATGGTTTCCAGGTCCAGGCGGCAGCCGGAAAAGATATCTTTGATCCTTTCGGCGGCCTCCTTGACCTTGACCATTTGTTCATGGCGCACCAGCCGGTTGACCCTCTTTTCGGATGCCTGGATGGAGAAAAATCCCAGGATGGCGATGGGGAGGCATACCAGCGGCAGGATAAATACAAGCAATTTCAGGTAAATGGAAAATACAATTTTCATCTGGTCCAGATACCGATTGACAAAAACAGCAAAACATGAGTGCCATCGACATGATGAACATTAGAAGAGCATGCCACATCCTGTCAACATGGTAAAGACGATTCCATTTTTCAAACGGCCCGATACGCACACGGCGCATAAGGGGCTTATCATCAAAATTTGCACGGTGATGCTTTTTGTGTTGTGCGGTTTGCACGTGATGGCCGCAACAGGGTCGGCCCGGGACACGGTTGTGTTGGGAGCGGCCACCGGGCTGACATCTCTGGAGGGCCGCGAAAGCCTGCGCGCCGCCCGTCTGGCCGTGGAGCAGCTCAATGCACGCGGCGGGATTCGTATGGGCGGGCGCGCCCTTGGGGTCAAGTTGGTCAGCATCGATCTCAAAGATGACCGGGACCCCCTGCGCGTGACCGATGTTTTGACGCGTCTGGAGGCGTTTATCCGCAGCCACCAGATCCACGGTCTGGTGGTGGGGCCTTTTCGATCAGAGGTGCTCCTGCCGGCCATGGATGTCATCGCCAAGTACAAGGTTCCGTTGCTGGAAACCATTGCCATGACCCCGGCCATGGAAGCCAAGGTTCTGGCCGATCCCCGGTACCGCTTTGTGTTTCGCACCGGACTCAACACCAAGTACCTGGTGGACGTGCTCATCAATACCATGACTTTTTTGAACCGGCGTCTGGGCTACACCCGCGTCTATATCATGAATCAGGACGTGGCCTGGGCTCGCTCCACGGCCTCGCTGATGATCAAGCTCTATTTTAACCGCAAAGGCTGGCAGATCGTCGGCTCCGAGCATATTGCCTACGGCACCACCGATTTCAGCGCCGCCCTGGAGAGGGCCGCCTCCCGGGGCGCCCAGGTGATTGTTCCGATTTTCGATATGCCCCACAGCGGTGCATTGGCGCAACAGTGGAAGCAGATGCGATCCCCGGCCATGTTGTGCGGCTTTATCTCTCCCATGGCGGGGCCGGGGGCCTGGAAAACCTTTGACGGTCAGATTGCCGGCGCCTTGAACGTGATTTTCGAACTGGGCAATGTACCCTCCGACCGCTACCCGCAGGCAGCCCAATTTTATCAAGCCTATGCCGCCCGTTATGGGCGTCCCATGGAATCCGGCCACGGTCCGGCCCCGGCCTATGAATCGGTGCATGTGCTGGCCGCGGCCATTGAAGCGGCCGGAAGCCTGGATCCTGATAAAATCGTCACCGCTCTGAAATCCACGGATCGGGTCGGGGTGATGGGACGCCTGCGGTTTCACCCCAGCCAGCAGGCGCTTTTCGGCAGTGACCCGTCCCAGGCGGCGGTGGCCTGCCTGATCCAGTGGACCCGGGACGGCCGGCGTCGTATTGTCTACCCACCCGCCGTCGCCGAAGGCGAAATTGAACCGCCCGCCGTGGCCCCATAACCTGTTACCTTTCGAAACAGTTGTATAACAATCTGATAACAATAAATATATTTAAACATGTTTCCCATTCTCTGGGGACAAGCATGCCTGGACTGTTTCCTATCGTAACACCCGGTCGGTGCCAACCTGATCCGTATTTTAAAATTCTACGCAATTACAGTTGGTTATAATTACGGCATATCTATTGCAATTCATAAAGCGGTGTTCGTTCAAAAAGCGAATAACATTCATCTGAGTCGCAGCGAAATTGACCGGTTCTTTAACCCGAGGAGTCACACGCCAAACGTGATCCTCAATGCCGTTGGAGGTTGCGTCATGAACAGTGCCAAACAGCCCGTCCTTTATTTGCTCTTCGTTTTGTTTTCTGCTTTTATCTTCGCACCGGAATTGATGGCGGCGGAGCCCATCGTCATCGGCGTGCCCACGTCCACCGGATTTCTGGAAGGCAAGGAGTGCCTCAATGCGGCCCAATTGGCCGTTGAGGAGATCAACGCCAAAGGCGGAGTGGCCGTGGGAAATCAGAAACGGCCGTTTAAGATCGAATCCATCGACATCCGGGATGCGGCCCCGGGGGTGCCGGTGCCCGAAGCGCTGCTGGGCATCGAAAAACTGATCCTGTCCAAAAAGCCCGCCGCGCTGGTGATCGGCCCCTTCCGCTCCGAGGCCCTGCTGGCCAGCATGGATCTGATCGCCAAGCATAAGGTTCCGCTGCTGGGCACCATCGCCATGACACCGGCCACCGAGGCCAAGATCAAAAAAGACCCGCAAAAATACAAATATATCTTCCGCCCCTGTCTCAACGCCAAATACCTGGTCCAATACCTGGCCGGCACCATGGGCTATATCAAGAAACAATACGGGTTTGACAAGGTTTACATCATGAACCAGGATGTGGCCTGGGCGCGCAAGACGGCGGAGATCATTACCAAGGTCTATTTTGAAAAGGCCGGCTGGACCGTGGTGGGCCAGGAAAGCTATCCCACCGGAACAACCGATTTTTCATCCAGCCTCATGAAGGTGCGGGCCAAAAAGGTCCAGGTGATTCTGCCCATTTTCGACATGCCCCAGAGCGGTATCCTGGTGAAGCAATGGAACGCCATGCAGGTTC
>JASFER010000253.1:0-9210 GCA_050124755.1 Desulfobacteraceae bacterium
TTTCAGACCGCCTTATTCAGGTACAGACAAAACCGTTCATTTTACCAAACTGGACCTGGATTATGCTTCATTGCAAAATCTTGCAATAACCCCGGAAATAGAGACGTCTCTATTAGAACGGTATCATAATGAATACAGAATTGAATCCATAACCGAAGTGAATACCGTTTCGGATGCGCTCGCTGCGACTACAAGGAATTTCCAGCGAGTATGGCTGGATCACATCATCAACTATGGCAACCGTAATCTTCATCCTTATGATAACATGGCCGCTTATGGAGAACAAATCGGCAAACAGGTTGGAAATGGCGCTTTAATGCTCAATTTGAATTTCTCCGATGCAGAAAAGGAACCCCTGCTCATCGGATTTGTACAGGTCGGTATCGATTTAACAGGTGTATATGACAGTGGCGGATGCTGGCCGGCAAGCGGCGGTCATAACCAGGGACGCAAATTACCGGTCCTCGTTGCCGGTGTGGTTCTCAATGACGCGCATATGATGGATGCGGGAAATTGGACGGGAACAAATTGTAAGGATGTAAACGGAAAATCCTATCCAATGCCCTTTCAGGAAGATTGTCAGACATTTAATGTGGCGAGTGAAGATTTAACCGTCAACGGTGGTGTCGGGGGATATGTGGCAAGCGATCTCGGCCTTCCCGAATACGGAATGTATCATTGTTCTCCGGACCACTATAATGTGGATATAAAAGATTGGGATGTGGATCGCTATCGATCGACCAACGGAATTTCCATGTCCGGATCGGTTCTCGCCGCCCATATCATGGGTTTGAAAACCATATGGCATCACGATACCCTTTTTGATTATACGGACAGATGGTGGGACATTCAGCAGGGAGAACAAGGCGGCAATACTGCCACTTCATTGACAAAGGCGATGTGGAGCGCTTATCGAACGGGTTACGACTGCGTCTGGACGCGGGACGACACATCGGACATATACGCTTCAGGTGGTTGTTTTTGATACTGTATGTTAACATGCAGCGTTAAAAACCGGTCTGAATATCAGATAGCCCAATAAGCCAAAATGGGCGGCAGTACCTGTCAGCAGTGCCAAATTCCAAAGAATGCGCTTTCGTAAAGGTTTAATCTTGAATTCTTTTATTATCATACCGATTACTACAATTATGGGAAAAACTATGAATTCTTTGCGAAGTAGAAAACTTAGGACTGACGATCCCATGAGTGGAGGCACTTGAGGTGAAAAAAAAGTTTTGCTCAACTCCACAAATGACTCTCTTGATAACAACAATATACAGATTAAAAGCGCTGTCCAGAAAACAATAAGCATCAATAATATATTGAAGATCTTTTTAAGCATGTCTTTCTTTTAAAGTAACCTGATACCCATTAGTGATTCCAATATATGAAGCTGTGGCAAGATTTACACCAAAGCCAGTTTTCGGAAGTGCAACTCCTGCACCCATTATATTTATGAACATTTCCATTATGCGCTCAATCTCCTTGTACGAATTATGTATGAAAAAAGAACTAGGCTAGGTGGATTCCTGTTTGCAGAAAACAAACACTTTTTTACAATGAAAATATTAAACTGCTTGAATCTTTTGAGAGTTGCATGAAGGAGCTTTATTTTCCCGTAACTATTATTAGCTGCAATGTCAACAAATTCTTTCTTAAAGATTGTCTGATGAGGTTTTTACCCGACCCACCTACTCCACCGGCTTGCGCCATCGGGTGTTGATTCCCGCCGCGCTGAGCAAAGCGATGCCCTCTTCGATGTAAGCGCCCGCCATGCCGGCGCCGTGGGAGTCGTCGCCGGGCACCACGGCGATCCCCATGTCCCGGGCCATCTCCAGAATGGGCTTCGACACGTAGGGTTCGTCCGCCCCCTTTCGCAGGGCGGCCACATTGTAATCCATGATCAGGTCCCAATCGGCCATGCACTGCAGGTTGCGCTGGATGCGCCGCAGGATGGCCGGTTGCCGGAGACGCCGCGCATAATCGTCATCAAAAATCCGAACCAGGTCGAAATGGGCTACCACCTTGGGCCGGATGGCCTGCATCATCTCGTGCTGCAGGTCGAAATAGCGGCAATAGAGGGTCTCCACGCCTCCGCAGGCCTCCACGGCGCGCCGGTACGCTTCGGCGCCGGAATCAAAGGGCATATCGTCCACATGGTGAATGCCGCCCAGGACATAATCCGGCTGGTATCGGTCGATGAGTCGACGGGCCATATCCACGGCCCCGGAATAGGCTTCGGTCTCAAAGGCGATGAAGAGCTCCAATTGATCGGCGTATTTTTTCTGCAGCCGACGCCCTTCGGTCATGTAGCGATGGAAACGCTCCATCAGCGCAGCGGCATCGAATCCGGCGTCACGTTCTTCATCGTACATGAACGCATCGGCCACCGGCGGCATGTGTTCGGTGATGCCCACCCAGGCATACCCTTTGGCGATGTAGGCCTGAATCACCTCCTCCAGGGTGTTCTGGGCATGGCTGCAGAACTGGCCGCTGTGGCCGCCGTGCACGGATACCAGTGTTGAGCTCATAGGGTCCCTTTCAAATAGGCCCGGCGCCGGGGTTCAGGCAGTTTCTCGATGGCGTAGCGCAGCATGGTGCGGGGCATGCCTTGATATCGGGGCAGCAGGAAATCCTCCATCTCCTTTTCATCGCGCTTGCCCACCTCCCGGAGCATCCACCCCACCGCTTTGTGAATCAGATCATGATCGTCATCCAGCAACAGGGCGGCGATGTTCAAGGTGTCTTCAAACTGATCCTGCCGGATGAAATAGAAGGTGGCGATGATGCTGATGCGCCGCTCCCAGAGGCTTTTGGATTCAGCCAGCCGATACAGCACCTTGCGGCTGCGGGTCATCAGATGGGCGCCCACGATATGGGGGACGGTGACATCCACCAGGTCCCAGTTGTTGATCCATGCGGTGTTGTCCAGGTAGAACCGGTAGATCGCCACTTGTTCGTCGATATTGGCCTTGGGATAGCGATAGGTGAGCATCAGCAAGGCCGCCATGCGGTATTCATGGATAGGGGAATGCAGCAGCTTCGCCACATCCTTCAGCGGCATCTCCAGGTGCCCTTTGACCAGCTTGCGCAATTGGGGCATGCGCAGGCCGAGAAAGCGGTCCCCCTCGCCATAGCCCCCGGGCTCTGTCTTAAAAAAGCGCTGCAGTTGAGCGGCCTGGTTTGGATCTGCCAGCTCCTCGATCTGCTTTTTGAGTTGATTTATACCCACGGCGTTTAAAGGTCCTGTAATTTAAACGGTGCTTCTTGAAAAGCCTATTCAGCCTCGAAAACTTGCAACGATTCGAAACGGATTTCTGTGACGAAGAAAATGCCGTTTTCATGGAGGCGTTCAAGGCATTCCTGTTCGATGCGCTTAAGCCTGGCCCCAAAGACTTCAGACCTGTTTTCTCCGCCAGTGTCCAAGGGGATGGCATCGGGATCAAAGACAGTTTTTTCATAAGCAGCGAGATGCCGGGCAATGGTCGGCCAGGTGCGTTGGGTCTGACTGGCGAATTTCATTTCTTCCTCGTCGATACAGAGCGTGGCGGTTACGTACAATGCGTGAAGGCCGTCGTCAAGGCGGATTTTCTGACTTTCGGCAACCTGAGCCTTCAACCATTCTCCACAGGGTGGGGCGGTCTCAGCCTTTGAATAGGTGGAAACCGGTTGCGGGCCATACCTCTCGGGCAGATCATCAGCGACCTGCCCGGAACCCTCTCCGTTCTCATTTTTTTCATTGAAGAACAAGTAGAAGCCCATAACGGCGATAAGCGCGGATGATAATAAAACAGCTGCCATCAGGCGAACACCGGAGGCGGTTGGGGCTTTCAGTCCACGAGCAGGGGTGCGCCGGTCACGCCGCATTGTTGCTGCCGGGGAGCTCGATGTGAAGCCGCCGCTCAGCATCCCGATGCCAATGAAGATAAGGATTGCCCCCAGCCCGGCAAATAAGCCGATGAATATCCACGGCGTTTTGTGTTCAAGTACGGCGTCGTGGGGATTTTCAGGATTGTAGTAAACCATCACCCTGCTGCCGACAGGGTATCGGTGCGCCTCTTCCACTGCATGCGAAGCGCTGCCCGATCCATACTGGGAAAGGGATATGGTATCGTTATGATACTCGATACCGTCAACAACGTAGTTGTACCAGACATCGGCAATCGTTGTCGGCGCACCGCTGCCGCCGGGGCTGCGTTGACTCCTGGTGTCGGACTTTGTGATCACACCTTCGACCGCCGGCCAGTTTCGGGTGCTCCGGCTTTTCAAATAGAAATAACCGGCACCGGTCACTGCCCCGGCAGCAACAAGAAGGACAACTACCCCGATGAACTTTTCAAAGAGTTTATTTCTTCTCACGTTTTGATTCATTCAAGGGCATATCCAAATTTGGTAGAAGTGATTTCAAAACCTCCCCTCGAACCCAGACCCGGTGTTGGGCCCGATTGAAGGTTTTGAAACCACTTCTAATGTGAATAGGTAATTAATTATGCAAGATGCCGGCTTAAAAGGCAAGGCGATATCAAGTGAAACCGGATCCGTACCCGGCATCATGAATTGTCAACATATCACCACGTTGATGGGATCTAAGCTACGGTTCCATGTTTTCGGCATTATTTCAATTGATTCTAATTGCATTTAAGTCGTAAATGCAAAGGTTTCTCCACATCCTTCAGCGGTATTTCCAGGTGACCTTTGACCAGCTTGCCACTCCAATAAGACGGTGTCGATGGATTCGAAGATCGGGTTAGGGGCTTGCTCTGTTTTTGATGTGCTGGTATAAATTATAAGAAACATCTCTTGAGCGCTATCGCCAAACCGGTAACTGAAATCGTACAACTGAATAACACTTTCGGATTTCGCTTATTCTCGGAAAGCGTTGGGTCAAACATTCCGTCGATCATCACGCTTATGCGTATTTGGGGGTAAACCGCTGTATGCCGCACACCGCCGATATCACCGGCTACCATCGCCTGGCCGTCCGCCTCAATCGCTTTCCACAAGGTGCTCCGCTATCCAAACAGCTGTACGAGATTCTATCCATCCTTTTCAGCGAAAGCGAAGCCCGGCTGGTTTCCATGCTTCCCATCCGGATCTTCACCGCTCAAAGGGTCGCCAAATCATGGAAAATGGATTTGGCACAAACGCGCAGGATCTTGAATCAACTGTGCCGCAAGGCATTGCTGGTGGACATCCCCCAAAACGGGGAGATGACCTATTGTCTGCCACCGCCCATGGCAGGGTTCTTTGAATTCTCCTTGATGAGCAGACGCGACGATATCGATCAGAAAGCACTGGCCAGGCTGTTCTACCAATATATCAACATGGAGAAAGACTTTGCACAGGCTTTGTTCGCCGGGGGCCATACTCAGTTGGGGCGGGTATATGTGGACGAATCTCAAATCCCGGATCGCTACCATCTGGAGGTGCTGGACCATGAACGCACCACCCATATCATCCATACAGCCAACGCCATCGGCATCAGCCAATGCTACTGCCGGGAAAAAATGGCGGCCGTCAACCGGGCTTGCAAGGCGCCCAGAAACATCTGCATGACCCTGAACACCGCGGCGGGGTCTTTAATCCGCCATGGCCATGCCCGCAAGGTTGGGGTAACCGAAGCGCTGGAAATCATAGATGAAGCCAATAGCCATCACTTGGTTCAATTTGGCGAAAACGTACGCAACGGGGTCAATTTTATCTGCAATTGCTGCAAATGCTGTTGTGAAGGGATGATCGCCGCGCGCCGGTTCGCCATGCATCACCCGGTGAGCACCTCCAATTTTATCGCGGCGCTGGACCCGCACAGCTGCAACAATTGCGGTCTCTGCGCTCAGGTCTGTCCGGTGGAAGCGATCACCGTTCCTTCCAGGCGCTCCCATCAATCGGCCGACCTGGACGCCGACCTCTGCCTGGGTTGCGGTGTTTGTGCGCGGGCCTGCCCGACGGCATCAATTACGCTCCAACCCCGCGCCCAGCGCGTGGTGACGCCGCTGAACACCGCCCATCGCGTCGTGCTGATGGCCATCGAACGCCATAAGCTCCAAAACATCATCTTTGACAACCAGGTTCTGTTCAGCCACCGGGCCCTGGCGACGTTGCTGAGTGTGATTTTCAGATTACCGCCGGTCAAACGCGCTTTGGCCGGGAAACAGCTCCACTCCCGCTATTTGACCACCTTAATCGACCGCCTGCATTGGCAGCCCGATGAGGGATAAACAACGATACAATACGCCATGCCCCAAGCGGTATCTTTTTTACGGGCCCATGGACATTTGCGATGAAGTGGGTATGGCGTAAAGGCATTGCTGAAAAAGAGGACTGTATACTATAATTATTTTCATGCAATTGATTCGTTATCTGCTCTACATCGTGATCACGCTGTGGATCTTTGTATCTCCAGCCGTCAGCCACTCCCGTCCATCCACCCAATTTTGGTCATCGTTGACCTCTTTTGAAAGCAAGGCGTTGCATAATGCCGAAGCCGCACGCCTGGGAGAGCCCAATACCCTGCTGGCATTGGCGTTGATCGCCTCGGGTGATATCCGCGAACAACAGCAATATGACCGCCTACGCCATCGCATTCATGCGTTTGTTCAACAAATCCACCCAATCATAGAGCGCCGGAGATCGATCTATGCCAAAGGAGAAACCCTTTTGCATGCTGCCCACGCCCGGTTTTTTGCCGGGGGGAAAAACGGTCAGGGCCAGGAGCTGATCGGCGGCTACGATGCTGGGCAGAGCAAGGTTTCCACCCTTTTAGGGAACGGACAGTTCAATTGTATCTCATCGGCTATCTTCTATGCCATCCTGGCGCGCTATTTCGATCTAACCGTCCAGGGCGTGATCACAACCCAGCATGCCTTTATTCAGATCCAGGCGGAGGACGGCCAATTTATTGAGGTCGAAACCACGTCCAAAAGCGGATACGGCCTGGTTCATGACAGAGAATTTTTCGAGCAAAACCTCACCCGTTTTTCGCTCTCCAGGAACCTGCCCGTCCCCACCTACGCGGATTACTTAAAGCGCCGGATGGTATCGCCGTTTCGGCTGATCACCGAAAACATGAACAATCAGCATACCACACCGGCACGCATGAACACCCGGTCCCGGCATCGGCTTTATGAAATCAGGGGATTTCTGGACCCGGACTCGGTGACTGCCCAGTTGAATCGTTTGAAGGCCTATCACAACCAATGTGTTGATCTGTTTAAACGTAAGGATAAGACCCAAATTGAGAAGATGGAACAAGTGCTCAAGCCTGTCCTGCGCCATGTGAAAAACCGGCCGTGGATCAAACAAACCCAAAACCAAGATATTGCCAAAGTACGGGAATCCATTGGCTATATTCACGCCATGCTGGGCCGGCTTCGCTTGGCCGACAAATTCTATAATGCAGCCCGGCAACATTTCAGCGAAGGTCTGCGATGGTCCGATACCAATGATCTGCATGCAAAAAACCAAACGGGCCTGTACAAAACCATGGCATTTCGAGCGTCTCACAACCATCAATGGACTGCGGCTATCCAATGGTATCAAAAACTGCTCAAGACCCTCGCCGATTCCGATCAAGCGCAGGTGCGGCGCATTAAAAAGAACATTGTCGCCGCCTATTGGAACTGGGCCAACGAGGCCAGCCAAAAAAAGGATTGGATCAACGCGGCTAAGCGCTATGCATCCATTGCAGACTGGACCCGAGATGCCGACACGCTTAAAAGAGCGGAATCGGCTGGAAAACAGTCCACCGCAATGTACTACTTTGATCGCGGAAAATGGGCGCAGGCCATTCAATATTTCGACGAAGCCTTATCCGTCCCGGAGCCGGACGATGCGGCGGTCATCAGGGAAAACATTGGGGCGGCCTATATTAATTGGGGCAATGCCTTTTTCAACCGGCAAGCCTATGGTCTAGCGCTGGACAAGTATGAAGCTGCGATTGACAAAGTCCAGGCACCTAAGCAACAGTTGATCTACAAGAACATCGCCGCGGCATACCACAATATGACCGTCCCTTTGCTTAAAAAAAAGCAGATCGGTCAGGCCGCCGCTATTCTGGAAACCGGCGTTCAGCGTTTCCCCGACTGCACCCCCTGCCGGAAAGAAGCCGACTATCTGAGCCGGCAGGCGCAAAAAGGCCGGCACCGATGATCAGGTACCGACATGGGGCGAGTTTTTTCAATTTATCTACAGGTGGTATGGTATGGACCCTAAAAACCAATACGATAAAAAACTAAGGGATGCTCTTTTAACCAGCATTCAGCAGTTATGCCGGATTTTTTGGGGGCCGACTGAGGAATTCTGTCAACAGATGCTTGAACCATCTTTTCTTCAGCCATTTGACGCCATTGCATCCCGAATGGAGAGCCGTTGGGCCGCGGATCTGAGCGATCTGCAGAATCTTCTGGAGGGCTTTTCCGAACCGACATCTTTGTTTGCGTACCTTGAACAGGGTTATATTCGCTTGTTTGTCAATGCCAGGGGAGGCATCGCTGCACCTTTATACGCATCGTGCTATGAAGGGGAGGAAAACCCGCATCTGATGGGAGATGCTGCCGTGCGGATGCGCAAAACACTTTTGGACCTGGGAATCAGCATCAGTGCTGATGTTGGCGAACCGCCCGATCATCTCTCCATAGAGCTCGAAGTGCTCTATTATTTGCTGACCCAAGACAGTGGACCTGATCCTCGCGTCAGCATAAAAAGGGCCTCGGATTTTGTTGCCGAGTGCATGATTCCGTGGGTCAAGGCGTTTTATCTGCGGTTGGCCGATGAAGTCCACTGCCGGTTTTATCCGCTGATTACCGCCGTGCTGCTTGGGGTGCTGCATGAGGTTTCTACTCTGTCTTTTTGATCTCGTATGACCCGTCCTTTTTAACGGTGCATCCGGCCTCCAGGTAATAGACGTTCTTCAGTTCGGGTCTCAGATCCTGCAGCATGTAGAACGATTCACCGCTTCTGGCACCAGTGGAGCAGACAAAAACGATGGGTTTGTCCCCGGGCAGGGATTTGACCTTTTTTTCCAGTTCGTCCACGGGGATGTTGACGGCTGTTTTAAAATGCCCTTTGTCGTATTCATCCTTGTCGCGCACATCCACCAGCAGGACGCTCCCGGGCCGTTTTTCGATGATCTCTTTAAACTGGTCAACGGCAATACTGCCCTCTTCGGCGCCTTTTTTAATGGGCACGGCTGCAGCCGCGGCGCTGCCGGCA
>JASFER010000254.1:0-9156 GCA_050124755.1 Desulfobacteraceae bacterium
CTGGTTGTAAAGCTCGTTAAATCGTTTTTCCGCCGCAAGGCGCTCTCTTTCGGTTGCCAGCCGCTCCTTGTCGATGCGCTCCTGGTAGCTGCGACCCTCCAAATCGCTAATGCGTTTACTCTGCTCCCGGATCTCCAGGTTCTTGGCCTGCACCTGGCTCAGTACCGAAGATTGATTGCGTTGCAGTGTGGCAATGGCACTGAGAATGACCTCTTGTTGAGCATTAAAGGGCAGGTTGCGTCGGTCGCTCTCCTTGAGGGTCGCATTGGTTTGGGCGAGAAAGCGCTCCATCCATAAAGCGATATCTTCAGGCGCCATTTCCTTCAGCTTATCACTGGCGGCGGCCAATTGATGCCAGCGCTGGCCATAAAACCGGGCCTCTTGCACCGCCTCATCAATCGCTTTCCGGTCGTATCGATTTTTAGTGATGACGGCATCTGCGTCCACCAGTTTGCTTTTGGCGATGAGATAGCTTTTCGGTGCGGATTCATCCATATCGAGAGACAAGCCCGTGCTGATTAAACGTCTCACTTCAGCCAAGCTGTCATCTTTGATGGCCCTGAGCTCCAGCTCCCGATATCGATTGTTGGCTGAATTTTTCTTTTTGCGCACATAAGCCGAATCACCATCTTCAATGGCCTCGGTCAGTCTTAAAAAGTCCTTTTCGAGATCCGCAAACGCTTTTTGATATCGATCGGCACCGGCTTTCAAACCGGCATCGCGGCTTCGGATCACATCTGAGAGGTATTTGCTCGATTTATCGGCGTATATTAAAGATTGGGCCAGCTGGGCCTGCCCGGTGGCGATATTCTCTAAAATTCCGGATAGTTCCGATCCCTTATCCAGACCGGTCTTGGCATTGGCAAAGGACGCTTGGGCCGCTGCAAACCAGTTGGGTGAAAGCAAATTGACACGGTCGGCCTTGGCAGCGGCCAAATCCTTACCCAGTTTGTCCAGGAGAGCGGCGGGATGTTCTGTTTTCGCAATGGGTTTAACGTTCAACGGTGCCCCGGCACAGCCCAACAGAAAAGTGCTAACGATAGAGAAAACAACAATAGCCTTTGTGAAACTCGCACTCATAGTATATAGACCTTTCCAAATAACAAGTTGTTATAATTAATATATATTATGACGGAACCATATCGGCCCCTATTTCATAAGGGATCGGCGATTATCTTATTAGAAAACCCCGCACCCGTCCAGGGTTTTTGAGTTTTGCAGGTGGTCGATTGACTCAATCGCCCTGGGTGGGGAACAGCATATGCCGCAGCCATCCGAAAAAGGTATTGCCTTGGAGCACGGCCTGCTCCCATTGAATGAATTGGCGCGCCAAATCGGCAGGATCACCGTACCAATGGGCGCGTGTGGTGAAAGATTCATTGGGGTCCAGCTGTTTGACCACTTTTGCCGGGTTGCCGGCCGCTATGCAGTTGCCCGGTATGGAGTCCACCACAATGGCACCGGCACCGATGATGCTGTTCTCTCCGATGGTGACCCCTTTGCAGACCATGGCACTGTCACCGACCCACACATTCTTTTTCAGATGCACCGGTGCCGCACGTCCGAAAGAGACGCGGTCGTAAATGCCGTGCCAATCGGCATCGGTAATGTACACACCGTTGGCCAACATGCAGTTGTCTTCGATGATGATCCCATGTGCGGAACTGACACGCACCCCCGGGCAGATCAGGCTATAATCGCCGACTTCTATCCGGCCTTTTCCGGGTTCTTCCGGCCACACGGAAAGGCGTACCTTTTTATCTGATGTGGCGATAACCGTGGCGAAATCGCCGATTCCGATAGGCCCCCCAAACAACTCCACGTGCCAGGGCCGCATAAAGGCAAAACCGCGGCCAAGGGAATCGAGTTGGGGTCGCAGGAAATGATTGGTGTAAAACTTCTGAAACTTGAGATAGGCCTTTTTGATGATATATGGGCGATGGTCTTTGCGCATGAATAAAAGATCGTTTTAAGTTTTATGTTTTAGGTTTTAGGTTTGTGGATCTGGGCCATTAAAAAAACCATTGGAACAACCGGCATTGGGCAAAAAGAGGGGCTTTTGCTTAGCATATAACGCATCATTAGTTTACCAGATCAATATCCTGCTGCTATTTGGTGTTTCATTTTCGACAAGAAGGTTCAATCTATACGGCTCCATCCCAAATAAGGCAAAGTAAAACGCCCAATGGAGGATATTCAGCACTGAACACACCCATTCATAACTAATATAAAATCGGCAGGATACCTTCACTTAAAACCTAAAACCTAAAACTTAAAACCGGCCTAATGTCCGCTTAAAAGTGCCTATAAGGACGCTATGCGTAGTATCAATCTAGGCCTTCCATACACCGCCAATATTCATGACTGAACAAGCGGCCGGCCGGGGTCAGGTGATAGAGGGCATCGGCGGCCATCAAAAGCACGGCATTGGTCCAGGAGATCTTCTCTTCGGGCCACAGCACCATATCCGGAAAGGTGAAGCCGCACCAATAGGTATGGTCATCGAAGGTATGGTCGCAAATCCAGCTGAAGACGATCCGGGCCAGCAGGGTATTCCCCATGGCGGCCAGGGCCAGCACCAGCTCGCTGGACTCGGCGATGGTCACCCAGGGCTGGTCGGAGACACACCGCACGCCCATATTTTGGATGACAAATTTTTTCCAATACTTATCGATTCGCAGCTGGGCCGTTCGACCGGTCAGATTGCCGCATAATACGGGATAGAACCAATCCATGGAAAACCGGGACTTGGTCATGTTGAAATGGTGGGGTTTGTTTTGAATGCAGTCCTGAAGCCGGGTCAGGGCCTTGCGCCAGCGGGGTCGCTTCCGGCCCAGGATACGCGACAGCGCCAATGCGCATTTCAAGCTGAAAGAGATTGAGCTGCAGCCGGTGAGCAGGGCCATGGGATCGGCGGCCCCCTGGGGATTGAGAGCCCAATAAATTTCGCCTCCCGGGGTTTGCAGGCTGATGGCAAAGTCGATGGCGCCTTCCACCATCGACCACATGGCGTTGACCAATTCAATGTCGGCGGTGACCAGATAGTAATGATAGATCCCCACGGCGATATAAGCAGCGTGATTGGTCTCCCGGGTGCGGTCTTTAGGTTCACCGTTTTGGTAAGCCGCATACCAGCTGCCGTCTCCCAGCTGCCGGCGCTGCAGCCATGTGAAGGCCTTTCGCGCCAAATCATAACGGCCGCCGATGGTCAATCCCATGGCAGCTTCCACATGGTCCCAGGGATCGGTTTTATCGCCGATGGACCAAGGTATCTCACCGTTGGGAAGCTGGATGCGGGCTATGAGATCCGCTATCGCTGCCGGATGGATGGCCGGATCCCGCTTTTGAACAATGAAAGGAAAACGCGTCGTCAATATGGACACCAACAACCATTTGAAATAAAACCAATATTAATCAATCAACGCCAATAACCGATGTTGTCTGAATGCGCTGCTATCGCCGATCAATACTGTCCCCCGGTCATTTGTGCAAGCACAAAAACAGAAATGGCCAATGGTCTTGACAATGTGGGGAGCAATTTTTATTTTAGCCGCGAAACATTGGTCAGGGCTGATCCCCATCGCTGATCGCGCAAAAAACCGAAGCTTTTCGTTGTATATTCGATTTACAGAACCTGGGAGGCCTTAAACCGTGGAAGAACTTACACGCCATATTGAACAACAACATGTGATCGTCAATCGTATCCGCAGTGAAATCGGCAAAGTATTGGTAGGGCAGCGCGAACTGATCGACGGGCTGCTCATGGGCATCTTCACCAAAGGCCATATTCTCATTGAAGGCGTGCCCGGCCTGGCCAAAACCAGCGCGGTTAAAGCCTTGGCCGATACCGTGCAGGCCCGGTTCAAACGCATCCAATTTACACCTGATCTGCTGCCCGCCGATCTGATCGGCACCGAGGTCTACCGGCCCAAAACAGGCGATTTCGTCATCAAAAAGGGACCGGTTTTCAATAACATCATCCTGGCCGATGAGATCAACCGCGCGCCTTCCAAGGTGCAGTCCGCCCTGCTGGAGGCCATGCAGGAACACCAGGTCACCATCGGTGAGACCACCTTTGCCCTGGACGATCCATTCCTTGTACTGGCCACCCAAAACCCCATCGAACAGGAAGGCACCTACCCCTTGCCCGAGGCGCAGGTGGACCGTTTCATGTTCAAACTGCTCATCGATTATCCGGACAAGACTGAAGAGAAAGAGATCATGCAGCGGGTGGGATTCGATGCACCGGCTCAAGTGGAAGCCGTTTTGGCACCTGCGGACCTCAACGAGATCGGTGCATCCATTAACGCCATCTATATGGACGACAAACTGCGCGATTACATTGTGGATCTGGTATTCGCCACCCGCAGTCCGGCTGAATTCGGCATCGACATGGCCGATTACATCCAATACGGGGCCTCCCCCCGGGCCACCATATACCTTAGCCTGGCGGCCCGGGCCTATGCCTTTTTGCATGGACGTGCCTATGTCACGCCCCAGGACATCAAATCCATTGCACCCTGGGTGCTGCGCCACCGCATCATTCCCACTTACGAGGCCGAAGCGGAAGATATCTCCACGGATCAGATTATCAACCGCATCTTTGATTCGGTGCCGGTGCCGTGATGGTTCGGTTGTCGGTATTCGGTGATCGGTGATAGACGAACCCTTTAGGCACTTAGAAATTATGGTACCTCAGGAGATCATTAAAAAGATCAAAAAGATCCACATCCGGACCGGGCGAACGGTGAACACCCTCATGGCCGGTCAATACAAGTCGGTGTTTCGCGGAACCGGCATGGAATTCGAAGAGGTGCGCGAATACAGCCCCGGCGATGATGTGAAAAGCATCGACTGGAAGGTCTCCGCACGCCTGGGCCGGCCTTTTGTCAAACGCTATCGTGAAGAGCGTGAGCTCATCGTCATGCTGCTGGTGGATCTGAGCGCCTCGGGCCGCTTCGGGACCCGGGAACACAGCAAGCAGGAGATTGCCGCAGAGACGGCGGCCATTTTGGCATTTAACGCCATTCGCAACAATGACAAGGTGGGGGCCGTGCTCTTTACCGATCAGGTGGAGCGCTACATCCCTCCCAAAAAGGGCAGCGGTCACGTGTGGCGTGTGATCAAGGAGATCTTCGCCCACCGGCCCCGGCACACCGGCACCGACATTTCGGAAGCCGTGGGCTTTTTGGGAAGGGTTTGCCGCAAACGATCGGTGGCATTTGTGATATCGGATTTTTTACTGCCTGAAGGCAGGGCGGTTGTGGATCGCCAAATGCGTTCCGTTGCCCGCAAACACGAGTTGATCAACATATTCATCAGCGATCCGGGCGATTTTGTGCTGCCCCGGGGAGGCATTATCAGCGCCAGAGATCTGGAAACCGGCGACCTCATTCAAATCGATGCCTTCCACGCCCAAACCCGCAGCGTTTTTGAGCAAAGGCAGCGGCGTGCCTACGACCGCATTCTCCGGCAATTCAAATCCGCCGATCTGGATTGTATCGAAGTCAGCACCGCGGTATCGGCGGCCGATGCGCTGACGCGGTACTTTCGATATCGGGAGCGCAGGAAACGATGACGGCCTTGCTCACCATACTACTATGGTTCCGGGGAACCGCATCCGCCATGGCCGCCGAACCCGGCAAAGAGAGTGCCCAAGGCCTCTCCGCCGTTCCGGCACCCGCCGGGCCTTCAGACGCCGGCAGTGGAGCACCGATGACCGATATCCACGATATCAAGCCGATTCTGGCCATGGGCGCCGATTGGACGTGGCTGTATTGGGCTTTGGCCACGGCGGTCCTGCTAATCCTTGCGCTCCTGATATGGCGGTGGTGGAAACGGCGCGAAAGACCGGCGCTATCGCGCCCTGCGGCACATGCCGTCGCCGCGGATGAAGAGGCGTATGGCGCCCTGGACGCCCTTGCCGCCGAAAACGGAATGGCCCCCAAGCAATTCTACTTTCGACTTTCAGCCATCCTGCGCCGGTATATGGAGCGCCGGTTCGACTTCCCGGCGGCGGAAATGACCACCGAAGAGCTGTTGCCTTGGATGGATCAATTGCCCTTGGACCGAACGCTGGCCGGTCAATTCAAAAGCTTCTGCCGGTTCGCCGATCCCGTTAAATTCGCCGGCGCAGCCACCCGGCAGGACCGCCTGGCCCAAGACCTGGCCTTTGCCAGGGATTTCGTCCGCCAAACAACGGTTGTTGATACGGAGCAAACGGATTGTTCTGCATCTGAAACGACTAACAAGCAGCTGGAGCAAACAGCAAGGGAGATGCCGCCCCATAAATAGCGGTTTTTTATGGTTTGGGTAATTGTGACACAATCTCGAAGGCCAGGATCCATTATTATCTGTCGCCGGTTTATGTTACAAAGGCGGCAATTAAACAATTGCAACGGGGAACGATTGATGCCAGGCCGGCACGGAGGCCGGCCCTACGCTTTAAGTGCTGCGCCCGTGTGGCCATAGGGTCTTCGTAGGGCCGGCCTCCGTGCCGGCCGGTTTTAAGCATCGTTTTGGGCATAAGCCCCTATTACCCATTTGGCTATCTGCATGGGGTCTTATTATTGCAACATATGTAACCCGAAAGTCGTATTACAACCTAAAACTTGTTCAGCAAACGCTAAACAGTATTTTTGACTCTGATAATAGAGCCTAATACAAACTTTTAACGATAGCACCAAATTTCCATGTTCCGTTTTGCAACGCCATACGCACTGCTTCTACTGGCCCTGATCCCCGTCACTATCTGGCACGGGGTCCGGCGCATGCCCAAGGCGGTGTTGGCCAGTTCAGGAACCGGAGCGGTGCAGGACCTGCCCAAATCCGCACTGCTGCGACTCGGGGCGGCGATGCCGGTGATTTTCTACCTCTGCTTGACATTGATGATCGTCGCCTTGGCCCGCCCCCAATGGGGGACGCGCCAAATGCAGGTCAGCACCACCGGCATCAATATTATATTGGCCGTGGACCTTTCCAAAAGCATGGAAGCCCTTGATTTTCAGCATAAAGGCCAAGTGATGAACCGCCTGGAGGCGGTGAAGGAAGTTGTCAAGGCGTTTATCGCCAACCGCAACGGGGATCGCATCGGCATGGTGGTTTTCGGCAGCCACGCCTATACCCAGCTGCCTCTGACCCGGGACTACAATACCATCGCCGCCCTGCTGGACCGCTTGAAAATCGGTTCCGCGGGCCGTGCCACAGCCATCGGCGATGCCCTGGGGATCTCGCTGAAGCGGTTGGAGGACATTGAAAGCCGCTCCAATATCATTATCCTGCTCACCGACGGACGCAGCAACAGCGGTGAATTCGAACCCCTGACCGCGGCCGCCATTGCCAAAAAGAAAGAGGTGAAAGTCTACACCATCGGGGTGGGCGGCAAAGGCCGGGCACCCTTTCCGGTCAACGATCCCATATTCGGCAAGCGCTATGTTTATCAACGGGTGGACATGGATGAAGAAACGTTGAAGGCCATTGCCAAAGAGACCGGCGGCCTCTATTTCCGAGCCCAGGACATGGCGGGACTGCAAAAAATTTATGCCACCATCGACCAAATGGAAAAAACCCAGGTCAAAATGAAAGTCTTTGCCGAGTACAATGACCTATACCTTTATTTGTTGCTGCCGGCCTTTGGCATATTCGGCCTTTGGATCATTTTGAAGAACACCAGATACTTGAAGGTGCCATGAAATTTGCGCGTGTTGAACTCCTGTACCTGATGTGGGTGCTGCCGCTGCTGGCCCTGGCCTGTTTTTACGGCCTGCGCAAACGCCGGCGCATCCTCGGGGAATTTGCCCATCATCGTACACTGGCCCGCATCATTCCCGGCGGAATACGCCTTCGCCGGCAATGGCGGGCGGTGTTGGTGTTGTCCGCCGCCGCGCTGACGGTCATCTCCTCAGCCGGCCCCCAATACGGATTTCAGTGGCAAAAAATCGAACGGCGGGGCATCGACATCATCATTGCCCTGGACTGCTCCCGCAGCATGCTGGCCGCCGATATTCAGCCCACCCGCCTGGACCGGGCCAAGCGGGAAATATTCGATCTGCTGGCCATGCTGCAGGGGGACCGGGTGGGTTTGGTGGCCTTCAGCGGCACGGCCTTTCTGCAATGCCCGCTGACCATCGACTACCCGGCCTTCTACCTCTTCTTAGATGTGTTGACGCCCGACTATCTGCCGGTGGGCGGCAGTGATCTTGCGGCCGCGCTCAACAGCGCCATGGAGGCCTTCGATCCCAAAAGTCCGGCGGAAAAAGCGGTGATTCTGATCACCGACGGCGAGCACACCGGAGGCGACGATCCTTTCACGGCGGTGCAGGCCGCCCGAAAATCCGGCATCAAACTCTTTTGCATCGGGGTGGGCTCTGGTGACGGCGTGCCCGTGCCGGAAACCCGGGGCGGCTTTAAAAAGGACGCCGCCGGGCAGATCGTGCTCTCACGGCTGGACGAAAACCTGCTGACCCGCATGGCCCTGGCCACCGGCGGCAGCTATGTCAGGTCCGTGGCCGGAGACATGGATCTCGAAACCATCTATGTGGAGCAGATCCGCTCGCGTATGGAGGCCGCCGAACTGGAGGGCGGCCGCAAGCAAATCTGGGCAGACCGGTTCCAATGGCCGCTGGCGCTGGCGGTAACGGCTCTCTTCCTGGTCCGCTGGATACCAGCGGTCAAGCAGCAGTTGCCGGCCGTCATTCTGATCGCGTTGCTGGCGGCACCCTTTTCCGCAGCCCATGCCGGACCCGTACAACAGGGTTATGAGGCTTATCAAAAGCAGGCCTACGACCAGGCCCTCAATCAATTTATCAAGGGCCAGCTGGAGGATCCGGACAACCCGGCGCTGCTTTACAACATCGGCAACGCCTACTATAAAAGTGGAAATTACGAGGCGGCCACGGCCCACTACCTCCAGGCCCTGCCCACCGTTGCACCGGAGCTTAAGCCCCACGTGCTATACAATCTGGGCAACAGCGCCTACCGGCAAGGGCGGCTGCAAGAGGCGACCCAATACTACGAGGCAGCCCTGAAGCTGACCCCCGACGACCGCCAGGCCAAAGAAAACCTGGACTTTGTCAAAAAACAATTGCAGCAGCAGAAGCAACAGCAAGAGAACCAGGCATCGCAGCAGGATGATCAAGACCAAGAGAAAAACGGTGA
>JASFER010000255.1:0-8978 GCA_050124755.1 Desulfobacteraceae bacterium
ATATATCCCTGTATCCTAACGTCAAATTTGATGGCCTCGTAAAAAGTCATGCGGCCACTTTTTCATAAGAATCAGCCCAGCCGAACTGGGCCAAACAAAATCTGCCCATATGTGAGAAAATGGCGCAGATTCGCTCTTTGACAAATGGAAAAGGCAAATGTAAAGGCGAATGTAAAGGCGATAGACCGCCTACCCGAGCCCTTTGGGCTCTGATTCGAGCCTTTCTGGCCATTGCAGCTCGAAGTAGATTCAGTCCTGCAGCCTTGAGCGTGGCACAATAGCGCACCGCCTTAAAGCCTCTGACCCGCAAGTGCTTGACACCGGTCAATCTGTCGTACTGGCTCATTGTAGCCTCGACCCCGGCACGCCATCGATAGGTGTCGATAAATTCTTCGCTGACTTCGATGGCTCTTCGCACGGCCAGTCGATAGTCTTTTTCACTATAGCGAAGAAAGTGGTTCTTTTTGCCTGGTTGCACCGGACACTGGCCAAGATGGGGACAGCTTCGGCATTGGTTGGAATCAAAGCGTGCGCTGAAGCGCTTGGTTTTTTTCTTGTAGCTGACTTTAACCGGACTGTGGCCTGCCGGACAGCCAATCACGCGGCCCGTGTCATCAAAGCTAAAATGGCTTTGGTCCATGCCGTCGCTTTTGTTGCTTTTAAATGTGGGCGCAACCAAGTCGACTTGCTTGGTTTTTGCAGCTTGGTGGTTGTCATCACTGCCATATAGGGTATCGGCCACTACGCTCTTGGGTCCCACATCACGTTTTTGGGTATCTTCAATGGCCGGTATCAAGGCATTGCTGTCATGCTCGCAGGCTTTTTCAACTGCTACATGGGTGATCAGATTAAGGGTTTGTGCTTTTTCTTCTTCATCTTCACAGCGGGTGAAAGTCTCCATGATCTGAACCTGATACCCCTGGCCTTTATGGCCGCTGTAAGTGGCATCCGGATCCGATGGATTTTGCAAAGAATCGCAAGGAATCTCTTTGGGCTTCTTGACGTTCACTTTGTCCGCTTTGTCATCGCTTTTAACGTTGCACTGCTCATTTAATACCCGCTGCAGCTGCTTGTAGGCATGCATGGCACAAACTGTGTCCTGGTCCTTGAACTGCTCAATCAGATCATAAAGATCAGCGCTGACCTTCTGCAAGGTTTTTGCCGATTCGCTCGGTTTGACCAAAGAAAACGCGGCCAGAGCTTTTTTGGACGCATAGCGCTCACGCAGCTGCTTGGACACGGCTGCAAAAAGTTCTTTATGATGGCGCTTTAAATTGACCAGAAACTTGTTTATGCTCTGGCTGAATATGCTGATGCGTCCCAGTCTACGCATATTGGACTTGATATGCACCGAGTCGATGCGTTGCTCGTCCGTATCGACCTTAAATACAAGGGACAGTTTGTCGGAGAAATTGTCAAACATCAGCTGGTCCAAATTATGTTCAATCAAAGTCTGGCGCCATGACCACAGGGTTTTTTCGCAGATATACTTGGCCTGATCGCTTTCTTCGGTGATATTTAAGGCAAAGTGCCATTCAATGTTAAAGGCCAATTGTCGGACCGTGTCATAATCATTCAAGTCCATGGTTTGCTGCAAAAACAGCGCACCTAAAAGCGTGTAAAGTTCTTTGCTGGGCCGACCAAAGCCGTCTGTGAAAAACGGGCTGATTTGAGCGACCGGCAGTTCGCACAGCAGATGTTGCTTGAACAACCCAGGCCAGTCTTCTTCAAGCATACGGCGTCGTTTTGGGCTTAAAAAATTCCATGGGTCGAACATGTCGAGCTGTTTGTGATCTTTGATGCGTATCATGCCTTTTCCATGTTAATGGTTTGATTTTATTTAGCTTTTATAGCAAAACCAAATAAAAAAGGCAAGAAGAAAAATTAATAAAATATAAATAATTCAAGTAGATACATATTTTGACTTTTTACGAATTCATCAAACTTTACACTTTAAACTTTAAACTATCTTTATTTCGTACTGACCACCATGCCGCCAAATTGATCACCTTTCAGCTTTGCAAGCATTCGATTGGCTTCAGCCCTGTCTTGATAGGCGCCCACTCTCACCCTGTGCCATACACCTTTACCGGTCACCTCCGACCGTATCTGATACGCCCGGTAGCCCTTTTTCCGCAACCTGGTCACCAGCTTTGCCGCATTTTGGGCATCTTGAACCGCTGCAATCTGAATGGCGAACCGGCCCTTTTGAGCCGTTGTTTGGGCAGCGGGCCTGGCCGCTGTCTTGGGTTTGGGTTGCCGGATCGGCTTGGCTTGAATTGCCGACTTTGGTTTTGGTTTGGCAACCGGTTTTATCTTTTCAGCCGGTTTTTCCGGCACCGGAGCGGGTTTGGGTTGAACCGGCTTTTGGGCAGGTAGCGATTGAAAAGGCTTGTCTTGCTTTTGGGGCGATTTCAATGCTTCGTAAAAACCCAACGGGGGTTTCCGGCCCTCTTTACCGGAAACCTGAGCCTCCACCTTGGCCTGCTCCTGCTCCAGCATTTTCTGTTTCAACGCCGCCAGTTCCTGCTCCAGCTTGCCCACATCTATATTTACGGGAGCCGTACCGCGCCCCACCATGATGCCCAGCACAAACATCCAACCGGCAACAAAAACGATGAGGCCCATCCAGACGAACATGCCCTTGCGTGATATCTGAATCGCCGGTGCATTCTTTTTTGCCAAGATATACCCCTTTACATCTTTTCCGGCGCCGACACACCCAAAAGGGTTAAACCGTTGCGAATCACCGTTTGCACGGCCATGACCAGGCGAAGCCTTGCCTGGGTTAATTCGGTGTCTTCAGAAAGCACACGGTGCTTGTTATAGAAAGTGTGAAACAGGGAAGCCAAATTCATCAAATAGTAGGTCACCCGATGGGGCGCCAGATTTTCGGCACTGGATTGGAGCACCTCGCCGAAGCGCTGCATGGCTTTGAACAGGTGAATCTCTTCAGGTTCCGTCAATGGTGCCCGGAAATCCGGGGACGGCACCGCCGGTGCAATACCTCGGTCAGCCGCCTTGCGAAAAATACTGGCAATCCGGGCATGAACATACTGGACGTAGTAAACCGGATTGTCGTTGGTCTTTTGTTTGGCCACCTCCAGATCGAAATCCAAAGGGCTCTCATAATCGCGGGTCAGGAAGATAAAGCGGGCCGCATCCCTGCCCACCTCGTCGACCACATCCTTGAGGGTTTCAAATTCACCGGCCCGTGTGGACATGGCCACCGGCTGACCGTCCCGCAGCAGGTTCACCAGTTGAACCAGAATGACCTCGAATTGATCCCGCTCTTGTCCGCCGGCCTGAACGGCCGCTGTCATACGCGGGATGTAACCGTGATGGTCGGCCCCCCAGACATCGATAACCCGGTCAAAACCGCGCTGAAATTTGTTGTGATGGTACGCGATATCCGATGCGAAGTAAGTCGTCTGACCGTTGCGGCGCACCACCACACGATCTTTTTCATCGCCGAACGCGCTGCTTTTAAACCACCAGGCACCGTCGTTCAAATAGACCATGTCCCGGTTTTTCAAGTTCTCAAGGGCCTGCTCCACCTGATGGGTGTCATAGAGGGTTTGCTCGCTGAACCACTCATCGAATTCCACACCGAAGGCGCCAAGATCGTTTCGAATATCGTTGATGATGGCGTCGGCGGCAAAACGAGCGCAAAACGCCAGCGCCCGTTCCTCATTATCGGTAATGAACCCTTCGCCTTTGGCATCGATGACTTGTCGGGCCAAAGCTTTGATATAATCTCCCTGGTAGCAGTCATCCGGAAACTCAACCTTCCGGCCCAACGACTCCAAAGAACGCAAATAGACAGAGCGGCCCAAAGTCTGAATCTGTCGCCCCGAGTCATTGATGTAGTATTCGCGCTGCACATCATAACCGCAAAAGGATAGAATATTGGCCACACTGTCACCCACGGCGGCCCCGCGTCCATGTCCGACATGCAGCGGTCCCGTAGGGTTGGCGCTGACAAACTCCACCTGAATTTTTTTCCCCTTGCCGATATCGGTAGCCCCATAGCGGCTGTTTTGATCTAATACGTCGTTGACCATGGGCGCCCAGGCTTCCGGTTCAACGAAAAAATTGATAAATCCGGGACCGGCGATTTCCACCCGGTTCAAAATTCCCCGGGTGTCCTCCAGGTGGTCGATGACGGCCTGTGCAATTTGCCGGGGCGCCATCTTCTGAATTCGGGCGGACAACATGGCAAAGTTGGTGGCAAAATCACCATGGGTTTCTATTTTGGGCGCTTCTATTTCCACCCGGGGGAAATCGCCGGAAGGCAGTGCGCCCGACGCATGGGCTTTTTGGGCGGCGGCAGTGATTAAATCAACAATCGTCTTTTTCATGAAGCGTTGTAAATCCTTATCTGATCTCAAAGCCCTGACGTTGTCATACATATACCCGCTCAGCTGAATTTCAGACGTCAGCACCATTGTATAAACTTAATCCTAATAGAGATTTTTCTTCATCAAGTCAAGCTGGTAACGGGGTGTACAGAGCATTTGAATTTGACATTCAGTTCATCTTTGACTATGAAACAGTCAATTTCAAGCAGAAGCTTGATACCTGCATACAAACAATCAATCGTTTAAATCAGTCCAATCCAACCACGAAGGTTTGCGTTCTGTTGGGTGTGGTTTTCACCATATCTGAACACCAAATGATCGTGGTTTTTTTGCCACGGCCAAAAAGGAGGAAAAATGCTGACCGCAAATAGATGTTCTGTCTTGGCCATTGTACTGACTTCACTGTTGTTTGCCAATCCGTGCGCTGCCCACTTCGGTATGGTTATCCCGTCGGATTCCATGGTGATGCAAAAAGATGCCCGTACCATTGAGGTGACCTTCAGCTTTTCCCACCCCATGGAAATGGTCGGCATGAATTTGATCAAACCCAAAACCGTAAAGGTGATGGCCAACGGCCGGCACAGCGACCTGAGCAAACAGCTCAGCCCTGTCAAGGTGATGGGACATCCGGCCTGGAAAACCGACTATGCCGTCAAACGCCCGGGCGTATATGTTTTTTACATGGAACCTGAACCCTATTGGGAGCCGGCCGAAGACGCCTTTATCATCCACTATACCAAAACCGTGGTCACCGCTTTTGGGGACGATGAAGGCTGGGATGCCGAAGTGGGGCTTAAATCTGAAATCGTACCCCTGTCAAAGCCATTCGGCCTTTATGCCGGTAATGTGTTCCAGGGGATCGTTAAGCTCAACGGCCGGCCGGTGCCTCACTCCGAGGTGGAAGTTGAATTCTACAATCAGGACAAAAAAGCCACGGCCCCAACCGACATCATGGTCACCCAAACCATCAAAGCCGATGGCAACGGTGTCTTTACTTACGCCGTACCGTCCTCCGGGTGGTGGGGATTTGCCGCACTAAACCCTTCGGACCAAAAAATCAAGCACCAGGGAAAAGAAAAAGATGTGGAATTGGGAGCCGTGATTTGGGTAAAATTTCATCCCTGGCAAAAATCCAAATAGAAAAATACACCAGTCCACATTGCCCCTTTGATTGGGCCTCGAACCATGAACTTTGAACCATGGAAAAAGCGCAGCCATGCACATTTCTGAAGGTTATCTTTCGGGCCCGGTTTTAATTTCGGGTGCCGCCCTGGCGACGGCCGGTACGGCCATCGGATTGAAAAAGCTCGATTACGAACGCATCGCACAAGCCGGTATATTGGCCGCCGCCTTCTTTGTAGCCTCCCTGGTGCATGTCCCCATCGGGCCGTCCAGTGTGCATCTGATCATGAACGGCATTATCGGATTGCTTCTGGGATGGGGCGCCTTTCCCGTGATCCTGGTGGCGTTATTGCTTCAGGGTATCTTCTTTCAATACGGCGGTATCACCACGCTGGGTGTCAACACGGTGATCATGGCGGCACCTGCGGTGATAGTCTATTACCTCTTCGGTCGCTGGACCCGCACACCGGGATGGCCCGGAAAAATTGCGGCCTTTGGGTGCGGTGCCGGTGCCGTGGCCCTCGCGGCCGTGGTAATGG
Organism: Desulfobacteraceae bacterium; assembly: GCA_050124755.1. Taxonomy (GTDB): domain Bacteria; phylum Desulfobacterota; class Desulfobacteria; order Desulfobacterales; family Desulfosarcinaceae; genus JARRKU01. The sequence continues at coordinate 6,023 of JASFER010000255.1, forward strand.
CGGCCAGTCTGGTGTTTACGGATGAAAAATTTATTGCTCTGGCAGGCACGGCCATTGCCATTCATGTGCCCGTAATGATTATCGAAGGTGTGGTCTCCGCGGTCTGCGTGGCATTTCTGGCCAAAGTCAAACCGGAAATGCTGCCGTTCGCAGCCTTACCTGTCGATCGTAAAGCAGAAGGGGAAGGTAAATGATGCCCTTACGAATGTTAGCCATGCTGAGTCTTTTTGCGCTCTTTATCCCCGCACCGGTTCACGCTCACAAGGTGACGATTTTTGCTTGGGTCGAAGGCGAAACCGTCCACTCCGAGAGTAAATTCAGCGGCGGTAAAAAGGTAAAAGCCGGCAAAATTGAAGTCTTTGACCACCTGAACCGCAAAGTGCTGGAGGGTACGACGGATGATCAGGGCTATTTCGCCTTCCCGTTGCCCAAGGAGGCACAGACACTCAAAATCGTTTTGACCGCAGGTATGGGGCACGGTAATTATTGGGAAATCACGGCCCAAGAGCTTGGCCGGCAAAATCCGGAACCATCCGGTCAGCCGGCCCAGGCACCACCAACCCAGGACCAACGCATCCAACTGGATGCCCAGGCCCTGGAGCAAATTGTGGCGCGTGTTGTTGAGAAGGAGTTGGCCCCCCTCAAAGCCCAGCTGGCCGAACAGGCATGGGGTCTGCGGGACATCGTCGCCGGTATCGGATACATCCTGGGCCTGATGGGCCTGGCCAGCTACGTCCATTATCGCAAAAACAAAGCTTAACATGCTCCAGGAACCCTTTGCCGAAGGCCAATCCCCCGTTCACCGCACCAATCCCGTACTGCGGACGATTTTGTGTTCGGTTTTTTCCTTTACAGTGGCGCTCATGACCCAAACGGTACCACTGATACTGGCACTGGGCTTTTCCATCGGCCTGGTGGCCCTGGCCGGGCTTCCACGCAAACCGTTGGTGCACAGAGTGGCCATGGCCTGCGGTGTCTTGGCCTTTGTCTGGATAGTCGTTCCCACCACATACAGCGGTGATCCCATGGCCCAATTGGGCCCTTTGACCATCAGCCGTTCAGGGGTACAGCTGTGCACACAAATCACCCTTAAAGCCATTGCCATTCTTTTGGCCTTTACGGCATTGCTGGCAACCATGCCGACCTCGGCATTGGGGCATTCGCTTCACAAATTGGGCCTGCCGTCCAAGCTGGTCCAACTGCTTCTGTTGGCATACCGCTACATATTCGTTATCGAGCAGGAGTATCAACGGCTCTTGCGGGCGGCAAAAATCCGTAACTTTCATCCGGCCACAAATATGCACACCTACCGGACATACGCCTACATGGTGGGAATGCTCTTTGTACGTGCTTCCGAGCGGGCCGGCCGGGTCCACCAGGCAATGCTGTGCCGGGGATTTCAGGGACGCTTCTTTACTCTGGCAAAATACCGCTCCACCACGTGGAATGCCGTACTGGGGGGTATTGTCAGCCTGGTTAATCTGGTGATTATCTATCTGGAATGGGTGGCTTAGAAGTGGTTTTGAAACCATTTCCAGGAAGGCCGCTCATGGCTGCAACCGCTCGATACGGGCATGCACGTTTTCCGCTGCGGCCCACATTGCATCTCTGATTTCGGCATCGATGGCGGTTTGAGATGCCAGAACCTGTTTGAAAACATCCAGTTCAAGCCGGCATAGCGCATAGCGTCGCATTTGCCCGGCGTCAAACCAGTGGTCGCTGATCACTGCGCGCTTCAAGGCATTGCGAACCAACGCCCCCATAAGCTGTTCGCCCTCTTCCTGGGTCATCGACGGTATGGTGCCCGCACTCTGAAACAATTCAAGCACAAATTCATTCAGCACCAGCGCCATCTCTTTGCGGGCATGGTTGGCGGCTGTTGCGCGCAGCAGGGTTGTATTGCGGGTCCCGCCCGCCACACCGATACCGTAAAATACCCTGCCGTCGGAAGTGTCATAGACCCCGCTTGATCGATCATGCCAAGGTGTCTCTTCAACCACCAGCGGCCGTCCGGCACAACCGACCGCCACTAAGGCGGTTATCCAAAAGATGATAGGCCTAAGCATACAAGCACCAAAGCTAAGTTACGCTTTTAATTTCAATTTTTGAAGATGATGGAAAGATATCGGATTAAATAGCATACCGAACTATTAGAAACAACTCCCACACGACAACCATACCAAAACAACAGGCAAATAATTTGAGCAGTTGCCCTAATTGAAACGGAATCATCCGGACGATGGCGTAGTTCATCAAAACCACGATCGTAACAGCAGCAGCCGTCATCAAATATTTAACCGCCAAAAAGATTTTAGGACCCATCGAGAGATAATAATCCATTACAGGGTTGATCTCTATGGCCCCCGCGTCGATCAACCAGAGGGTAAAATACGCATCGATCACACTTAAAAACAAAATTAAGATGAGGATGTAAAACAGTTGCGGCGGGTAGTAATCCAGCAATAACAGTTTTCGACGATCCGCTTGCCGGCGAATATGACGGCGACGACCTGTTTTTAGAAACCACCGGATATCGCCAAAGCGCTTGGCGCGTCGGTCTTTGCCCGAACGCCTTTCGACGGCGACGGGGGAAGCCGTCTCTGATTGCCCCTTCTTTTTCATCATTGAACTCCCAACATGAAAACATATTAGCCCTGAACCGCTTGAAGTACAACTTTTCATATGATCCAAGTATCGTGCCAAAAGCCCTAATGATTCACTAATCCCTTATAAATTGGCATGTTAGAAAAATGACGGCGCGTATTGCTTTGGCATTTGTGAAAAACGGATCATAGGGTTTGTGAAATATTTTTCTCATAAGGGCGGCGTTAGGGTAAAAAACAACGCGGTTATCTTAAAAGATTAAGCGGGTGGGGTTAATCCCCACCGGTCGGGACAGAGCCAGACCCTACCCGGGAACCCTCAAAACGCCAGGGATCGGAGTGATTCGCGTAGG
>JASFER010000256.1:0-8944 GCA_050124755.1 Desulfobacteraceae bacterium
TGCCGCAGTACGTGAGCGACTGCACAAGGAGCTACAGGATTCGAGTGCGCATGCCATGCACCAGCGTCTTCAGATAGCTGATCCTCAATCCGCCCGACGCATTCATCCCAATGATCGCTATCGTATTTTACGTGCTTTGGAGGTTGTGGAGATGACCGGGCGATCCATTACCGAATTTCACAAAGCGCACGGGTTTGCCGCATCGCGCTACGATGCGCTCTATATCGGATTGACCATGCCGCGTGAGAAGCTATACGAACGCATCAACCGCCGGGTGGAGATGATGCTGGAAGAAGGCTTTATCGATGAGGTTCGCATCTTATTAAATCAAGGATGCGGACCCCGGCTCAAATCCATGCAGTCATTGGGGTATCGCCACATGGTGGACTACCTTCAGGGGAGGCTGACGTGGGATGAGGCGGTTCGCACCATGAAACGCGATCACCGCCGCTATGCCAAGCGCCAGATGACCTGGTTCGGCGCCAATCCGGATGTGAATTGGTTGACCCCTGATCAGCACCATGATGCCCAAGCGTTGATTTCTGAATTCCTGCATCATTAAATTCGATTAGCATGATGCGTTTATGTTACTTCAACTTTCTATCGCAGGAAATCAGCTCCAAATGGGGCGTGGCAGCATTGGGAGGCGATCCCACTCGATTCTCATTGAAATAGAGTGTCCACTGACGACCAGGCCGGCTAATGGACTTTTGGGCAGGCGGTCGTATTATTGCGGATTTTGCTTTGGAACCGGAGCTATTGCAAATTAAAATCCGGACCATTTGTTCCCGATTGCTGAAATCGATGCCATGGCTTACGGAAGCATACCAGGTTCTCAAATAGGGGTCATGAAGGCAGGTCAGCAAGTTCTCCAACTTATACGGCTTTTCCAGAAAAACACTGACGCCTATAGCATAAGCGCTGTTAACAAAACAATCGTCTCCGAATTCGGCCGTAAGGATTGTGACGGCACCGAATAGTATGGTGCGGGTCTGTGAAAAGAATTCTAAGCCGCTCATGCCGGGTAAATGCTGATTGCAGATGACGCCGTCATAATTGTCATTAAATACGTTTTGCAGGCCTTTTTCCGCGGTGGCTGCGGCATGGACGGCGTGTCCGCAGGTTTCTAAAGCACAGCACAAGGTCTCACGGATGGACGCTTGGCTTTCGATGAGCAATAATTTCTTCAATTCGTATGGTTTTTGTCCATTTTGCATCTTTAAGGGCCTTTCGGTTAAATGACATGCTTGTCTGGACCGGACCATAGATCGTTGGTGTCTACATTGAGAATCATGCGGCCTCCACTGCCCTGGCTCAGCCCCTTATTCTGGCAATGGTTCTGGTGGAGAAACAGATGGAACGCGGCTTAGCCTCGAACCGATCGGAGTCTTTGCAGGGGATATGCCAAAACGATCTTTAATTGAAAAATAATTAAATATCAGGTTGTTGTGATGTTTTGGTTCTGATGAAACGTGGCGGTTTTTAGCTGGTTGGGGAAAATACTCCAATTTGATGGGGCATATGGCACATGATACAATCAGAGCCTATAGTTTTTGTAATCTGTACCTGAATTTGTCTCGGCTTAAATTCAATAATTTTGCGGCTTTGGAGACATTGCCGGAGGCCAGGGCTATGGCTTGTTCAAAGTAGGTTTTTTCGATGTTTCGGATGATGTCCGGCAGGTCAATGCCCTCTTTGGTGAGCTTAGGGGTGAGCTTTGGTATACCGTCATCATTCTGCGCCGGCGTTATATCCAGTACCGTTGCCTGGGTGCTTTCGATGCCCAATTGATTTAAATCCAGGAGCGTTCCGCTGCTTAGCAGTACGGCACGTTCAATTAAATTCCTCAGTTCTCGGATGTTACCGGTCCAGTTGAAGTTCTGTATCGCTTCAACGGCCTCGGAAGTGAAGCCGGTAAAGGATTTACCGAATTTTTTTGTGAATTTATCCAGAAAGAATCTTGCCAGAGGAAGAATATCTTCTCTTCGCTGGTTTAAAGAGGGGACGAACAATTTGACCACAGCCAGGCGGTAATAGAGATCCAGGCGAAATTTATCTTCCTGGGCCAATTTAAACAAGTCCTTGTTGGTTGCCGAAACGATCCGGGTTTTGACGTTATGCTTGCGCGTCCCGCCAACACGAAAATACTCCCCGGACTCCAGAAACCGGAGCAATTTAGCTTGCGCCTCCGCGCTTAGATCGCCCACTTCATCAAGGAAAAGGGTCCCATTGGCGGCTTCTTCCACCAAACCGGCTTTGCCGGCGGCATCGGCCCCGCTGAAGGCGCCTTTCTCATAGCCGAACAACTCGCTCTCGATAAGCTCCTTGGGAATGGCGGCGCAGTTAACCGTCACCATCGGTCCTTTGAACTGAGGGCTTTGGTAATGGATGGTTTGAGCGATCAGCTCCTTTCCGCTGCCGGTCTCTCCCAATATCAGCACGGGCGTATCAATGCTCTGAGACACTATGCTCACAATTTCCAAAATTTCTTTGATGGGTCTGCTGTCTCCGACAATAACGGGCAGGTTTTTGGCCAGGTATTTTTCCTGGAGCAATTGAATTTCTTTTTTCAGGGCAATGGTTTCCAGGGCATTGCGAACGGTGATGATGAGACTGTTCATATCCAGCGGCTTGACGATGTAATCATAGGCACCTAATTTCATAGCGGAAACAACCGTCTGGACGTCTTCATACGCAGTGATCATGATGACCAGCAATTCCGGAAAATCCTTTTTGATGATTTCCAATGCTTGAATGCCGTTCATACCCGGCAGCCCGATGTCCAACAGGATAAGATCGGGCCGTTCTTCCGGTATGGCGGCCAGCGCTTCTTCCGCGGTGCCATAGCCACTGACCGTATAGTGCTTCATCAATGCCAGGGTGATACCTTCGCGGGCAGTGTCTTCATCATCAACGACAAACAGGGAGAAAGGCGTCATCTGGTAAAACTCCTCTTTTCAATGGGAAGGGTAACGGTAAAGTGCGCGCCTCCGAGTGCTCCATTTTCTGCGGATAATGAGCCGCTGTGGTCTGTAACAATTCGTTGTGCAATGCTTAAACCGATGCCGGACCCGTCCGAACTGGTTGTGAAAAACGGGTCAAACATTTTTTCTTTAAGGTCATCGGTGATCCCCGGCCCGGAATCGGAAATGGCGATGCTGATGTTATTGTCATGGGCATATGAAGATACGGCAATTTTTTTACGGCCTTCGACATTTTGCAGCGCCCGGTCTGCATTTTGTAAAAGGTTCAGGAAAACCTGCTCGATCAAGGCCATATCGCCATAACATTTCGGCAATTTTTTTGAAAGGGATGTGGTCACCTGGATGCCTGCCTTGCGCATGGTGACGGCGGATAGATTGAGTACGTTGGTGAGGCATTGATTGATATCGATCATGACCATTTGGGGAACTGTGGGTTTGGAAAAATCCAGTACCCGTTTAATTACCGCTTCAACTTTGTGGGAGGCAAGCTTGAGTTGTCCCACAATCTCTTTCATCAAGTCGATATCTTTGGGCAAGACGGTCTCTGACGCACATATTTGATCCAGGGTATAGAGATAAGAAGTGATACCCGTGAGGGGATTCCTGATCTCATGGGCCATGCCTGATGCAATTCTTCCCAGAGATGCCATTTTGTTCCGATCTAACAATCGTTTTTCGAGCTCCTTGGTGTGCGTTATGTCCACCAGGTTAATGAGAATCGACTCCCGGCCCTGATAATTAAAGACACTGGCCCGGCAGTTGACCCATTTATAGACCTTTCCGTCACCGGCCTGAGGGCCGGACAGGATTTGAAAATCGGCTTCTACATGGGGGACACGCTTGTTAATGAGCCTTTGGTAAGCCAATTTGAGCTGGCCCATGTTGTCCGGATGGATGAAATCGAAATCCTTCTCGCGGACTTTCTCAACCAGGTCGTTCACTGTACGGATCAGTTCGGGGTTTTGGTAGACAACCTGTTCATCCTGAATGATGGCGATACCCACCAGTGATTTTTCAACCAGGCCTTGAAACTGCTGCTGGCTTTTATCTCTTTCATCCGTTCTTTCCTGCACCAGTAATTCGAGGGAATCGCGATGTCGCTTGAGCTCGAGCTGGTTCTCCACGCGCGCTATGGTGACAATGGGATCAAAGGGTTTGGTGATATAATCCACTGCGCCGAGTTCAAATCCCTTTGACTCCGCAGACTGGTCTTTGTTGGCCGTAACGAAAATCACCGGTATTTGGCGCGTCCGTTCGTCGGCTTTCAATCTGCGGCACAATTCAAAACCGTCGATGATGGGCATGATCAAATCCAGTAGAATCAAGTCGGGTTTGATCTGTTGAGCCTCTTCAAAGGCCCGCAGGCTGTCGGTGTATGCGGCGGTGTCATAATTTTCTTTTTTTAGGATGCTTTCAAGCAACTGAACCTGAAACGGGTCATCATCCACAATGAGAATTTTGGGCTGGGGCTGAAGATCTAGAATTTCACCCGGTTTAGAATTCATCGACATTGAACTATTCCTATTGTCCTTTATGTAAAAGCGTTTCGAATCCTTGCCACAGGGTTGAGGATTATATAGTGTGCCGTATTGAATTGGTCAACTTATTGATATCGTAAACCTTTATAAAAGGACGCATTTCATCGATTTTACATACAAAAGGGTGCTTACGTCAATCCTCTAAGCTGCCGCTTTAAACAGCGCTTTGGGCGATGTGGGACAACCGATATCCATTGGTATCATACCCTTGCGATGATGAATATGATCCCGGTGAATCCATGAAGCGAGGACATGCCTTGATTCTGCTCATACTCACAGCCTTCTTTTGGAGTTCGGGAGGGCTGATGATCAAGAAGGTGGAACTGCATCCCATGGCCATTGCCGGGTGGCGCAGCGCCATTGCGGCATTTCTTCTGCTCATGTGGACACGCAAACCCCAGTTTAACGGCTCCTTACCCCAGATCGGCTGTGCACTGGCCTATGCCGGCAACATGTTCAGTTTCATCACGGCCACCAAACTAACCACCGCGGCCAACGCCATTCTTTTGCAATATACAGCACCGGCCTATGTGGCCCTCTTCGGTAAATGGTTTTTAAAAGAATACCCCCGGCGCATCGATTGGTTGGCGGTGGGGTTTGCCCTGGCGGGTATGGTGCTCTTCTTCTTCGATCACATCAGTTTGGCCGGTATGTGGGGCAATTTGTCCGGTGTGGCCGCCGGGATAACCTTTGCCTGGATTATTCTGTTTTTGCGCAAGCAAAAGGGCGGTTCTCCCATCGAGTCGGTGATTTTGGGAAATGCTCTGACAGAAGATCATTCCCCACAAACTTGTCCGAATACGGCTGAAAACGCTTCCAAAACTGACATATCAAAATCATTTGACAAGATCGAAATCTCCTCTCCGTCAATATCATTATCACCGCTGAGGTCATCACAAGTTGAGATGCTGACCTGGCAGTTTTCCCAGCCGCTGCTGAGGCCATCTAAAAAATCTTTCAAACCGGAATCTTCGGTAAACAACCAGTTGTTGCAAAGATGAAGCCACCTGAGTGATGACAAATTTTCCAGATCTGCCGGTATACTTCCAATCACCGGAAACACTGACGCCATACCATTGATCCTCAGTTCCGGGCATTGCAAATCCGTCCGTGTCCAGGGGAGGGGTTTTCCAACCGGTATTTTCTCTCCAGTTGTCACCGTCTGTTGAGTTATACAAGGCGATGAGCGCTTCTCTTTCCGTTTCAGGGACATTTGCAGAAACGATCATGGGCAGTGGAAATATTAAAAAGATGGATATCAACCAAAAAACTTATCTGAACCGACGTCGAAATACAAACGTTCCTAATAATCCAGAACCAAGGAGCCAGACTGCTGCGGGAACAGGCACGCTGGATAATTGGACATTGTCGAGAATTACGCCTTGATTATCACCACCTGAATTGTCAAATATGATGGTTGCCGTTGTCGCCGCAGCTACGTCGAAGAAACGTGAATAAGTTATGAAAGTTGCTGTATCCTGTGTGAATGTAAAACTTTCCGTGTACAAACTTCCTATTGCAATTTCAACTGTGTTAGCGCCGAGACTTGTTTGTCCTCCTAAATCGAATTGGAATTCATATCTGCCTGGATTCAAAATAAAAGCGTTTTTAGTTTCCATTCTTCCAGCATCCCGGGTTGAACCATCTAAATCGATGTAAAGACCGTTTCCAGGATAGAAGTCATAAATGGTACCAATACCGATTAAATCAACTGAGCCATCTGTTACATCCCAGTTTGCAAATCCAGTGTAATTTAATGCGCCGTTGCCACCATTTTCACTATTGAAATCATCTAGAAATAATATGGCTGCGTTAGCGGTATTTGAGAAAAAAAATATTATTCCCAGAATTGATAATAAAATAGTCTTTTTCATTTTCTGTGCCTCCTTTAATTAATGATACCAATTCTATTGTATACAATTGTTAGTCTTATCGTGGCAATCAGACAATTGTATGGTTCTTCTCTAATACTTACCGAAAAGAGTCTAAGAAAATAGTATTAAAATATAAAAAGCCATCTCAAAAAACGGATTTTGGTCCAAGATGTAGGTAAACATAAGTGTTTTAAACCGCAAGTATACTGCAGCATGTCAAGGATTTGAAACCCCTTTATCCACCACCCGAATTGGGCCAGAAGACTTTTTGAGATGGCTTCCAGTTTCGTATATCTTTATACTGTCGTGTTTAAATGAGTATATAGATTTCTTGTATTTTTTAGATTTAACCGATGCTTGAATTTAAGATAAAGTTGATATATAGAGCCTATCAAATGCTTCCACCCTCGGTACATTTGCTTTTATTCAATTTAAAGCAATATTTGGGCATCATTATCCATCACTCGAGAAAATTACAAACCTTGATTTAAATTTAAATGGAGATACAAGTAAAGGAGTTTAGAGTATGAGATACTATATCCTAAAAAGGATAACACTCATTGCTTTTATTCTACTGCTGTTTGGCGGTTGCGCAACAGCACCCCCAAAGGCCCCTATCCATCAAGCAAAAGGCGATTATGGCTACGTTAAAGAATACATGAGCTGGTTTATCCGGAAAGAGATGAAGGACAAGGCCATTGTCGGCCTCTCCATTGCCCTGGTGGATGACCAGAAAATTGTATGGCAGCAAGGCTTCGGATATGCCGATCGCAAAAACAAGATCAAGGCCACACCCGATACTGTCTATCGCGCAGGTTCCATTTCCAAATTGTTCAACGGCATGGCCGCCATGAAGTTGGTGGAAGCCGGCAAAATGGATTTAGACCGCCCCCTCGTCAATTACCTGCCGCAGTTCAAAATCAAAAGCCGTTTCGGTAAGACTGACGGCATCACGCCGAGGACGATTTTGACCCATCATTCAGGACTGCCCAGTGACTGGATTGACGGGATGTGGGCGAAACAACCAAAGCCTTTTACCCAACTGGTCCATGAGATAAAAGATGAATACGTCGCCTATCCTCCCAATACGATGATGTCCTATTCCAATCTCGGCATGACGTTGCTGGGGCATGCCGTACAAAATGTCAGCGGCATGGCCTATGCACAATATTTGGATCAAAGCCTGATAGAGCCCATGGGGATGAAGGATTCGCGTTTTGAGACCGGCATCTCCGGAAGCCGGGCCGCCAAAAGTTATTTAGAGGGCAAAGCGGTGTTCGAATATCCCCTGGGGGATATTCCCGCTGGGGGATTGAATACGACAGTCACTGATTTAGCCCGCCTGGCCATGTTGGTAAACAATCACGGAAAACTTGAAAACCGGCAGATTCTTTTACCGGAAACCTTGGAGGCCATGTTCACGATCCAAAACGCACAGATTCCATTAGACCTTGGAAATCCCATAGGATTGGCGTGGTTTATCGATAACAAAGCGCTTGCGGAAAAAGAGCTTGTTTATTCGCACGGCGGAGGCGTGATTGCTCATCGTGCCATGTTTATGGTCGCGCCGGAGTCCAAACTAGGCGTGGTTGTTTTAGCCAATACAGGCTCGGCAAACCCTCAAAAAATAGCCAAAAAATTATTGCAAATGGCTTGGGAAGCTAAAAACGGCGAACAGCTCCCCGAGATCAAGGCATATGTCGCCAAGTCTTCCGACTTTAAGGGGACCTACGCCACTCTGATCGGCAAGGTCAGCGTGACTGAAAAATCACCCCACCGCTACAAAGTCAAATCTTCCATGGGAAATTTCAATCTGAATCTCGGAGCGAATAATCAGTACCACCTGAGTTATCGTTTGTTTGGATTAATACCGATTGATCTAGAAGAATTGGGTGAAGCCGGGTTGACCACCGAAGAGATTTCCGGCCATCATGTCATTGTCGCTGAGCTCGATCATAACCGCTTTTTGGCGGGTGTAAAAGTGAGACCGCATCCTATTGATGGCGCATGGAAAAAGCGCTTGGGAAAATACAAGCTGCTGAACCCGCCGGAACCCGAAATCTTTCAGATCAAAGATTTCGAACTTAAAATTGAAGATGGCTATCTGGTCGAAGTGATGACCTTTTCTGGAGATGCCTTGACTCAAATTTTATACACCGTAAATGCACAGGAAGCTGTTGGCGGAGGTTTGGGAAGAAGTCTGGGGGAAACCGTACGAATCATAAAAGATGACGAGGGTGGTGAAATACTCGCCTATGCCGGGCTTCGGTTTAAGCGCATCGACCAAAATGTCAAATGACAAAATCCAAATGTCAAATGGCGGATGGGGACCGATTGAATATAAAATCGATAGAATACCTTAATTTGACATTTGGGCTTTGACATTGGGATTTAAATGCTGTGGGCCGTATCGGCTATCATGCCGCCATACACATTTTAATAGTTAGTGTCCATCCAGAAATGGTAGATTGTGGTTCAGATCAAGGCCGCAGCGAGGTTGAAACCGCAGGCGTAGCGCGCTACGTTGAGGATTTCAACCGAGTGAGAA
>JASFER010000257.1:0-8811 GCA_050124755.1 Desulfobacteraceae bacterium
TATTGGTTTTTTGGTTTTGCTGCCATTATGCTATCAGGAGGTTATTTTTTTATCTACGCGAAAATTTCTTCTTTTTTTGCTACTTGGGGGAATAGTTTCTATAATGTTTTCAATATATAACGACCCTTTTTTCGGCTGTTTTTCCAAATGCAGCAAGGAGGCGCAGGAGTCCATATTCGCCGACTATGTCGAAATCGTTAAAGCCATTAAGCTAAGAGATGCCGTGCTGGCGTCCTCCCGCATTCGAGATCACACTGTGCGCACCTGTCGGTTGCTGTCGCAGCTATATTCCCTGGAATTTTCGGGCCCCCTGCGCAAGGCTGTCGAAGCCCTGCCTGAATAGGGAGATCCGAATGTATACCCGTAAAGGTTTTTTCGCAATGAAAGGAGGTGACGACGCGGTTAGCGGCCGATGAGGACCGGCTCTGTTGTGATGAAGTTGAGTTGGTTTGACGTATTCAATGTACGGACGACAGGAGGCGCTATGGAAGCAAGCAATGTCAACTACCTGGAGAAACGGAGACTGGTGAAAAGATGGCCCGGTCCCGTACCCGCCCTGGTCAGCTTGGTCCTGACCCTGGCGGTTTTTTATGTGACCTGGTGGATATTTCAGGACCCACGGGGTTTGATGCGCATGTACACGCCGTTTGTAGGGTACATGTATACCCGCTGGTGGTTGATTGTCCTGATCTGGATGGTCTACCTGTTCAACTACTGGCCGTTGGGTGCCGGCTGGGTGGAAAAATCCCATCCGCTTGTCAAAGGGGCCATATTGACACTGGTTTCCGTTGCGGTATTGCTCGTCCTGATCAAAGGTTTCTTCGAGGGGATTTTAGGTAATTTCGGTTTAGCCTATTTCAACCCGGAACGGTTAACCGAACTGAAAAGCGTTACCGAATTTTTTGCCATCGAGTATGCGGCCCTGGCCTGTCTCATGTTTGCCGCCATTGCTTCTTGGCTCAGCCCTGCGTGGGTGGTGGCATGCGAAGAAGTTCCCTGGAATGGTATGAAGCAGCCGGGCAAAGGGATCAGCATCTTGGTGATGACCTTTTTTCTGAGCACCATTGTCTACTTCATTACCATGCATTCCCACATGGCCATTCTCTATCATCCCTGGCAGGAGTTCACCGCAATTACGCCGCCTTACTGGGAGAAGTTTGCCAACACGGTTTCCGGCAACTTCCATGTTTCCTGGATCATGTGTTGCACGGTGACGGTGTGGTTGGTGGAAACCATCTGGGAACGCTACCCCTTCAACCTGATCAAGACGGCCTGGGTGCGCAGAGTGGTTGCCTTTTTCGGCATTATCGCCATTGCCTTTGCCATCCACTTTTTTCTCTACTTCGTTCAGGAGCTCACCTATGGCCCGGCCATCCGTGGTACCCGGAGGGCATTTGCACCGGACTGGCGCTGGCTGCATGTCGGTGAAATGGCAGTATTTTTTCTCGTACCGGCACTTTTCATCAACTTCTACTGCGGCAACTGGCCCAAAAAATTCAGTCTGCCGATCAATGTGCTGGTTCGAACGGTCGTGACCCTGATGGCCGCCGTTTTGCTGTATATTTTTTACTATAAAACATCCCATCTTTTTCTTGGCACCCAAAAAGGATTCAGTCATCCCCAGCAGTTCCCCATGATCCCCACCATATGGCTCATTAATATCTGGTTGGTGCATCACTGGTTCATGGATAACTGGCCTGGATGGAAAATGGAAGTTAAAACCGAAAGCGAGATGGCAGACGATCATGCCGCTGTAACGGAAAAGATTCGTGATGTGCAGTGGAACCCCTCCCTGGGGTGGGGACTCGGTGCCGGTGCCGTGGTAGGCGTGATTGTCTTTGCGGTCACCATAGCGGTATTGCCGTTTTTTTACGAATCCATTGATATCATCAAGTAGATCATAGAGACCTGTTGCCGGTTTGCAAGGAGGGAATTATGTCAGAATCCAAGAAACAAGAAGGTGTCAGCCGCCGCGATTTTTTCAAGGGGGCCGGCATTGGCGTCATGGGAGGCATGCTCGCCGCCATGGGAATCTACTCTTATTTACCCATACGCAAGCGCCACTTCGCCCAGGTCGAACGAAAAATGACCGATATCGGCGTATGCAAGAGCGTCAAAGTGACCAACATCTCAGAGACCTCATGGTTCAACAATGCCGATCTGGTCGGTGATATCAAGGGAGCCGGCGGATTGCTGGTGGACCAGTACAGCTATAACTGGCCACCCTTCGGCGATGGTAGCGGTTTGGGAAAAGGCTCCTATGCCAAAGGCATCGCCAAGATCAAGGATTTTCTTCCCGACCGCTTGGACGAGGCCTGGGAGGTTGCTGAAAAACTCTCGGTGCACCCTGAAAATGCCGGCGGTTATGCGGCCCTGATCGAAGTGGAAGATATGGACGGTCAGTTGCACAAATATCTGCTGGACAGCGGATGGTCCTACAAGTGGACGGAAGAGTGTTTTCGCCGTGAAGGCATTGATAAAATGCTGCAAAACGGTGAGATCAAGGGTTTGTTCATCTCTCATGAGCATTTCGATCACTTCTGGGGGCTGCCAGTGACCCTGAAATATGCACCCGACATTCATATGTACATCCCTGAAGGGTTTTACGAGGAGGGCATGCAGTATATCAAAGATTCCGGCCATACCGGAAAGCTGACTGTGGTGAAGCCGGGATTGAAGCCGGTAATCCCCGGCATGGCCAGCTATGTCTTCGCCATTCCCATCATTTGCCGGGTATACGGTGAGCAGTCGCTGTATTTCAACATCAAGGACAAGGGGTTGGTAAGCGTTACCGGATGCTGCCACCAGAGTATTATCCGGTTTGCCGAAACCGCCTTCCGGGAAATCAAATATGAAAGAGATCAGTTTCACGGGATTTACGGCGGCCTGCATATTTCACCATTCGATGACTGGGATCCAAAATACGATGACTTGGTCATCTCCCTTGGCAAGTATGGATTTGAAAAAATCGGCTGCAACCATTGTACCGGGGTGTTATGCGCCAAAAAGTTCATTGCCGCCGGCTATCCGGTTGTGCAGGGCACGGCCCGGTACCGCTCCAAAGATGCGGCTTACCTTGGAAACGGGGATACGATCTCTTTCGGGGCCTGACGAGAAGCAAAGCTTTGGGAAATAGAGCAGCATTGGACAGCTCGCCAGTGAACATGGACCGCTTTTTGCGGGATGTACTGGTGCGGACCAATTTTATTCCGGCGGTGCGGTATTTTATAGGATGGCGCGGCATCAAGGATGCATCCTGCGCAACAGAGGCATGGACAGCTAAAATCCGCAACCATCCCGGCGTCTTCGGCGTCGCCTGCAAGGGCAGCCATCGCTCTGCAGATGGATCGGCGGGACGGTTTGATCTGTTCTATTTCCCGGATCCCGAAGAGGATCTGCTGGAGCAGTACTCGCTGATGGCCAACCATCTGGCCCAGCGAGAAGATTACATTCCTTGTGTGCGGAACTTCTTGCAGTATCCGGGTTTTGCCGACCTTTTCGGTATCGGTCATCTAACCTTGTCCGCAACCCGGGATGAAATTTGCCGGATCGGTGTGCTCACAGCCCTCTCCAGCAAGCAGTCCATTATCGATGCCGGTGTCCGCCTGCCTTACAAAGGCAGGTATATTCAGTTGGTCGAGCCGGGAGGATGCGATGAAAATATCCCGGCCTTTGCCTTGGCCGCTGAATTTTTGGATGTCTTTGGCGCCTCCCTTGCGTTTCACTTGCAAACGCCGCCGTCCTGCCTTTGGCATGAACAGTCTCCTGGATGCGCGGCCGTTGTCAGTACCGACGGACGACGAAGAATGGAGCCCAGAGAAGGGATTGCCAGGGTAAAAATGATGATCGGCTTCGGTGATTCGGATCGCTGCAGGCGTCTTTTGAAATCCGACAATCCTCAGGACGCCGGCACAATTATCGCCCATTGGCGCGCAGGTGAGGAGCCGCCTGAAATGTGGCGACATGCCACGTGGTGGCAGGCGACCGCCATTCCCCTGCAGCAGACAGTCGACAAAACATTCCTGGGAATGGACGAGCGGCCGCCGCTGATGATTCTGACCGGATTCCTCGGTTCCGGAAAAACCAGTTTTTTACGTCATTTTATCGAATATCAGACCAGCCGACAGCGATTTGTTGCCGTTATTCAGAACGAAATTGGTGAGACCGGATTGGACGGCAAGCTGGTTGAAGATCATTTCACCGTGGCGGAGATCGATGAAGGTTGCGTCTGCTGCACACTGGCCGGAAATCTTAAAAAAGCCGTCCAGTCGATTTTGTCCCAATTTCGGCCGGATTACATTGTGCTGGAAACCACCGGTCTGGCAAATCCGTATAACCTGCTGGACGATTTGAGCGATCTTCAGGATCTGATCCGATTCGACACGGTGACAACCCTTGTCGATGCCTGTCATGTCGTGCAGGCCATGCAAGAATCAGCGGTGGTCCGGGAGCAAATACGGGCGGCGGACGTGATGCTGCTTAACAAGATCGATCTGGTCGAACCGGCCGACCTACAGGAATTAACCATAGCACTGGAAGCGATCAATCCCCGGGCGCCCATCGTCCATGGCTGCCATGGCGACATCCATCCCAACCTGCTCTATGGCATCGATCCACTGGAGACATCCTGGGCAGGCGAAGGGCTGCCGGCCAAATCAACCGCACGGCACGGCACCTCGACCCATCTCGACGACGGCATTGCCGGTCACAAAGTGACATTGCTGCAACCTGTTGAGCGAACCCGATTCATCGCATTCATAGAAAAAAAACTGCCCGCTAAGCTCTTGAGGATAAAAGGCATCATTCAGTTTGATGATGCAGCAAAACCCATCGTTTTCCAATACGTCAGAGGGCGATATGCGTTTTCCGAACTGGTGGATCAGCGTTTTGAAGAGCGATTTCTGGTCTTCATCGGCAAGCACCTTCAGCCGGCGGCTATCGAAGAAGCCCTGCAGTCAGAAAATATTTCTGTAAGTGGCGTTAAAAGGTAGCGCCTTCCATTCCTGAGTTTTCTTTAGCGCTTTCAGAAGATCGGAAATGACTATGAACAAGCTGGTCATGATTGACATATTATCAACTTATTGACATACTTATAAGTAAAAAAGGAACACTCTGTCTGTATCAGTTGCCGTTGCAAACGGGCAACGCGATTGGATGCTTCTGTGTGCATATCACTGCCGCGATGAACGCCACCGGCCCGGGTCAGACTCGATCTGCGACTGTATTTTGCCCTTTTAGCCGGAGGTTGCCAATGGCCGTTTCCGTAAAATCCAAATTTAAAAAGGTGAGGCTGAATATAGCCATTGTCGGAGGCGGCCGCGCATGCCGATTCTTTCTGGAACTGCTGCAAAAAGAACCGCTTCCATACCTGGATATCCGCATCGTCGGTGTGTGCGACATCGATCCCGAAGCCGAAGGATTTCAACTGGCCCGCAAGATGGGTATTTATACCACCGGCGATTATAGAGATCTTTTCGCCATCGACAACCTGGACAGCATCGTTGAGCTGACCAACAGCCGGAAGCTGTTGCGTGAACTGATCGATCAGCGTCCCCGGGGCGTCGGGATCATCGAGCATAACATCGGACGGTTTCTGCGTTTCTTTTTTCTGACCGACCAACGCATGAAATCGCTGGAACGTCAGCTGGTTCTGGAAAAGATGTCTTCGGACATCCTGATCCAGCACAGCAATGCGGCCATCGTGGTCCTGAATACCGATTTTACGGTGGCCGAGGCCAACGAGGCCTTTCTCAAGAAGGTGCATAAAACCAAAGAAGAGGTGATCGGTGCGTGCTGTTTTCAGATCTCCTATGGATTGACAACGCCTTGTCCGAATGCGCGACCGGACCTGCAATGCCCCATGATCGAGACGCTGCGCACCGGCAAGACGGCCCACGTGATCCACGAGGTACCCGGTCCGGGTTTCGACGCTTCCTATGACAACATCGTTACCTATCCATTGATCGATTCGCATGGAACCATCATTCGCATCATCGAAATATGGCGGGATATCAGCGAGAAGATTGAATCCCGCTGGAAAAACCGCCATAGGCGACTCAAACAGGAGTTCAATCATCTGGTCCAGGAAGATCGCATGATCTCTTTGGGAAAGCTGGTGGCCGGTTGTGTTCACGAGATCAACAATCCGATTCAGGGGTTGTTGACTTTTACGGATCTGATGCAATCGATGCTGGCCGGCGGCCGGCTCAGCTCCGGAGACGTGGAAGAGTTCAAGCAATACCTGGAAATGATGTCCGAGGAATTGGAGCGTTGCGGTCGCATTGTGTCCGGCCTGTTATCCTTTTCGCGTGATAAACCGCAGCAGTACAAGTTGATCGATCTGAATGATCTGATCCAGTCTGTGTCAACCTTGACTCACCACAAGATGCAGATGCAGCAGATTGAAATGAATACAAACCTGTCCAAGGATCCCCTGATGATTGATGGGGACACAAATCGTTTGCAGCAGTGCATGCTCAATCTGTTGTTCAATGCCATAGAGGCCATGCCCCGCGGCGGCACGCTGAGCATTATTTCCAGGCCGGACCCTGATAAGAAACAGATCGTGGTAGAAATCGAGGACACTGGTGAGGGCATCGCCGAAGAACACCTGGACCAGATATTCAATCCTTTTTTCACCACCAAGGCTGAAGGGCAGGGTACCGGGCTGGGGTTGTCCATTGTCTATAACGTCGTTAAAATGCACCGGGGTGAAATCGTGGTGGACAGCAGGTTGGGAAAAGGCAGCCGCTTTATCCTTTCCTTCCCACAAAGCGATGCAGCGGCCAAACAAAAAGCGGGTAGCCTATGAATACAAAACCGGACATCATGGTTGTCGATGATGAGCGCATCGTGCGCGAGTCGCTGTACCATTGGTTTAACAAAGGCGGCTACACAGTGGAGACGGCCGCCTCAGGCCGGGAAGCCCTCGAAAAACTGGCCCAATATCCATTTGAACTGCTTTTTGTGGACATCAAGATGCCGGGAATGGACGGCCTGGCGTTGCTGGAAAAGGTCAAAGCGGAATATCCCCGTACAGTAGTTATTATCATCACCGCCTACGGGTCCATCGAGTCGGCCGTGGAGGCCATGAAAATGGGCGCCAGCGACTATTTGATGAAGCCTTTCAAGCCTGATTATCTGGCGCTGGTCATGGAAAAAATCGATCAGCAGCTGCGCATGGCCGGCGAGTACAGCCATATGAAAGAACAGCTGGAAAAGAAGACCCGTTTTGACAACATCATCGGGCAGTCTCCACCGATGCAGGCTGTTTTCGATATGATCCGGCAGGTGGCTGTCCAGGATGCGTCCATTCTGCTCAGCGGAGAAACCGGCACCGGCAAGGAACTGGTGGCCAAGGCGATCCATGCCAAAAGCCAGCGCGCCCAATATCCATTTGTGGCTATCAACTGCGGTGCCTTGCCGGAGAGCCTCCTGGAAACCGAGCTGTTCGGACATCTGAAAGGGGCGTTTACCGGTGCGGGCCAGTCCCGCAAGGGATTCCTGGAAGTGGTCAGCGGCGGAACGCTCTTTTTGGATGAGGTGGGCGAGATCAGCATGAAGATGCAAATAGATTTGCTGCGCGTATTGGAAGAAAAACGCATCTCCCGGGTGGGCAGCAGTCATGGTATCCCCGTCGACTTCCGATTGATTACAGCCACATCCAAGAATTTGGAGAAGGCCATTGCCGCCAACCGGTTCAGGGAAGATTTTTTTTACAGAATCAACGTCATTCAAATTGAAATCCCGCCCCTTCGGGCCAGAAAGGACGATATCCCCTTGCTGGTGAGCCATTTTTTGTCCAAGTACAGCCATGAAACCACCAAGCAGGTCGATCACATTTCCCGGGACGCACTGAGAATGCTGCAACAATACCATTGGCCCGGCAATGTTCGAGAGCTTGAAAATGCCATAGAAAGAGCGGTCGTGCTTTCCAAAGGTCGCTCTGTAGGGGCGGATGACTTCGCTTTCCTGAACGCCGTCCCCGTGAAACAGACCCGGACCGGATCGTTGCTGGAGGTTGAGAAGGCCTATATCCAGCAGGTTTTGGAAGATTGCGATTGGAACATAACCCGCGCCGCAGGGGTTCTGGATATCAACCGGGTAACGCTTCACAAGAAGATTAAGCGTTACAATTTAAGAGATTCCGGCTAATTACATGACAAAAATCGGTGTTGTTCCCATGGGGCAGGTGCCTTCGATGGCAACCAAGGTGATCGCCGCCCATGTTTATGCCTATTTTAATTTGCAAGCCGACGTGCTGGCAAGCCTGCCGGTGCCCATGCCTGCGCTCGATGCGGGGCGCATGCAGTACGATGCCGGACAGGTCCTCCTCAACCTGGAAAAGGAAACGTTTGAAGGGTATCAAAAGATTATCGGTGTCATGAACGGTGATTTGTTTGTGCCCATATTTACCTACGTGTTAGGCGAGGCGCGCCAGGGAGGACGATGCGCATTGGTTTCTCTTTACCGCCTCGAAGAAAAGACGGCGGGCGGTCTTGTCGATCCATCGCAATTTTTGGAGCGATGCGCCAAAGTGGCCCTGCACGAACTGGGGCATTTGTTTAACTTGACCCACTGTGATGATCCGCTTTGTCTGATGCACATTTCAGGCGATACCCGCGAACTGGATCAAAGGCGTTTGACGCTTTGCCGTTATTGCAAACTGTTCTTTGAGCAGGTTATGTCGCGTCAATGACGGCATATCTTAAAGTGCTTCGGTTCGCAGGAATTGCCTGACCAGATCGTTCCAGTCCAATTTGGGAAAGGCGCCCACCACATTGCGAATTGCGCGGCCGCCGGTGGCTGCCA
>JASFER010000258.1:0-8800 GCA_050124755.1 Desulfobacteraceae bacterium
CCTGACACATGGCTCTCCGGTTCTTTGGAATACCTTTAGGTGCGCTCGATTTCGTCCAAGGGCCTTCTCAAGGCCGGAATAATTCCCCAAACCCCGCCCCAGGGAAGTGCCTGCATTACGTAGGCCTTGTCTGAGAACATGTCGGATGGAACGATGCAGCGATTTTATTTCGTCCCCATCTAAAGTATTGGCCAATCTTTGGGGATGAATACGCGCCGCCCACAAAGCTTCGTCCACGTAAATATTGCCCAAACCGGAGATAAAAGATTGATCCAACAGCAGCGGTTTGACTTGACGCTTTCGCGATTTGAGTTTGCCGGCAAATACGCGCGCTGTGAACTTTGGGCTCAATGGTTCAGGTCCCAGTGATCGGGTAATGGCGGCTAAATCGTTGGTTATGTAAAATCGTCCGAATTTTCGGGTGTCATGAAACATCAAGCGCCGTCCATCGTTCAAGTCCAGAACGATGCGCACGTGCGGGCTTGGACATACTTTTGACGGAAACAATTCAAAGCGTCCGGTCATTCTTAAGTGGACAGCCATGTACAATCCATCTGCGAGATCAAAGATGATATACTTGGCCCGGCGCCGTACGGTGTGAATTTTCTTGAAATGCACCAACCGACAAAATTTTTGAGGTGTCGAGGTGGCAATGGTTTTAGGCCACAAAACCGCTACGCTTGTAATGCGCCGGCCGTTGATACCGGCCTTGGTAAGCGCATCCACGATGGTCTGGACTTCAGGCAATTCAGGCAATTGATCGTTCCTTGCGTAAATGGCTATCTGGAGGATCCTTATAAAACCCTTTCAGAGACCTTCCAGTCTGGTTCTACGATTGCAGGCACGGGGGTCGGCGCTTTGGAAGCCGGATCAATATCAGCTTATTTAAGGAGATTGATGACCAGCCCACTTCCCACCTTGGGGTAGAAATAGGTTGACTTGCGGGGCATGATCAAACCCTCTCCGGCGACTCTTTGAACCTGTTCGATCTTGGTCGGGTTCAGGATAAATGCCATGTCCGCCCTACCCTCATCTACGGCGGCTGCCGCGTCCTGTGATGTTGTGGCATATCGAATTCTTGTGGCATCATCCAATCTATCCTGGTCGAATCCCAACAACTCCATCATTAGCAAGTGTGTCAATACGGTAACATCCAGATCACAAAGCGCCTCGGGCAGTTGATCTCCGAATAAACGGGTCATTACATCATCTTTTAGTACCAGCACATAAAGATTGGCATGATGTTTCAGGTAGACACCAATGGCATTTTTATCGGAGTTGGCAGCCAAGGCCTGGTTAAATGCGTCCATAGCCGAAGACACACCGGCATCCGTGGAAAAGGCATGAATATCAAAATGCTCACCGGCTTTATCCATGAATGCCGACATTTGCTCCTCCGGCACCTCTTTCAGGAGACGATGGGCAGGGAAAATAACCATTCCGGGGTCCTTCAAGCTACTCAAGCTCATCATGACAAAATTGGCCGGATGATTTTGATTGAATCCTTGGATATTTTCCCTGGCCCATTCCCGATAACTCAATGCCGTCTCGTAGCGATGATGGCCGTCGGCGATATAGATGCATTGATCCTTTAAGGAAGAGTGGATATGCGCTTGGGTTTCAGGATCTGTAACGCGCCAAAGTTTATGCCTCAGCCCTTTGTTGTCGACCAAATCGATGTCCGGTGCGTGAATGTCGGCAAGCCATCTCAATCTTTCGAGCACACCATTGCCGTCTGCATAGAGTCCGAAAATAGGACTGAAATTGGTGTGGCAGGCCAGCATTAATTGCAGCCGCTCTGATTTGACTTTTGAAAAGGTCCGTTCATGGGGCAGGACAATGCCCTTATCAAAAGGCGCCAATCGAACATTGCCGATAATGCCATAACGCGTGACGGTACGGTCAGCCACAGGAAAATCGACGCTGGTTAGATAGTATGCGGGAACCGAATCCCGAACCAGGATCTTGTCTGTCATCCACTGATTGAAATACCTGGCGGCACGCTGATGAACATCCGATCGGCCGCTATCTCGCTCCCTGGTTTTTCCCAAAATCAATCGAATGACATTATTTGGGTGTTGTTGATGGAAGGCCTCTTGTTCCTGTACAGAAATCACATCGTAGGGAGGTGCGATGACATCCGCAATATTAGTGATGAGGTCAGGATTGTATAAAACACCTTTAAACGGGACAACTTCAGCCATTCTCAGCTCCTTGTGCACATTAAACCAGCACAAATATCAATTATCCCAACTCAAGTCAATTCAGTAAATTATTTGATGACTCTCAGTTTGTGAGTGGACCTCAAATCTTGCCACAGCGCCTTTAAAATGACGGCACAAGCTTCATCAGGCAGGGGCTTATTGAGATTTCCGGCGGTCGCACAAGATTCTATCAGATTTTTGTTCTCCATATACAAACCAAATTTTTGCTTGATGTACTCACCTAAGCCTGATTTCAGATGGTTCAGCTCATCTGCCTGCATATTGGCCATAAGCGCACGATCTTTAAGCGGCAGGGCTGCTTTCAGCTGAGTGACCGCCTCATCCACGGATTGGGGAAGATCTGAGATATCATGATCACCACGATCAGATCCGAATTCCCTGACTGCCGGGTGTTCCGGGTGCAAACCCGTTTTCACAAATTCAAGGTAGAAAGCGGTTTCCAGGATCTTTTTGGTTTGGACGTAGATCATCGGGTCCTGGCTTGCAGCCGGTCCGGTCACGAAAACAACCAGGACATGATTCATGGCAACCCATGAACCGGCCAGAGATGCGGCCTCAAAAGCCGAGTGTTGACTCAAATCCACGTGCAGGAACTGACGCTGGTGTTTAAGGGCCGTTTCGACTGCATATTTTGTTTCAATGGTCCGCTTTCCACGGGTGATCAGCAAGGTGCCGTCCGATTGGAGAACGTTTTCTTCCATGGCCTTTTTAAAACCAACGGCAACCGCCTCTGTAAGACCGTATCGCCTTTCAATGGCGCCGTCTTCATTGCGCATGCCGCGGGGTGCCGAGCCACCGTGGGATAAACCAAGCTTAACGGCCACATCTAAGGCGGCCATTTCCACTCCGGTCCGACCGCTTGAGATAATCTTGTGAATCATAGCTTCTCTTTGACGCTTCGAATCTTATCAGTCATGCGCTGGGATTTATCGGTGCGTGTACCGCATTTGATCGTTGTAAAAATACGGGGTGCACCCATGCCATGAACGACCTCATGGCATCTTTTCACTATGGCAAATACGGTATCCCATTCCCCCTCTATGTTGGTCCCGTTAGCGTGTAGCGTATAGCTCAAATCACTTTCTGCCAATACTTTTTCGCAAGCAGCAACGTATTCCGACAGGGATACTCCCACACCAATAGGCACCAGGCATAAATCTATAATGACTTTCATTTTACCACCTCTTGAAATATTCCAAACAACCTATCACCATCCTGGGCACCGTCATGGACCGAACTTGACATCCCCGAAACAACCGTGGCATTTTTCATGTTGAGTAGAATATGCGTTGCCACTATCATTGTCAAAAACGCATTTCATGCCCAGAGGACACATTATGACGAAACCGGATAAGCTGCTGATCCTGGATTTGCGGGACCAACACGTATCAGTTAGCCACGATCAACCGATGATTACCATGGGACGTGACGCCAAGAACCGCATCGCTATTAAAAATCCAAAGGTATCGAGACTCCACGCTCGTATTGAAATGCGCAAAGATAGATTCATCCTAACTGACCAGAGCACCAATGGCACCTATATCTATACGACCGGCAGAAAATCAATTCATTTAAGAAGGGATGAATACACACTGGAGGGTGATGGGATTATCTATCTGGGAAAAGAGGTCACCCCGGAGTCTCCTGATGCCATTCATTATCATGTCATCTAACCGGGCTTTTTACAAACCATCTCAAAATTGACTAAATAATAAATGCATCCAGCGAGGATCTTACCGCAAGCGCCGTTTTCCGGGACCCGATGGTTATAATATATTGACCCTGTACACAGGTGATACGCTCTGAGATCTTGAGAAGTGAGCGTTCATTGAATTTTGCAATTTCGTCTCCCAGACAATAGTAAAGCTTGTCATTGCACAAAATCAGTTTTTCAGGTTTCAAATCCAGTCTGACGCGGGTATTCAATTTCAATATAATCGGGTCATCCATCACCAGATCCACAACGAAAAGCGCAGTCTCTTGATAGCGAAAATAGACCTTTTCGATGACATTGCCATTGCTTTGTTGAACGAAATACCCGTTTTTATCCTTCTGTATGGACACATTAAAATAGTCGATAATCTTCTTGTGCTGAAAGGGGCCGTGCTGATTATGCCAACGGCCTTTTCCATCCATCCAAAATACGGCGTTCTCTTTTGGTATTACAATTTCTTTATGGCCGGCCAATTCATTCATTCCGTCTAGTCCCGATTTAAACTATACATTTTATACTTTAAACAATGCATTCAAATCCGGCAGTGTTGCAATCGGCACCTTTGGGATATTGCATTGGACGCGCCCTGATGATCGCGTTGCAAATGATAATTAAACCAGGATGATGTTTGATTCAATTCCCACATACGCGGAGGCACGCATCCTTGGATCAATTCATCAACCCTTCCGATATTGGCCAAACGGGCGTATGCACGAACCCAGATACAGTACCGTTCCGGATAGACTTCACATCGACCGTTATGACTGCCGCCGCACGCCCCATTGCGCATATGTTTTGGGCACCCTGACTCAGGGCATAAAAAGCCGACATGTTGAATGCCGCAATCACCGCAGCGTTGGCAATCGAGCATCATTCGCTTCAATGGATCTTCCATGATGTCCAACAGGATACGTTCTCCCAAACTTCCTTGAAAAAAATAACATAGTTTGCGAAAAAGCGGTGCCAAAACATTTTCGCGGTTAAAAAAGACGTCATGTGATCGTCTTAGAAAATCAAACTTGACTTTCTCAAAAAACTTAAGTTGGTGAGTCCTTTTGCCATATATGGGCTCCGTTGTTTTCTTGGGGAACGCATAGAACCCGCCGGGGGGCGAAAATGTCAGTAAGTGAAGTAGCGACTCCCATTGCTCCTCATAATCGGGCAGACGATTGAGGATTTCACCAACCATATCAAATTTGCGATGAATGCCGCTGAGATGGACACCTTTGTAACCAAGCCCTTTGAGTACGGCAGTCAACTGTGCAGCGCGTTCGATGGCAGCCTTGCGGCCGTCGTCAGGATTGCGCCACTCCCTCTCAACCTGCCTCAGCAATTCATCGGTTACGAAGGCGCCTGGAACCTTGCCGGTGTTCATAATGCGCGCCGCAGCAGGGGTTAATATATAGACCGATCCCAGCACCGGTATATCTAAATTGAGACGACGCATCATCTTTAACAATTCTAAATACTTATGGATATCATACCCCAACTGCGTGATAACAAATTGCGCTCCGGCCGCAGCTTTACGGCATAACTTGGCATATTGGGAAAACGATTCAGCCTCCGTATATTTGAACGGCGACACCGCGCAGCCTGTCAGAAAATCATCTGGATCACCACTGTCATGCAAACGATCATTCAACACCGAAAGCAAAATCTGGAGCTGAACTGAATCAATATCAAACACCGGGGCTCCTTGCCCACCAAAGCCCTTCCCTGAATAGTCACCAGTCAAGGCCAAAATGTTTTTCATTCCCATCATGGCCAGTTGAAGCGCCCGACTCTCCATGCCGACCCGATTGGTGTCCCGACATGTAAAATGCACAATAACGTCCATGCCCAACTTAAAAATTTCGTGGCCCAAGACATCAGGACTGAGGGCCGGGTTGCCACCTGGATTGTCCGTCATAGAGACCGCTGAGATCCTGCCATCCGAAAAAGCGTCGGCGGCAATACCAATAACCATATCAATGCCGCGCCCAGCGGATTCACGTCCCGGCACCAACTCCAGGGTGACCACGAATTTATCTGGATCGTATAAGTCGGACTGAAACACACGTAGCATGTGCAGCCTCTCCATATCTGCTTATGTCAATGCATAAACCTGAAGGTTTCTCATGGATATAAAACCCGCTACCTATCCAAAAGTCAACGACTACTCCCGTGACGGGGGCAATTTGTGATACCCGCCATATCACTGCAAAAAAAGATATCAGTTCGCCGTTTGCTTCTAAGGAAATCCCTTGACAAGTCAGCCAACTAAATCTAACCAGATAAGATTCATATTGATTGTTTCAATCCAAGGGAGCTCCAAATGTTACGAGTGGGTATCGTGGGCTGGCGCGGTATGGTCGGCTCAGTATTGATGGAAAGAATGATAAATGAAAATGACTTCAGTGGCTTGGATCCGCTGTTTTTTTCAACATCACAAGCCGGCCAGAGCGGCCCCGATATCGGCATTAGCACCCCCCCGGTCGAAGATGCCCATAACCTTGAAAGCCTTCGGGAAATGGATGTGATCATCTCTTGCCAGGGTGGAAACTATACGAAGAATGTCCATCCGGCACTTCGACAAGCCGACTGGAATGGATATTGGATCGATGCCGCCTCTACATTGCGAATGAAATCAAACAGCGTCATTGTTCTTGATCCAATGAACCGAAATCTTATTGATGCCGCGCTAAACGACGGAATCAAAGACTATATTGGCGGTAATTGCACTGTCTCGCTGATGTTGATGGCATTGGGAGGGCTTTTTAAAAATGACTTGATCGAATGGTTGAGTTCAATGACCTATCAGGCTGCATCAGGTGCAGGCGCTAAAAACATGCGCGAATTGGTCATGCAGATGCAGACCATTGGAAATCGAACATCACAATTGTTGGCCGATCCGGACGCTGTCATAGCGGATCTTGATAATAATGTGACAGAAACATTGCGCAGCGCTAATTTTCCGATACAACACTTCGGTGCCCCGTTGGCCGCAAGTTTGATCCCTTGGATTGATCGGGCGATGGATAACGGGCAAACCAAAGAAGAGTGGAAAGGTTACGCCGAGACCAACAAAATATTGGGGCGTGAAAATAATGCTGTTCCCATTGATGGGCAATGCGTTCGGATCGGCGCCATGCGATGCCACAGCCAGGCATTTACAATCAAACTAACCCAAAATGTGCCATTGGCTGACATCGAGTCAATGATCACCGAGCACAATCAATGGGTTCAATTGATACCTAATGAAAAAGAGGCCACACTGAAAGAATTAACACCTGCACGTATCTCCGGCACATTGCGTATACCCATTGGCCGCATGCGCAAACTAAATATAGGACCGGAATATATTACGGCCTTCTCTGTTGGCGACCAGCTGTTGTGGGGAGCTGCAGAGCCTCTGCGCCGCATGCTGAAAATTCTGGTGGAAAGCATTTAATTGACACATAAGCTACGCAGCTGGTTTAATAGGACATATATTATCGACGGTCCAACCTGTCATTTGAGAAAGCGAAACGCAAATGGCGAAAACACCAGAAGATGAGAAAGCCTCCAAGCAAACATTAACACGTGTGACGGCAGACTTTGGTGGTCGTCGCAAGGTTTTGGACCGGCGTATCTCACCATCCAATGCCACGCTCAAGGAACGCCGATCCGGCAAAGATCGCCGAAGCGGTTTTGACCGTCGCAGAGTGTTGAACCAAACTGAGCACAGCGATCCGGAGAAACGCAAAGATTCGACCTTCCCCTCCATACCATAATGCCATCGATTTGCCACTTTTACCATAATATGAATTTCATGCATTTTAACATCGTTTT
Source organism: Desulfobacteraceae bacterium (assembly GCA_050124755.1). Taxonomy (GTDB): domain Bacteria; phylum Desulfobacterota; class Desulfobacteria; order Desulfobacterales; family Desulfosarcinaceae; genus JARRKU01. The sequence goes on from JASFER010000258.1 coordinate 7,750, forward strand.
CATGGGCGCGTTGACATTCAAAACATCTTTGAATCGGCTTAAAATATCAAATCGGTTTTGACACAAAGGGCGGATTATGATTACTTAACAAATTTGCATAAACCTCAGAGGGCCAATTCATCTCTCTGTAACGTTAGACGTTCATTTAGTAGTGAGGCAATGCTTATAGCGTCGCGGTTATGACCGGGTGAAAAACGTCCGGCTAAAATAACCGATCAATTGCGGGAGAACGATTTATTTATGCGTAACGCACACATCATTGGAACCGGATCTGCGGTACCCCAACGCGTATTAGCCAATGAAGATTTAGAGAAAATTGTTGATACTTCAGACGAATGGATCACCCGCCGTACGGGAATAAAAGAAAGACGTATATCCAATAAAAATGCCGATGAGTCCACCACGGATTTGGGAACGTGCGCGGCCCGAAAGGCGATGGAGATGGCCGATGTTTCACCGGACCAGATAGATACCATTGTGGTGGCTACAGTCACCGCTGATCATTTATTTCCATCAGCCGCATGCATGATTCAAAAAGAACTTGAGGCCAATAACGCTGCGGCTTATGACATTTCAGCCGGTTGTTCAGGTTTTATTTATGGGCTGGAAATGGCGAACAATAGCATTCGTTTGGGGCAATCAAAAACGGTATTGGTTGTGGGGGCCGAACGCCTATCTTCCGTTGTCAATTGGAAAGACCGCAGCACTTGCGTTTTGTTAGGGGACGGTGCGGGAGCCGTCGTTCTAAGCGCCCGGAACGGTACAGGCGGTATTCTATCTACACATATCAGATCAGACGGCCGTTTCTGGGACTTGCTCCACTCCAAAGATGGCAATGATTTCCTGCCCAATACACTGTGTGACACAGCGGTAAAGCCTTATATTCTTACGATGGAAGGCAACCGTCTCTTTAAGCAGGCAGTGAGTTCCATGGCCAGCATCACCGAATTGGCTTTAGAGCAAAATGAGTTGGAGCGCGACGACATTCAACTGGTGGTGCCCCATCAAGCCAATTTAAGAATCCTTCAGGCTGTCGCCGATAAGCTTAGAA
>JASFER010000259.1:0-8734 GCA_050124755.1 Desulfobacteraceae bacterium
ATGATGGGAAGGCGCTTGAAAGACGAGCTGCTGCCGCACGGGTCGGACGAAATAACAGCCGAAGATCTCCGACACGAGGCGCTGGTCTTCGTCTACCGCCTGCTCTTTTGCTTCTATGCCGAAGCCCGGGGCGGCGAGCTCGACATCCTGCCCATCACCGATGACGTTTACCGCATGGGCTACAGCCTGGAGTCCTTGCGGGACCTGGAGCAGGTGCCGCTGACCGCCGCCACCGACCAAGGCGCCTATTTCCATGACCATTTAAGGATCCTTTTCAGGCTCATCCACGACGGCTTCAATCCCAACGAAACCCCACAGCCGCTAACCGGCCATCCACATAGGCAGGCGCCCCTGTTTAAAGACAGCCACCGCTTTGAGCAAAGGGATCTGTTCAGCCAAGCCGACGCCCAGGCCTCAAGCCCCCAATCCAAGGTCTTTGCCATCCGGCCCCTGACCGCCACCTTGTTCGACCCGGCCGGCACCCCTTTGCTGAACAACGCCCGACTTTCCAATGGATGCCTGCAAAAGGTCATCCGCTGCCTCTCCCTCAGCCGGGATGAAAAAAACAGATCCATCGGCCGGGTGAACTATGCCGAACTGGGCATCAACCAATTGGGCGCAGTATATGAAGGGCTGCTCTCCTACAAGGGCATGTTTGCCAAAGAAGACCTCATCCAGGTCAAACCGCCCAAGGGCGATTTCAAAGACAAGAAAATCCCCACCTGGTTTGTGCCCGCCGCGCGGCTGGAGGAGTTTCGCAACGAAAAAGAAAAGAACATCGTCGAACGCATCGACGGCAAACCGCGGATCTATACCAAAGGAACGTTCATCCTGCACCTTTCCGGGATCGACCGCGAGCAGAGCGCCTCCTATTACACCCCGGAGGTGCTCACCAAATGCCTGGTGGAAGAAGCACTGCGGGAGCTGCTCAAGGATTACACCCCGGAAGACGCCGACAAGATATTGCGCCTGAAAATCTGTGAACCCGCCATGGGCAGCGGCGCCTTCCTGAACGAAGCCGCCGACCAGCTGGCCCGTCACTACCTGGACCTCAAACAAAAGCAAACAGGACAAACCATCGAGCCGGGCCGTTACCTGGACGAACTGCGGCAGGTCAAACACTACATCGCCACCCGAAACGTCTACGGCGTGGACCTGAACCCCACGGCGGTGGAACTGGGGTCCCTCTCCCTGTGGTTGGGCAGTATCCACCGACTGCTGATACAGCCGGGCCAAAACGGCGAGCCGGACCTTTATCGATCCGGGGCGACCCCCTGGTTCGGCTTGCGGCTGCGCTGCGGCAACAGCCTCATCGGCGCCCGCCGGGCCGTGTGGACCGATGACCAACTGCGCCATAAAAAACACCATGGCAAGGGTGCCGCCATTCCCCGCTTGCTCAAGTCTAGTGAAGCCCGCAAGGAGAACGAGATCTACCACTTTCTGGTTTTTGATTCGGAGATGGCGCCCGTCCATACGGACAAGCTCATGCGCCGACTTCGACCCGAACAGTGCGGGGCGGCCAGACGCTGGATCAATCAGGAGGTGAAAACACAATGGGATCAGGAAGAGATTGCCGAAGCCCTGCGGATTTGCGACCTGGTCGATGTGCATTGGGAAAAGTATACTGCCCAACGCACCTCGGCCCTGGAGGCCACGGCCTGCACCGCCACGGTATGGCCCCAGCCGGCCGATGATGCTGAGGCCTTAAAAAAAAGCCCTACCTTGGCCCAACAAGAGAAGGTTCGTTATGAGCTGGAGGCCGCCAGCGGCAGTTTTCAGCGCCTGAACCTGCTCATGGATGCCTGGTGCGCCTTATGGTTCTGGCCCCTGGACGAGGTTGAGATCCTGCCCACCCGTAAGGCCTTTCTGGCGGCGGCCGGTTTGCTGCTGGGAGACCGGCCGCCGGACCGGTCTCTGCGCCCCCTGCTGTCGGCTAATCTGGGATTTGAAATCGACGGCCTGCTAAAGCTATCGGGCAGCGAGGTCCCCGATACACAGCAACTGGCCGATGCCGTGGCATGGTTCGGTGCCGGCCAGGATATTGCCGGCCAACAGCACTTTCATCACTGGTCCCTGGTCTTTCCGGAGGTCCTAGGGCCTTCCGCTGCGGAGGGTGGTTTTGACCTGATGGTGGGCAACCCCCCCTGGATCAAGGCCAGCTGGCAGGATGCCGCAGTGCTGTCCGAACTAGAGCCTTTGTTGGGCGTTAAAGAAGCCAAAAGCGTCACATTTAACCGGCAGCGATTGGAATTGTTGGGAAGAAAAGAATCATTGGAAACCTATGCAGCGGCCCATTGCCACAGCACCGGCGCGGCATGTTTTCTCAATGCCCGCAGTAACTATCCTCAGCTCGCCGGGGTGCAGACCAATCTTTATAAAAACTTCATGGTGGCATCGTGGGATCTGCTTGGACGAACGGGCATTTTGGGACTGCTTCACCCGGAAGGTCCCTATGACGACTCCAAAGGGGGACTATTACGATCTGAACTTTATTTTAGGTTGAAAGGACATTATCAGTTTGAGAACGAGTTAAATCTTTTTGTAGGAACTAATGATCATGGTCGCTTAAGGTTCAGTATCAATATCTATGGTAGCAAACAAGATAAGGTTGGCTTTCGGCACATGTCCAATCTCTTCCTGCCCCAAACCCTCAGCGCCAGCATGTCCCATGACCGGCCGGAAGAGCCCCTGCCGGGCATAAAGAGCGAAGAAGGCAAATGGGAGACCCGACCCCATGCCGGCAGAGTGGTGCACGTTACCCGGGACGACCTGGCTCTCTTCGCCCGGCTGCTGGAGGACAAGGGCACACCGCCCCTGCACACCCGAATGCCTCAGATCCACGCCCAAACCTTGATTTCGGTGCTGAAAAAGCTCGCCGATGCCCCTCGACGGTTGTCTGATTTGAAAGGGCAGTATTTTCCCACAGTGATGTTCGATGAAACCTATTCCCAGCGCGACGGCATCATAACCCGCGAAGAAAACCCCAGCTTTCAACCGGATGCACCCGACCAGTGGGTGCTCAGCGGCCCCCACTTTTTCGTTGGCACCCCCCTCAATAAAACCCCCCGCACCGCCTGCACCCACAATAACGCCTATGACGACATAGACCTGACGGAGATCAGCAAGGATTACCTTCCCCGGGCGGTCTACCGTCCCGGCGACGCCAAGGGGGATTGCTATCGGTTTGAAAAGGCTGTTGCTGTCTGGCCCAAGGCGGCCCTGCCCGGATTTTGGCCAGTCCGCAGCGAAGATGAAGAGCGGGCATGGGAGATCTTGCTGGGCGAGCCGCCCCGGCTCTATCTTACCGATACCGAAGGCAGGGAAGAAGAGTACGGTAAGACATTTCTCTGCCTGACCAAAGCAGAAGGCAACATCCCCACCATTCTACAATGGATGATGGAAAATCAACATGAAACCGACTTAAAGCGGATAAAAGAGTTAACAGAATATTTTTATCTGGAACAGGCAGCAAGGAATTCCGTCGACTTAAGGCGTCTGCCACGACCTATCACAAAATATTTTAGGTACGTAAATAGAAGACGATGCAGTTTGAGCACAGAGAGGTCATTGATTCCAGCGATAATGCCGATAGGAACCTGTCACATACATCCAGTTCTATCATTGACCTTTATAAGTTCGAATCGACTGATTCTATTTTGTACGGCGGTATCTGCTATAATTAGTGATTTTTTTATACGGATATCGGGGAAATCAGATATTTACGGTTCGACACTCGAGAGTCTACCGTTACCAGAGAATAATTATGACCATTCGCTCAGCGCTCGTGGTCTCCGCCTCAACTGCCTCACAAGTACCTATGCCGACCTATGGCAAGAAGTAGCCAGTCCGTGGATCCAAAAGGAACGCTGGACCACTGACGACCCTAGGCTGACCCACGAATTCGAACACCCCTGGCAGGACCTTGATCCCCACACCTGGGAGTGGAAAACACCCCTGCGCACCGATTTCGCCCGGCGACAGGCATTGCTGGAAATCGACGTGCTCGTGGCCCTGGCCCTGAACCTCACCCTGGAGGAATTGATCACCATCTACCGCGTCCAGTTCCCGGTGATGCGCCAATACGAAGCAGTGGACCAGTACGACGCCAAAGGCCGCCACATCCCAAACACCGCCCGCAAGAACCAGGGCGCCAAAGAGTTCCGCGAAGCACACCGGAAATGGGACGGCAAAAGCCCCCTAACCGTCACCTGGCCCATCGACAACGGCCTTTCCACGGTCACCAAAACCTTTTACCCGCCATTCACTGGAGTGGATCGAGAAGCCGATTACGAACGCGCATTTAAAGCATTCAAAGAACGGCACGGCGATTAAGGAGATATAGTGCTACCAGCCCACATCGCTCAAAACATCCGCCGGCAGATCCTATACTATCTCCAATCGACCTTTTCCTTCCGGGACAAGAAAGTCGACAAGGCCTTTCAACGCTTTTTGGAAGATCCGGAATTCGGACTGTATAAAGGACCTTGGGTCCAGCTAAAACGCCCCTTTCGCCCGGCTCCCGAAGGGGTGGAGATGCCTTTTGATATTGAAGTGCCGTTTCACCCCTTTTTACATCAATACCGCGCCTGGAAGCGCCTGGCAGCCACATCCGGCACGGCCCAAAACACAATCGTCACCACCGGCACAGGGTCGGGCAAGACCGAATGTTTTCTGTTTCCCATTCTGGACCATTGCCTGCGGGTGAAAAAACAGGGCCGGAAAGGCATCAAGGCCATCATTCTTTATCCCATGAACGCCCTGGCTGCGGACCAGGAAAAACGTTTTGCGGCATCCATCTGGGATGATCCGGCCCTGAAATCCGCAGGTATTCGGGTGGGCAACTATACGGGCCGCTATGATCCGGCTGATCCCGGCAAAAGCCAGGACAGCGGCAGCGTGAACATGGGACCGGGCTACGGGATCACCAATCACGAAGCCCAGCAGGAGAACCCGCCGGACATTTTACTGACCAACTATCGCATGCTCGATTTTCTTTTGATGCGTCCCCAGGACAAGCGGCTTTGGCGGCACAATGATCCTGATGTATTGAAATACCTGGTGCTGGACGAATTGCACACCTATGACGGCGCCCAGGGCGCGGATGTGGCCTGTCTGATCCGCCGGCTCAAAGATCGCCTGCGCATTCCCAGGGGCCGGCTATGCGTGGTGGGCACCAGTGCGACCCTGGATGATCGGGAGCTGCTCAAAGAGATCGAAGCGGATGGTTCGGCGGATGCCGCCGAAGCGGGCAAGGATCGACTGGCGGCGTTCGCCGAAACGCTTTTTGAGGAAGATATTCCGGTGGAAGCGGTCATCGGCGAAGACCGTCTCAGCGTGGAGCAGATTGTCCATTCGGACTTGAAAGAGATTGAATTCCCCACCCCGCAAACCTGCCACCCATTGGAGGATGAGGATTCGTTGGGTTATGTGATACGCCAGTCCCAAAATTGGGGCGGGCCTGTATTTGAATCGGCGGGCCATGGGGATGCCGATGGACAAGAGAAGCGGCACCCGGATACTGTTGAACAATGGGAGCTGGAGCTGGGCGAATGGCTCAAGCACACGGTGCTGTTCAAGTATCTGCTGGAGGTTTTCCACACAGCGGAACCCAGGCGCGAAGACCCGCTTCCCTGGACCGACCTGGTGGAGCGGCTGACCCGTAAGGATTTCGGACTCCAAAGAATAGAAAAAGCGGCAGACCGGCAGATCATTGTGGCCTCTTTCTGCTCCCTGGTCGCCCAGTCAAGGGAGCTGCGCAGCAAGCGCTCCTCGGTGCTTGTGCCGACCCAGGTGCAGCTGTGGATACGGGAACTGCGCCGCCTGGGGCGGATTGTATCCCAGGTGCCGGTCTTTTCATGGTTGGACGAACCGGTGCCCAATACCAAAAGCCTGCCGACCTTTCATTGCAGTGAATGCGGCGAATCGGGCTGGGTGGCCCTGCACGATCCGGATCAGGATGCCCAAATTAATTCCCGTGAAGTCTCCGGATGGGCCATGGAGAGCGATCCCTCCCGGATTTACCGCGGCTGGTTCGGCGCCACTGATCAGCAGAGCGGGTTGAATCGTAAAAGCCAATACATCTTTGTCATCAGTCCGGATAACAATTCCGGGGAGCAAAGCCATCAAGGCACTGGCGGCGATGAAAATGTTCCTGAGCAGATGGGTTTGACCTCCTTGGACGCCAAGGATCTCTATTTCTGCCCTGAAAGTCTGGTGATCCGCAAGGGCGCCGGGCCTTGCCCGCTAACCGGCGACACCCGCAATTTTAAGGTCCGGGTGAGCAACGCGACCCGCAGAATGCAAAGCGGGCAGGTTGTGGGGGATCAAAGATGTCCCCGCTGCGGCAACGCCGAAGGGCTTTTTTTCATCGGCGCCCAGTCGGCCACCTTGGCCAGTGTGGCCATTGATGAGATGTTCGGATCCATTCTCAACAATGATCCCAAGTTGCTGGCCTTTACCGACAGCGTTCAGGATGCATCCCACAGGGCCGGTTTTTTCTCCGCGCGAACCTACCATTTTACGTTTCGCACGGCATTGCAGCATGTCATTAATGCCGGTGCGGCAGCGGAAGATGGGAAGGCAGGCACAGCGCTTAGATTAACCGAGGCGGGCCGACGGCTTTTTGATTTCTGGTCCCAGGACAAACCCGGCCGTCCGGGCAGTATTCGTGAAACCATGACGGCTTTGATGCCGCCGGACCTTCATGACTACAAGCCGTTTCGCGATTTTCGCAACAATCCGGCCATGGCGAAGCCGCCATCAAGATTGCTCGACGAGATCACTCGCCGCCTCACCTGGCAGGCTGTCAGCGAGTTCGGGTTGATGCAGACCCATGGCCGCACCATGGAGCTCAACGGCAGTGCCTGTTTGCAATGGGACGAAGCGGTCATCGACGACACGGTTCAGCGGCTCAAGGAGAGGCTGCCCGGTATCAACCCGGTGTTGGCCAGGATCGATGATGCGCATCTGCGGATTTGGATCTATGGCATGTTGCATCGCTATCGGGAGCGAGGGGGCTTGTCCCATCCCTATCTGGATGCCTATGCCCGGCAAGGATTCTGGGGAAAGTATCCCTTCGGCCGGGCCATTCAAGGGCGGGAGACCTATCCGTCGGCCATTCGCTACAAGCCCAAATTGCTGGTCACCGCCCCCCAGCGAAGCCATGAACATGTGCTGGCCCACACCCGGGGCGGGCAGCAGCCGTGGCATATCCGCTGGGCCTACCGCGCGTTGGGAGAACCGACCGTGCTTGAAGCGGATATCATCGATGCCATCCAGGTATTTCTCACCTGCGGCCATGAAGCCGGTCTGTTGACCCTGCTGCACCAAGAGGGTGCCAAGGCTTACTACGCCATTTCGTCTGATGCTGCCGGCCTGGTTCCTGATGGCGTTTGCCTGGCGTGCGATGAGACCGACCGCTTTATGGTTCGCCCCGAGCCGGAAGCCAGGTTTTGGAAAAATGCTCCCAGCATGGAATATTACGCCACCACGGGCCGCTATATTGTTCGACAGTTTGATGCCCGCCAGCGATACTATCAGGATCGTTATAATAAAGGAGCGTTGCGGCGGGTGGTGGCTGAGGAGCATACCGGGCTTTTAGCCACCGAAGAACGGGAAAAGGTGGAGACCTGTTTTAAGCAATCCGAGCATGCCGATGATCCCAACGTGTTGACCTGTACCAGCACATTGGAGATGGGGATTGATATCGGAGATCTGTCCAGCACCATGCTGTGTTCCATTCCACCCACCACTGCCAGTTATCTTCAGCGCATCGGTCGCGCCGGTCGAGCAACAGGGACGGCATTGATTGTGTCTGTGGTCAACCAGCGGCCCCATGACCTGTTTTTTTACGCGCGGCCCATGGAGATGCTCAAAGGCAAGGTGGACCCGCCCGGTTGTTGGTTGGATGCCTCGGCCGTTTTGGTGCGACAGTATCTGGGGTATTGCTTTGACAGCGCCACTCGGGAAGACAAATTAAAAGAGATCCCCTCCAGCTGCGGACAGCTGGTGGAAGATTTAAAGAATGCCGATGGCCATATTCCTACTGCGATGGCCTGGGTGACGGCCAATGAAGTCGAGCTGCAAAATAGATTCCTTAGGCGTTATCATGCGACTGTGCAGGAGGACACACGTGAACGGTTTTTAAAGGACGCGGATACCCAGCTGCTTATTCAAAAAATGCACCAGGCCACCCATGAATTCGATCGTATGCAACGAGACTTGGAGAACGCCCGCAAGCGACTCAATGACCAGCTCAATAAGTTGGATGCACAAGAAAAAGAGGCCCGCATTGAGATTCAGCGGGAGCTGCGTATCATCAAGGCGCGCCGCAACAGCCTCAGCCGAACCACAACTCTGGAGCTTTTTACCGATTACGGTCTGCTGCCCAACTATGCATTTCCGGAACGCGGTGTGAGGTTCTACGGCGCGATTTACAACAAACATCGGCATGCGGATCAGGAATATAAACCGGTTGAAATTTACCGTAATGCCACTGCCGCGCTCAAAGAGCTTGCCCCGAGCAATACCTTCTACACCCATCGCCGGCAGTTTAATATTCAACAAATCGCCATCGGCAATCCCCAACAGCTGCTCACCGAAACCTGGGCAGTTTGCGGTATGTGCCGTCATATGCGCAGGTTTGAAGAACTCAGCGAGCCGGATGCAAATCCGGCCTGTCCGCAATGCGGTCACGCTGTGGGCCCCGGCAACCAGCTGGCGGTCGGCCAACAGC
>JASFER010000260.1:0-8703 GCA_050124755.1 Desulfobacteraceae bacterium
ACCCGTCATATATTTCGATGGCCTCCTCACCATTTTCGGCCACCATGACCCGATAACCCCAGCGTTCTAAGATGTCACGGCCAACCTGGGATGCCATCGAGTCGTCATCCACAATTAAAATCGTTTCAGTGCCTTTATCGGTGTCTGCCGCGTCCGTCTCTTCGGCCATTTCTTTTGTAAGGATGGGCAGATAGATATTGAAGGTGGTCCCGCGTCCCTCCTCGCTGTAGACATTGATAATACCTTTATGACTCTTGATCGTGCCATAGGCGGCGGCCAAGCCCAATCCCTCATAGCGTATGGGGCGGTAAGGTGAAAAAAAAGGCTCGAAGATACGTCTTTTGGCCTCTTCATTTAGCCCTTTTCCTGAATCGGTAACGGATATTTTGACATACCGCCCAGGTGCGCAGGCGAAGGGTTTTGTATAAAACTCGTCTAAATGGACATTTTCGGATTGCAGATGCAAATCGCCACCTTCGGGCATGGACTCGGCTGCGTTCATGTAAAGGCTGAGCAGGACTTGACCGATTTGAACACGGTCGACCATGGTTTGCCAAAGATCTTTCTCATAGATTTCATGAACCCGGAGGGATGAGTTGGATCGCAAAAACATTCGGGAGGTGCTTTTAAGAATTTTATTTAAATCCGTAGGCATGACCACATATTTTCCAACCTTTGCAAAACTCAAAATTTCTTTGGCCAGCCGCCCGCCTCGTTCAGTGGCCTGGTTGATGCGCTCCAACTGCTCCTGCACGCTGTGGTCATGGGGTAGATTCATGCGTATGATTGAAAGGTTGCCCTGGATGGCCATCAGGACGTTGTTGAAGCCATGGGCCAGCCCGCCGGCCAGAGTACCCAAGGCTTCCATCTTTTGGGCCTGCTGCAGTTGGGTTTGCATGCGCTTTTCTTTATCCGCGTTTTTGACCTGTTCGGACACATCCCGCAAAACGCCCCTGAACCCCACCGGCCTGCCCTTTGGATTTTTAATCATGGCCACTGCAAACTCTATGATCAGCGTGTGACCCGCTTTGTGAAAAACTTCATATTTGCTGACCTTGGCATCTTTGCCGGTCTTAAACACTTTGCCGAATACGGCACGCATGGCGTGTGCATTGCGGGGGGTGGTAAAATCTTGGAAAATTGCACCGATCAGCGTTTTGCGACCATAACCCAATATTTCCAATAGCGCCTTGTTGCAAAAGGTGATGCGGCCTTCCAGGTCGGTTTCAAAATAGCCCTCTTGTATGCTCTCCAAGATTTGACGGTATTTCTCATCGTTGTAGGCTAGCTGTTCTCCGTAATCTCTTTCCCGTTCGATTTGCTGCCGCAGCTTGGTATTCTCCTCCTCCGTTTTTTTCACCAGGGCTTTATACGATCGTAACTCTTTTTCCAGTGCTTTCACACGATCATGTAATTCGGCAGTGGTTTTCTGCTTAGCCATACAGCCCCATTTTAAGGTTTCACATGTTGCGTTACAACCCAAGGTCCTGGTTTATTAGAATTACCTTAATGCGACCTTTGGGAAAGGACTTTTCGGTGATGGTCCAACTGTTACAAATGCGATCAGGTGAGTTGCAGTCCTGGCATTGGCCGGTTTTACCGCACGGTGCCTTCTTATCCAACCGCATCACATTGGTCGGTGCGGCATAATATTTCACGCGATCCATAGCAGATTTAAGATCCGGGACCAATTTATTCCGGCCGATCATCACAATCACCGCCTTGGGTCCGAACGTCAGGGCAGCAACCCGATTCCCGATCATATCAAGATTGACCAAATGGCCTTTTTCGGTGACGGCGTTCGTACCGGTAATGAAAAGGTCGGTTAATAGCGCTTGACGCCGGCGTTCCAGTGCTTCGGCGGCTGTGATGTTTTTATCAAAGGTGTCAATGCAAGCGATATTCTTCTGTTCCTTGAGACGCTGATAAAGTCCGGATTGAACAAATGTCATAGATCCGCCCCATGAGATGCTTTGGGGGGATAAGGCTGGAATAATTCGCTCGATGACCAATTGAACGGCTTCTTGGGTATCGACAGCCAAATGGGCCTCAAATCGGTTTTTGCTCAATACCTCAATTAGCGTTTCCAGACGAAGTTGCCAATATCGGCTGATTGGGTGATCCATTAAAATCTATCCTCCGGTTCACATAGAAAACAAGTTGCAAGAAGAGGTGCGGCGCATGTTTGAGGGGTGAAGCGTATGCTTTCAATCTTACCATTTATAATAAATAACAGGAGCTAATGTCAACTCATGCCCGCGCTTGTCTGTGATTTTCGTTCAGCCATTATTTAGGGCTTTACTTTTTGACAAACTTGATTGTATTTTCGTTCCGTTTTTACGATACATGGAGGTAAGGAGAGAGAGCCATGGCTCAAGAGTTCAGCATCCCCGAAGAATACGTAAGGCCGTTTCGCCGCATTCTGCCATATCTGACAGCATCACTGCAAAATGACCCCAAGGTTATGGAATCACTCGTGTTCTATTACAAACTTGGCGGTGAAAAATTGGCTCGGATCGTTATCGATGCCTTGAATATTACATGCAAAATGCAAGACGCCGAACGGATAAAGAAAATGCGTGAAGAGGCCATGCTCCTCGATAGCCCAAACGAAGAGAGCGACGAGGACGAAGATGAAGAGCTGGATGATGATGAAGAGGATACCGATTCCTGATACAGGATTGATGCCTGAACATCCCCTCTATTTTGTATCCGGAAGGCTTACCCTTACCGTTTCTTATTTTCCACAATCGTCAAAACCATGAGGCCGCTATTTGCCCGACTCTCCGGCGAGACCGCCAGGGTTTACGGCCTGGTTTTATCGTCGTCCGGTATTCCTTACCAAACGCATGCCAAAAATGGATTGTGGTCCATAACGGTCGCTGCGTTTTATCGCCGCCAGGCCATAGATGCCGTATCCCAGTACTTAAATGAAAATCCGGTCCAAGCGCCTGACCTACACCCTGCGGAAGTTCCCGGTATCAGGACTTATTCGGCCTTGTACGTTGCTCCCGTGCTGGCTCTAATCCACTGGGCCATTGTACCGGGTTATGAGCACCAGGTTTTCGTCGAAGTTTTAGGCGCCGATGCAGATCAGATCATGGCGGGTGAACTCTATCGATGCATCACTGCCTTGTTCCTGCATAAAGATTGGCCCCACGTGGTGAATAACGTGGCAGGGCTGATCCTTTTCGGTACGGTGGCATCATCCATCAGCGGTTGGGGCGTAGCGTGGTTGATGATCCTCATCTCCGGTGCAGCGGGAAATGTGATCACCGCCCTTTGGTATCAGGAGAACCATATTGCCATCGGGGCGTCCACCGCGGTATTCAGTGCGCTGGGGTTGTGCACGGCAATGAATCTTTGGCGTCATGCCCGCAGATCCATTTCCTCATGGCGATGCTGGCTGCCGCTGGCCGGCGGACTGGCGCTTTTGGGGTTTTTGGGAAGCTCACCTCATTCGGATTTGTTGGCGCACTTTTTTGGATTCCTTGCCGGTCTGGTGACCGGCGGGCTTTATGGTTGGAAATGCCGCCAACCGTTGCGTTGGAGCATTCAAATGGCCTCTGCCATTGGGGCTGTGGGGCTCGTTTCCCTGTGCTGGATCTATGGGATATATGCTGGTGGCTGATGGTTACAACGCATAGGGCGTCAGGCTTTCGTAGCCGTTTTCGGTGACCAGCACGGTCTGCTCAAATTGAGCGGATAGGGAGTGGTCTTTGGTGACGGCGGTCCATTGGTCGTCTAATATGATCAATTCATGGCCACCGAGATTGATCATGGGTTCGATGGTGAACACCATGCCCGGTACCAGTTGAACGCCGGTTCCGCGGCGGCCGAAGTGGGGAATTTGAGGGGGTTCATGAAAGTCGTAGCCTACGCCGTGGCCCACAAAATCCCGCACCACGGAGCAGCCGTGGCTTTCGGCACATGACTGAATCGCCCAGCCGATATCACCAACCGTGTTGCCCGGTCGAACCATGGCCAGCCCCTCTTTCAGACTTTGTCGGGTTACGGTCACGATCTTTCGAGCGTCCCGGTCCGGTTGCCCGATGAAAAAGGTTTTGTTGGCATCGGCGTAATAACCGTTTAGGATGGAAGTCACATCAATATTGACAATATCCCCATCTTTAAGGACGCGCTCTCCCGGTATCCCGTGGCAGATCTCTTCGTTGACCGACACACAAACACTTTTGGGAAAACCGCGATAATTCAACGGGGCCGGCGTGGCGCCGTTTTCAAGGGTAAACTGATGTACCAGGGTATTGATGGAATCGGTGGTAATACCGATTTTTAAATGCGATTCGACAAGGTTGAGGGTTTCGATGACCAACCGGCCGGCCCGTCTAATCGCTTCAATGGCCTCCGGCGTTTTCAGGCGAATTTTGTGTTTCTCCGGGTGGTACCGGGACCGGGATACTGTGGATTTGTTCATACAGCATTTTTTGTATTTTTTTCCACTCCCACAGGGGCAAGGATCGTTCCGACCGATTTTAGTGCTTCTGATTGGCTGGTTCACCCGTAAAACGCCTTCCGGTTCAAAATTATTTGGGAAAAGTGCGAAACCTAGTGGCGTCCACCTATAGTGGATTGCCCATGCAGTGTCAATCAGCAATCCAAACCAGCCGCTGCTTGGAGCGGGCGTTGACTATGGGGTTTACCCGAATGTCGCAATGTTAGGGTTTACATAGACCAAACGGATCAGGTATGTAGATGGTGGCTGATTGATAATTGTATAGGAAGGAGTCAATGCCGACATGCACAGTGATGAGCGCAATATCGATTTAGACTGGGACAATCGCGTGCTATGCAGTGATGAGAGCTGCATCGGAACCATTGGATCCGATGGATGTTGCAGGGAGTGCGGACGGCGCTACGAGGGAGAGTTGCCCGCTGGTTTCAAGCATCTGGAAACGGATGAGAATGCGGAGCTTTCATCGCCGGCGGATGAGGAGGCTCAAGATGCCGATGACAATTTCGCAGAGGCTGAAACGCAAGGAGATGAGCCGGAGGACGCAGACGATGAATGGGCCCGCCGGACCCTATGCCGCGACGAAAGCTGTATTGGCGTTATCGGTGAGGATGGATGTTGTAAGGAGTGCGGGAAACCCTACTAGGCGGGCAGTCCAGTATTTCGCGGATTTTGCGTGACAGTTCTTCGATGTTGAACGGTTTTTGGATAAATCCCTTGCAGCCGCGACGCATGATGTCAGAAGCACTCCCGTCGAGGCTGTATCCGCTGGAAAGTAATACTTTAACGTTCGGGTCGATCTTTAGCAGTTGATTGAACGTTTCGCTGCCGCTCATTCCCGGCAAGATCATATCCAAAATGACGATGTCGATATCTTTTTGTTCCTGATGATAAATTTCTAAACCCGTTTCACCGCTGCTTGCTGTCCGGGTGCGGTAGCCCAGTTCTTCAAGTATTTCCCGGGTAACCTCAATTACCATCTTTTCGTCATCCACCAGCAAAACGGTCTCCGATCCGGTAAGCTTCTTCTGGTTGTTTTCGACGTTTTTTGACAGCATCTTCTGCACAACCGGAAGATGAAAGGTGAATGTGGCACCTTTGCCGGGTTCGCTATATACATTGATGATACCATCATGGTTCTTAATGATGCCATATGCCGAGGCAAGCCCGAGCCCTGTCCCCCGAGTCCGGTCCTTGGTGGTGAAAAAAGGCTCGAAAATTTTATCTTGAACGGCTTTGTCCATACCGATGCCCGTGTCTGTGACGGATGTCTTAACATAATTGCCCGGCTTTATGTTGTACGTGTCGGTATATGCGGCATCCAGATGGACATTGGCCGTTTGAATATCAATTTCCCCGCCATTGGGCATGGCTTGCCAACTATTGACCAGCAAGTTCAGCAGGACTTGCTCAATTTGACCGCGATCCACAGCCACCGTCCAGATATCGCTTTCAAGGTTGAGTTTTAAGGAGATCTCCTTCTTGGTACGACCAAACATTTTCGCCGTTTTTTCGACCAGTATGTTAAGATCGGTGGGCTTGACTTCGTATTTGCCGCCCCTGGCAAATCCCAGCAGTTGTTTGGTTAACGAAGCGGCGTTTTGAACATAGGTGGTAATATTTTTAAGCTTGTCATAAACACCATGACCGGGATCGACTTGGTTCAATGCCAACGAGGCATTTCCCTGAATGGCCATCAGCAGGTTGTTGAAATCGTGAGCCACGCCACCCGCCAGGGTGCCGATGGATTCCAGTCGCTGTGCTTGCTGCAGTTTGGCGCGCAGACGCTCCCTTTCAGTAATATCTCTTAATAAACACTGGATAACCGGCTTTTCTTCATATGTGACCATGGAAATGAAAATCTCTGTGCGAAAAGTGGTTCCGTCTTTTCTAACGGCCTGAAACGTCATGGATGCTGAAGCGTTGGGGGATTTACGGTGTTGGTCATTGATCAAAGATTTCATGGCAGTGTGGTATTTCTCAGAGAGAATATCCCACAGGGTTAGATTAAGCGCTTCATCCGGGCCAAAATTAAACAGGTCGCACATACGCTGGTTGAGAAAACGGAATTGTCCGTTGGTTACGTCGCAAATAAAATAGCCGTCCTGAGTGTTTTCCACCAGGGATCGATAGCGTTCTTCACTCTGCTGCAAGGCCACTTCCGCCTCCTTGCGTTGAGTGATGTCGATCATGACGGATATCAATCCGGTAATTTCGCCCCGTTCGTTGCGCGTCGGTCCGGAGGTGGCGCTGACATAAAATCGCGAACCATCTTTTCGCCGACGAAGGACTTCCATATCAGTGAACGATTGCCCGCCCAGCATGTTGTTCTGGAAGAAGTCTTGAAACGCTTCCATCATATTGTCGGGAACGGCCGGATAGGGTTTGCCCACCACCTCTTCTTGGGTCCACCCGAACATTTTTTCAGCAGCCGGATTCCAAAAGTTCACGCACATGCCGCGGTCCAAGGAGACAATGGCAGCATTCGCGCATTGGTACAACACTTCGAGGGCTTCGTTTGCCGCTCGCAGCGCTCTGCCAGAAGCTATTCGGCGGCTGATGTCCTGGAATGTGGCGATCATCTTACCATCATGAAAAGCACGCAGATGAACTTCTGCAGGCAGATAACGTCCGTTCCTACACAGGTAGTACCGCTCCAGGGTGATTTCATGTTCGGCGTCTGCGATGTCTTTGGTGGTGATGATTGGCTGGGCGTTCAGATTGTCGGGGTGGATCATATCTTCCAATGCCATGCGGGTGATTTCTTCAAAGGTGTAACCTAACAATTTGAGCGCCTGGCGATTGGCATCCACAATTTTGCCCTGCGCATCAATTAAGAAAATGCCCAAGGAGGCGTTATTGAAAAGCTTTTTATAGCGGGTTTGGTTTTCTTGCGAAGCTGCGTCCCGCTGATGCGTCTTGAGTGTTTGGATCTCTTTTTCCAGTGCCTCGATTTTCTGCCTGAGCTCTTTATTGACCGTTGTAATATGGTGCATGCCGGATTTACCTCACCGATAGTGGCGATAATGAATTCCGTATTTTTGGGCTTTATAGGCAAATTTACGGACTGTGGTTTTTAATATTTGAGCTGCCGTGGTAATGTTGCCGCGTGTATTTTTAAGGGCATCGATGATCATTTCCCTTTCCAGATTGGCCACCGCATCTTCCAGCGACAATTCCGGCAGGGTGTCCGATTCAGTGCCGGTTTGCAGGGTTGGGGGCAGATGGTAGCTATGGATGACCCCACCGTCACACAGCAGCACACTTCTTTCGATGCAGTTTTCCAATTCGCGGACGTTGCCGGGCCAGTGATAGGCCATCAGCATATCTATGGCGGGCGTTGAAAAGCGTTTGATCTCCTTGTTGTTTTCTTTTGCATATTTTTCCAGGAAGAAGTCGGCCAGCAACAAGATGTCTGTCTTGCGTTCACGCAGGGGCGGCATGTATATGGGGAATACGTTGAGCCGATAGTAAAGATCACCTCGGAAAGTGCCTTCCTCAACCGCATTTTCCAGATTCTTGTTGGTGGCGGCCACAATGCGGACATCCACTTTCATCGTGCGTTGGCCACCAACGCGCTCAAATTCTTTCTCCTGTAAAACCCTGAGCAGATTAGCCTGAACATCCAAACCGATGGAGCCGATTTCGTCCAAAAAAATGGTACCTTTATGGGCCAATTCAAACTTGCCCAGTTTTTGTTTGATGGCGCCGGTAAAAGCCCCCTTCTCGTGTCCGAAAAGTTCGCTTTCGATTAAATTGGCGGGGATGGCCGCACAATTGACCTTCACAAAAGGTCCTTTGGCGCGGTTGCTGTTGTAGTGAACGGAGTTGGCCACCAGTTCCTTGCCGGTGCCGCTTTCGCCGCGAATCAATACAGTGGCATTGCTTTTACACACCTGTGAAATCATTTGATAGACTTCACGCATTTTGTTGCTGTTGCCCACAATGTTGGTAATGCGGTATTTGTTTTCCAGTTCATTGCGCAGTCGTTTGTTCTCGTCCCGCAGTTGTTCTTTCTCGCGCCGGATGGTCTCCAGGTTGATCACATGCTGGGCGATCATGGTGGCCACTACGGACAGCAGCTTTTGTCCCTCCTTAAGGGCATACCCTTTTTCATACTTGCGATCGACGCTCAGCGCACCGATGACCTGTTTGCCTTTTTTAATCGGGACACAGATGAAGGAGAGCTCATCGATCCCCTTCACTTTTTTCCGGGACGCGGTACGGTCCAG
>JASFER010000261.1:0-8685 GCA_050124755.1 Desulfobacteraceae bacterium
ACTTTTATGTCCCCTCGTGCAACCTGCTGATCAGGCGGGAATTGTTCCGGGAACTGGGCGGCTTTCGCGAGGATCTGCATGTGGGCGAGGATGTGGATCTGTGCTGGCGGCTTCAGAGGATCGGCAAAGCGGTGGAGTATAAGCCGGTGGGCAAGGTCTATCACAAGCACCGCAATCATGTATGGCCGTTTTGCCGGCGCCGGTTTCAATACGGCACTTCGGAGCCGGTGCTGCAGCAACTCCATCCGGACCGGACCAAGCAGTTCCTGCTGCCCCTGCCGGAATTTTTATTCTGGGGATTTCTGGCGGCTTCGGCTTGTTTTTCCTGTTTGCCGCTGCTCGGCCTCGCAGTCGCGGCTTTGATTTTTCAAATCTGTCGGCGAAGCCTGGGGGCGGACAACAATGGCATCCCCATCAGGCGCATGGCCATCGCGGGCGCCGTGATCAGGACTTCGCTGGCCCTTTTTTACCACCTGTGCCTCTTTGTTTCCCGCTACTATTTGGTGGCTTGTGTGTTGTTGTGGCCCCTTTCACCCCGGCTGGGTGCCGGCGCCCTGGCAATGCACGTCCTGGCGGGAATCGTCCAGTTCCATATCAGGCGCCCACGTCTCAGTCCCCTGTCCTTTCTCGCTTTCTTTTCCCTGGACCAAGCGGCGTACCAGCTTGGCGTCTGGTGGGGCTGTTGCCGCCAGCGGTTTTTTAAACCGTTGGTTCCGCGACCGGTTTTCAGCTTGACTGTTAGAATGGTATTGTGCTGATAACAGTTGTTATATGCAGTCTGATTTTTCCGGAGTGGGATTTAAGCTGAGCCATGCACGATATCAATTATACTCATGATCACGACCTTAAAGAACATGATTTTCTGGGTTGCTGTAAGGATTGCCGGAGAAGCCTGAATATAATAAAACCCCATATCCTGGGATTTGCCGAACGAATAAAAAAATATACCCAAAAGATGCTGGAGGCACTTGAACCTGACGATCTTTTTCGGCTCTATCAACTTCTGGATGATCTGGCCCATATGGAAACCGGCGCACATCTTGCCGGGCTGATCCTGGATGAGTCGGATATCCGGCGGGAGCTTCCGGTGATCCGCACCTATTATTCGGCATTTTTCAGAATTCATGAAAAACATCTGGCAGAGGAATTGCTCAAATCTGATTCGCCGTGGGAAGTCCTGAAATCTTTTCCTCTTTATCCGCGATATGAAACCCTGATACGAAGGCAGTTTGAGGCCGGGCCCATTGCGCCCGGCAGCACGCTGGCCTTTTTAGGGTGCGGTCCTGTGCCCATGACACTGATTCTCATGAGCCGCCTGTACGGCATCCGTTCCATCGGTCTGGACATCTCCGCCGAGAGTGTTCAAGTGTCAAAAAAGGTGGTCCGATGTCTTGGGCTGGAAAAAATGATCCAAATTATCCAGGGGAATCACTTTTATCTTCGTGAGTTGGAATGGGACGTGGTGCTGGTTTCAGCCCTGGCGGAACCCAAGGCCCGGATCTTTCAAACCCTTCGCCAGGTTCTGAAAGAACGCAAGGCACATGGTCCCATTATTTTTCGGACGTATACCGGAATGCGCGCGGTCCTGTATCAACCCGTTCAATCCAATGCCATTGAAGGATTGAAAATCGTCAAAGCGATTCTTCCCACGGGGCGGGTCAACAATACCACTGTGTTTGCGGAGCTGGATGAATGAAAGCAAGCCAATTGGATTCCATCAAAAAGCAATTATTAGATATTCATATCGCCATCCGGGATTTGACGGATGATGAAGTGCTGAACGGTCGCGAAGATGCCTTTCGCCAACATTTTGAAAGGCTGCAACACCTGATCGCAATGGATATTGACGATCAAGCGGCGAATGAATTGCTTTGCGATCCCGAACTTCGGTCGGCCACAAAACGGATCTCCCACCTGAAAACAATTAATGGGCTTAGAATGGAGATTGAGTGTGCGCAGTCGATTATCACCGGCCATGATCCATGGGCGCTTATAAGGCGCTTTCCATTTTATCCCAACTATCTGAAGCTGGCGCGAATGGAATATGAGGGTGCCAATCTCAAGCCCGGCGACCGGGTGGTGTTTCTGGGAAGCGGCCCGCTGCCGCTCTCGCTTATCTGCCTTTGCAAACAATACGGTCTTAAAGGGATCGGTATTGAAAAGGTGCCGGAATATGTCGAGCTTTCCAGAAAGCTGCTTCAAAACCTCGAATTAACCGGACACATTCGCATTGTTCAGGGAGACCACTTTAAGCTGCCGGTTCAGCAGACGTGTGGCCTCATCATGGTGGCCGCCGATGCATGTCCCAAGGATGAAATCTTCGCCCATCTTGCAAAGGCGCTTTCCAAGGGAACAAAACTTTCTTACCGGATCTATGAAAAAGGCTTAAGACGTCTCATGGATGACCAACCTGTTTCCGATCTTACCCCGGAATTTAAGGAGTACAGGCGCATCCGGCCGGAACCACCGGTGAATAACACATCGGTCTTTCTGGTAAAAACTGGGCGTTAGGCATTTGTCATTTGGCTAATACCAATGACTAATGGCAATATGGAGAGATAGCTATGAAGAAGATGGTTGAATCATTTGAGGACCTGGAGATATATAGATTAGCGGAAGAGCTTGGTGATAAAAGTAATGCATATATTCGATCTATTGGATCTATGAAAAAAACCGTAAATATCGAATGACCCAATGACCCATGACAAATGACCAATGACAAATGACAAAATAACAGCGTCGATTCCCACACCTTTTCTCCTCGTAGAAGAAAACGTCGTCAGAAATAATATAACCCGCATTCAGGACTACGCGGCCCTGCATGGGTTTGCGGTCCGTCCCCACATCAAGACCCATAAATCACTTCGAATAGCCCGCATGCAGCTCGATTCCGGCGCCGTCGGCCTGGCCGTTGCAAAAGTTGAGGAAGCAGAAGTGATGGCAAAACTCGGCCCCATCGATCTTACAGTAGCCTATCCTGCTGTGGGAATTGACCGGGCGCAGCGTATTGCAAAGTTGTCTTTGCATCAAAATATAACGGTGGCAGCCGACTCCGAACATGTCCTCAATGAGCTTGCCAGGGCAGCCGTAAAACATGACACCGTCATTGGGGTGCTTATCATGTTTGACGCCGGGCTTCATCGATGCGGAACCGCCGACCCCGGACAGGTCGTAAAGCTCGCTCAATATGCAGAAGCGCACCCCGGCCTTTGCTTTAAGGGCATCCAGATGTATCTGGGCCATCTATACGCAGATGCGGCCAGAGATAAACAAAGTTTTAAGCGAATCAACCAGCTATGGGCCCCGGCATATGAAGCCCTGTGTGCCGCAGGACTTGCCCCTGAAACAGTTTCTTCCGGCTCCACGCCATCTCTTTTCAACACCCATCTTATCCGTCATGTAAACGAAATCCGCGTGGGAACCGCCGTTTTAAACGATTATTTTGTTATGAAATTTGGCCACTGCGCCCTAAAGGAGTGTGCCGCCCGTGTTGTGGCCACCGTGGTTTCAGACGTGGTTCCGGGCCAGGTTATCATTGACGCCGGTTCAAAAGCCCTTTCGGCCAAACAGTTATTGCGTCATGAAAGCCTCGAAATGGGTTATATCGTTGAATTCCCTGATGCCGGAATAACCCGTCTGCACGAAGAACACGGGTGGGTTGATGTCAGTCGCTGCAATCGTCCACCAAAAGTCGGGCAGCGGATGAGTATCATCCCTGTAAATGTGAGCCTTTGCGTAAACCTATATAATCATTTCTATCTAATCACCCGCAGCGGCAAATTACAAAGAGAGCGGGTTGATGCAAGAGGATGTCTCGTCTAGTTGGTATGAAAAACCATCAGCTCCCGGTCCGTCAGCAGAATCATCAGGTTTTCGGTTTTCCAACGAACCCCTTCTGCGTCAGGTTGGCCTTGCGACCCTATTTCGTTGGCCATGATAGCGTAAATCTTATCCCGATTCTCAGGCTTGAATATCAAATCGACACCACAGAAAATTTGATCATTAAAATGCAGAAAAATAGAGAGCAAAGGGATGCCGTCCATATTCAAGGCCAAATTCCCCTTGCCCTCCATGAAAAGGACGGACGCAGGACCGGATTTGTAAATATTTTTCAATGACTTCTTGCTCAATCCCAAATCCGGAAGCCGATCTTTAGGGGTTTCCCAGGCGATGCCACGGAAGCCGGCCTCGAACCGGGACCCTGCCGTTGCGGTCCCGCATATCATCAAAATAAAGATGACCGTTATACCAACAGAGGCTGGAAGAACTTTTTGCAGTATCATTGGACCCCTCCCCCGGCCTGCCCCAATTGTCTCAGTTTTTCGGGAACAAAGCGATAATCGATCATTTGCTCGATGGGGACCTTGCTTTTTATGTAACCGTACTTCACCATAAGCGCTCTCTGGTGGTTGATCCTTTCCATGGGTTCAATGGGTGCATATTCCCGAAGCGCGGCAATCATGCACAACTCCTCCTTAACCCGGGTGTATTTGGGCAAAAGGGCGCGGGCCTCTTTTTCATGGGCTGCAATGAAATCAAACGATTTTACCAGGCCATTCAACACCTTCTGTACATTGTCCGGTTGTTCGGCCAGGTACTTGTCCGAGAAATATAACCCTGCAAAAATCCAGTTGGGTACAATGTCATGAAATGACGCCAGGATGCGACTCGCTCCATGCGATTCCAGCATGGCTGCCAAAGGATCTCAGACGATAAAGGCGTCGACGCCGCCGGATCTCAGGGCCGCTTCGTGCTGCATGGGATTGTCGGGTCTGGCACCCCACAACGGGCGAATATCCTGCATACTATAGCCCCCCTTGGCCAAGGCATGGCTCAGCATGGTTTTGGAATTAATGCTTCCGCTGGTTGCCAGCCGGATGCCTTTGAGGTCCTGCAGTGTTCTGTATTTGGACTGGGCGCCCACATGGATGCCGCATTTGGTGCCTCTGTGGGCATGGCCCATCCACATCACCACTTTGACGGGCACCTTTTTTTCGGCCAGCTTGATCAAGGATGCCAGTGAGATATATCCGCCGCTGACATCGCCCCGCAAAACCGCCGCCAGCACATTGGGCTCACCCTTGATAAACTCCAGCGCAACGTTGACGCCGGCTTCTTTAAAGAAACCTTTCTCCACCCCCACATAGAGCGGCAAATCATCGATGCTGCGCCAGTAAACGATTTTGACGGTCGGCAAGTCGGACCGATTTTCTTCTGCTGCAACCGGCGAAACCAGAACAATCATGGCCAATAACAATAGTGGGATCAGCTTTTTCCGATGGTTTGAATACATTGATTTCTACCTCCTCCTTTGTACTCGTTGTTTGTCAATAGCTTAGGTGCCACCAAGAGATGTTTCGTGATGCCAGGACAGGATCCGGGCCTGAATTTTACGCGCCAACCGGTCAAGAGAGAATCCCAGAAGAGCGAGCACCACAATCCCGGCAAATACGCGCTCCGTGTCAAAAGTGCGCTGGGCGTCGATGACCAGAAAACCGAGGCCCGAATCGCTTGACAGCATTTCCACCCCCACAAGGGCCATCATGGCGATGGCCGTTGAAATGCGCATGCCGGTGATGATCATGGGCATGGCCGAGGGCAGCAGCACCCGGGTCCACATTTGATGGCCATCGGCCCCAAGGGACCGGGCTGCCATGATCAGCTTTTTATCCACGCCTTTGATTCCGGCAATGGTATTCAAGACAATGGGGAAAAAACAGGATTTGAAAATAATCATTATTTTAGACGTATTGCCAATGCCGAACCATAGAAAGAAAATGGGAATCAGGGCAAAGGTGGAAAGGGGGCGGATCAACTCGATCAACGGATCAAAAAAATCTTCCACAATTCTGGACCAGGCAATCAGCAGCCCCAGGCCGACACCGGCCAAAGCGGCCATTGCATAACCGCTGACGGCCCGCCCGAGGCTGACGGCCGCATGATGGAGAAGTTCTCCGGAAATCACCATGTCAAAAAGGGTTTGAAACACTTCGGTGGGAACGGGTAAAAACCACGCAGGAACCCAGCCTTGCCGGGTAATCAACTCCCAGATCATCAGAAGCAGAAGCGGAGACATCAGTTTGCGGTATCTCGTCATCATCGGTCTTTAGCCTTTAGCTTTTAGAAGTGGTTTCAAATTCTAGTGCATTTCCTGCCACACGATTTCCTTCAAGGTGCTTTCATACTCCCGGAACAGATCGGAGGCGTACATATCACGGGTGCGGGGGCGCTCCAGCTCTATTGCGACGGTTTTTTTGACGCATCCCGGACGTTTGCTCATGACCACGACACGATCCGCCAGAAAAATGGCTTCCGTGATACTGTGGGTCACGAACAAGACCGTACAGCGGGCTTGGGCCCAGATATTCTGCAGCTCAAGCTGCAGGCTTTCACGGGTCAGGGCGTCCAAAGATCCGAACGGTTCGTCCATCAGCAACACGTTGGGTTTGTTGGCCAGTGCCCGGGCAATGGCGACCCGCTGTTTCATTCCTCCGGACAATTCGTGGGGGTAGCGGTTCTCAAAGCCCTCCAGGCCCACCAGATGGATCAGATCGCGACTGGTCCGCTCGTACTCTTTTTTAGGTATCTTTTTCAACAGCGGGCCGAACTCGATATTGCCTTTGACCGTTTTCCAGGGGAACAGGAGGTATTCCTGAAAGACAATGGCCCGCTGTTCGTCGGGACCGTATATCTCACGTCCGTCAATGGTCAATTCACCGGAGGTGGGCTTTTCCAATCCGGCCACCATCAGTAGAAAGGTGGATTTTCCGCATCCGCTGGGCCCGATAATGGTGACAAATTCCTTCTCCCGCACTTGAAGCGTGAACTCGCCGATGGCCCGGGTGCGCCGGCCGTTTTTGTGACCGTTGAAAATCTTGGTAATGTTATGCGCGTTGATATAATTCATCCGGCTTCCTCACGGCAATCTGCTCCATAAACCCCTCGATGCGGACCCGCAGTTGTTCCATATCCGACTGGGAATAATCCGTAACCACATGCAGAAACGGCAGGCCCAACTTATCCCTGACCAGTTCCTTGACCCGGTAGGACTCGATTTCAAAGGGTTGGCAAAATTGCCATGCCAGGTCGATGACACCATCGATGCGAAACTCGTCGATCAAGCGTTCCAAATCGGCAAGGCGCTGGGAATTCGGCGTCATGCAGGCGCATGTTACACGCAGATACCGGCCGGCGATGGCTTCCATGGGATCCTGATCATCCCTGATGTGGATTAAATCCTCGGTGCGGGTCACGCCGCCGCAACCTTCCTGACAGACCACGACGCCGCCGCATGTTTCGACCAGTTCAAGGACTTTGCTGCATCCCAGGCTGTTGCCGAGACCGGTCCATAAAATCCGGGGACGGTCCGGCTCGTGTGCCAATTCGCCTGCCGCCGCACGCTGCCGCAGTTCGCTGAGAAATGCTTCCAGGGTCTGCAGGTATGCTTCGAAATCGACGGCATAGCGCAGCTTGGTCATGATATTGATAAAATCGAGGCCCATGATGGGTGCGGGGTGCTGCTTGCGGCAGTAATAGATTTGCGTGATCAACCGCCTTTGTCGATTGCCCAGATCGACGGCGCGCCGCAGATCGTCCTCGCTGATGGTGACGCCGAGCTGATGTTCAAGAAACGCTTTGGCGCTTTTAACCTCCGCCATCCAATGGGCCAGTGCTGCCGGAGAATCGGGTTTCTGGGGCAAATCCATCACGTACATGGGAACCTGCCGTGCCAGCAGTTCGTACATCTTCTTGCGGCCGTCGCAGGTGGTCTCGGCAATAATGCAATCGGCCAGGGGAAAAAGGGGACACGTTCCCGAAATCGCCCGGCCGAAGGTGGCCTTGACCTTGGGGCACTGATCCGGGGAGAGAATCCGTTCGGCCTTGGCAATGGGATCCTGGGTCGACCCGCAGAGGCCCACCGGAATGGCGCCGGCGGCCAGAATCAATTCCGTGGGCGTATAAGAGCAGAGACAGCCCACCACCTTTTTGCCTTCATCTTTGGCCATCTCCAGAGATAGGGCCAGGTTGGTATGCACTTCCTGGATGGTTTCAGAAATTTTAAATGTCATGTTCATCATCCTTTGTTGGCAGTAATCGGCGATCGGATAATGTTTTTGGCAAGGATAGAGGGAGGAAGCTGTATGGTCATACCGCGACGACCGATAACGCCGTCCAAAAACATTATCTGAAAGCCTATAGACGTTGGGCCAGTACGGCCGCACCCAGGGCGCCCGTCAGCTGGGGATCGATATCCAGCGACGTGAACGGCACGCCGAGATAGTCCGCCAGGGCATCGGCCAGCCCTTTGTTTTTGGCCACCCCGCCCACAAACGCCAGTGGCCGCTTGACCCCCAGGCGTTTGACCATGTTGCCGATGCGCGTGGCAAAGGCGCGGTTGATGCCGGAAACAATATCTTGCGGGGCTTGCTTTTGCGCCAAAAGCGAGATGATCTCCGTTTCGGCAAAGACCGCGCACATGCTGTTCATCGTGCACGCCTGAGCCGCGTCGGACGGCATGTCAGCCATATCCGTCAGGTCCAGTTCGAGGGTGCGGGCCGCCATTTCAAGAAACTTGCCGGTGCCGGCCGCGCACTTGTCGTTCATGACGAAATCGACCATGCTGCCGTCGGCATCCAGGTGAACCACCTTGCTGTCCTGGCCGCCGATATCGATCACCGTGCGGAT